>JBFFHS010000033.1:0-35973 GCA_041556855.1 Gammaproteobacteria bacterium
AGGGTGGTGCCATGACGCTGACAGGCATTATCCAGCAGCTCGATCACCTGGTGCGCGGTGTCCAGATCCAGATTGCCGGTGGGCTCGTCCGCCAACACGATGGCCGGCCGGTGCACCAGCGCCCGGGCGATCGCCACGCGCTGCTGCTCGCCTCCGGACAACTCTTCGGGAAAGCGTTCGCCGTAGGCGGTCATGTTCACCTCGTCGAGAGCTTCCTCAACCCGGTTCCGGGCCGCGGCCAGCGGCTCGTCGAGCAGCTCCAGGGGCAACTGCACATTCTCCGCCACCGTGAGGGTGGGCAGCAGATTAAAGAACTGAAACACGAAGCCCAGGTGACGGCGGCGAAACAGGGTCCGCGCCTGATCATCACCAGCGCTTACGAGCTGATCTGCAATATGGATGCTGCCCGCATCCGGCGCATCGAAACCGGCGATCAGGTTCAACAGCGTCGACTTCCCCGAGCCGCTGCGCCCGACCAGCACCACGAACCGGCCGGAGGCAAATTCAGCGCTGACGTCGGCTAGAACGCTCTGTCGCTGGCTGCCGGCAGCATAGGCTTTGCTCACGTTCTTCAGACGCACGCGCATCTGGCCATTGTTCCACAGCTGACGCCCGGTCGCAGATCTGCTCGAGGCCGTGCATCGGGCAGCGTGCAGCGGCGAACCCCAGGCTATAATCCGCGCCTCTCAGCGCCCTGCCCACTCATGACAGACCTTCAACACATCCGCAACATCGCCATCATTGCCCACGTGGACCATGGCAAAACCACGCTCGTGGACCAGATGCTGCAGCAATCCGGCACCCTGGGCGCGCGGGCCGCGGTGCCCGAGCGGGTGATGGACTCCAACGAGCTGGAGCGGGAACGGGGTATCACCATTCTGGCCAAGAACACCGCCATTCGCTGGCAGGACTATCTGATCAACATCGTCGACACGCCGGGGCACGCCGACTTCGGCGGCGAAGTGGAGCGGGTGCTGTCCATGGTGGACAGCGTGCTGTTGCTGGTGGACGCCGTGGAAGGTCCCATGCCCCAGACCCGGTTTGTCACTCAGAAGGCTTTTGCCCGGGGCCTGGTGCCGCTGGTGGTGATCAACAAAATCGACCGGGACGGGGCACGGCCGGACTGGGTGCTGGATCAAACTTTCGATCTGTTTGATCGACTGGGCGCCAGCGATGAGCAGCTGGACTTCTCGGTGATCTACGCGTCCGCCCTGAAGGGCTATGCGAGCCGCGACAGCCAGGTTCGGGACGGCGACATGACGCCGCTGTTCGAAGCGATTATCGCCGAGGTCACTCCACCCGCCGTGGATCCCTCAGGCCCACTGCAGCTGCAGGTTTCCAGCCTCGACTACGACCCCTACGTTGGCGTGCTGGGCATCGGACGCATCGAACGCGGCGCAGTGAATGCCAATTCCCCGGTCAGCATCGTTGCTGCCGACGGCTCCGTGCGCAGCGGCCGGCTGCTGGAGCTGTTCGGATTTCATGGCCTGGAGCGGCAAAAGCGGGAGGCGGCAAGCGCCGGGGACATCGTCATGTTCAGCGGCATCGAGGACCTGGCCATCTCCGACACGCTCTGCCCCCGGGATCAACCGGAAGGCCTGCCGCCGCTGGCGGTGGATGAGCCCACCATCAGCATGACCTTCCAGGTCAACAAGTCGCCCTTTGCCGGCCAGGAGGGCAAGTTCCTCACCAGCCGGCAAATCCGGGAGCGCCTGGAACAGGAGCTCAAACACAACGTGGCGCTCAAGGTCGAGCCCACCGAAGACCCGGACAAATTCCGCGTCTCCGGCCGCGGCGAGCTGCACCTGGCGGTGCTGATTGAGAACATGCGCCGGGAGGGCTATGAGCTTGCCGTGTCGCGCCCGGAAGTGATCTTTCACGAACAGGACGGCGCGCGACTGGAGCCCTGGGAACAACTCACCGTGGATTTCGCTGAGGCGTTTCAGGGTGCGGTGATGACCCGACTGGCAGAGCGCAAGGGCGAATTGCTCGCCATGATGCCAGACGGCAAGGGTCGGGTGCGCCTGGATTACCGCATTCCCACTCGGGGGCTGATCGGTTTTCGCACCGAGTACCTCACCGCCACCTCGGGCACAGGGCTGATCTATCACGTTTTTGAAACCTACGACCGCCACGTGCCGGAGACCATCGGGCAGCGCAACAACGGCGTGATGGTCTCCATGGTGACGGGCAAGGCGCTGGCCTACGCGTTGTTCAACCTGCAGGAGCGGGGGCGACTCATGATCAGCCATGGTGATGCCGTCTATGAAGGCATGATCGTAGGTATCAATAGCCGGGCCAGCGATATGGTGGTCAATCCCACCAAGGCCAAACAGCTCACCAACATCCGCGCCGCCGGCAGCGATGAGAACATTCTGCTCACGCCTCCCGTGCGCTTTTCTCTTGAGCAAGCACTGGAATTCATTGACGACGACGAGCTGCTCGAGGTCACCCCAGCGGCCTTGAGGCTGCGCAAGAAATCGCTCACCGAGGCTGCGCGGCGGCGGGAAGCCCGCCTGCGTGCCTGATCTTAAGGCGCTCGGCGGCGCATGTCGGTCGCCACAAAACCCGCTAGCGCCGCCACCCGCTCGCGCCACGCCGCAAGCGCTGGAAAGCCCGAAAAATCCAGTGTGCTCGCCAGCTTGGTCATCAGGTAGGGCGCGACCGCAAAATCACACACCGTGAGCGAGCCGAGCAAGTAGTTCTGTCCTTCCAGACCCGTCTCCAGCACCTGAAGCAATAAGGCCAGGGCGGCAGGATCATCTTCCGCGCCGGTCTTCAGGGCGCCCATCATGGGGGTGAGGTGCGCGCTCTGCCAGTGCAGCCAGCGATCGACATGGGCGCGCCCGACGATGTCCGTGGGCAGTGCCCGGGTATCGGGAAACCTGCCGGCCAGATAACAGAGAATCGCGTTGCTCTCCCAGACAGTGCATTCGTCGCAGACCAGCACCGGCACCCGGCCCATGGGATTGAGCTTGAGAAAGCTCGGGCTCTTTTGCTCCCGGTCTTTGAAACTCACGGTGTGAACCGCCACGGGAAGATCGAAGTGGCGAATGAAGGCCACCACCTTGCGATTGTTGGGTGTGATGGGAAAAGCATGGAGCATCATGGTGTGCGCCCTCCGACCGGATGGGCCGTGGTGACAGCCGCCGGTTCCACTGAACCGCACCTAAGGTGCCGCGCGTCGCGGCCCGATGCAACGTGGGATGCGGGGGAGAGAGGCCTGTAACCCTCAGGCGGGGCCGCGCGCGAGCCCCTTGGGGTACTCGCCGAGTTCTATGCCGCGCACCTGCGGAACACCAGCGCGGCTGCTCACGCCGCTCTGCGCCGGCGTGCGCGAGGATTTGCGCCCGGCCACGCAAATTTGGCCTACACTCCAAGGGTCACGGCGCACGATCGGCAAGAATCAGGCTGCGGAAATAAAAACAACCGCACGCCGGTCGTCTCATAGACCGGCGCACCGTTTTGGGGCGCATCGAACAGGGGGTATCGCCATGAGAGTACTCTGGCAAGCAGCGCTGCTCGGCTGCCTGGCCTCTGCGGCCTCAGCCGCCGAAATCGCCTGGCAACATTGGGAATTGGCGGCCTTCGAGAGGGCAAAAGCTCAAAACAAGGTCATCCTGCTCAGCGTGGGGATGGAGGGCTGCGCAGCATGCGCGCGCATGGAATCCATCACCTACACCGATCCGGCCGTGATCAAGCGCGTCAACCGCGACTTCGTAGCCATCGAAGTGGATGCTGAATCCCGACCTGATATCGGCGAGCGCTACTCCGATTGGGCTTGGCCTGCCACCATCTTCATGGCACCCGATGCTACCCAGGTACTGGCCCTGCGCGGTAACCGTCTGCCGCGCAACTTTATCCCCATTCTCGACGACATCATCGCCAAGCACGAGGCGGGCCAGTTGCAGCCCGATCCCCGCTCCCCTTACGCCGCGCCGCCGAGCCCGGCGGACACGGATCTCAGCCGGATGCGCGACGACCTGCGCGCCCAGTTGGACCGATCTTTGAATCGCCAGTACGGCGGTTGGAGCGAACGGGGAATCGGCGGCGAGCAGAGCGGCTCACGGCTGCGGCACCTGTATTTGCGCGCCCATCTCTATGACGATGCCGAACTGCGGGATGCCGCTGTGAAAGGCTCGGCGGGCTTCCTGAAGGCTATCGACCCCGTCTGGGGCGGCGTGTATTTCGCAGCGTTTCCTAAAGACATGGCGCTACCCCCGGCGTATTCGAAGCTGCGGGCCATCCCGGAGAAACGCATTCTGGTGCAGGCTAACGCCATCACCGCGTTCGCTATCGGCTACCAACATACCGGCGAACAAAAATACCTGGACGGCATCGCGGCGGTGCACCGCTATCTCAGCGAGTGGATGATGGCCGACGACGGTACCTTCTACACCAACCAGAAGAACCAGCCACGCGACCTGCCGCGGGAGATGTCCTCCGCCGACTACTGGCTTTTGGACACGGACGAAAAGCGGCGCCAATACGGCCTGCCGCCGATCGACCACGCCGTGCATACGGACAAGAACGGCGAGATCATCAGCGCTTATGTGCTGGCCTATGAGGCGACCGGCGACCCGGAGTACCTGCGTACCGCCAGGCGCGCGGCCAGCACGATCCTCGACAGCCGGCTGAGACCCGGCGGGTGGCTGGTGCAGACTCTGGATAACGACGCCATCAGCCACGAGCAGCGCCTGCACGCCCTGGTGACCGAGGAGCGGCCGTTCTTGAGTGCCCAGGCTTCCTTCGGCGCCGGGCTGCTGAGTCTGTACCGGGTGACCGCCCGCCAGGCCTGGCTGGATGCGGCCGACGCAATCGGCCGCGCCACCCTCGAACTGCTGCATGACGGCGAGATCGGCGGGTTCTACGCAACCGTGCCTGACCCCACCGCTGCGGTCATCGCGCCGCGCAAACCCTTGGAAGCCAACGGCGTGGCGGCCAGCTTCTTCTACGACCTGGCCGTGTATACCAAGGATCCGCTCTACGATGCGGTTGCGGAACGGGCCGTGAAGGCCGTGGGCGTGCCCGGCATCATTCGGCGCGAAGGTCGAATCACGGGCGAGTTCGCCATCGCGCTGGAGAAGGTCACCACCGCTTACGTGGAGTTTTCCATCGTGGGCGACACCGATCATCCGGATGCCCAGGCGCTGTTCGAGGCTGGCCTCGCCGTATTCGAACCCCGCAAGGTCCTGCACTTCGAGGCGCCGGGACGCTATCCGGATCGGGGGCGCCCGGCCATGTACATCTGCAACCCGGACATGTGCTCCATCCCCATCGTTGACCCGGCCACGGTGGCAGAAAAAGCAGCTGACTTCCGTGGCCCTGCTGTGAACCCTACGGCTGCCATCTCTGCCCCGTCGAACCCCACCTGGTTCTAGCCCGGTGAGATCGAGATCCTTGGCCGCTCGGCTGCATGTCCTGCTTTGCTGCGCTCTGCTGGCTGCACCCGGTGTCATCGTGGCGCCGGCCCAGGCGTCAGAGGCAGTGCCCAAACAGGTACACCTGGTGGTGGATGGCAATCGCTTGATTGCCTCCAACGCACGCTTCAGCCGCTTTGATGAGCTGAAGTTCAACGCCCGCGAAAAGCTTATTGGTCAAGCAGTCGGGGAAGCCGCCATCGTGGTGTTTACCAATCAGCGTATCATTGGCTATGGCGTCTTGAGCGGCTGGCAGGCGATTCGTACCGAGGCCGGCGAAAAACTGGAGGAACTGGAGGTGGAGGACTTTGCCGCCCTGGTGATCACGAACAACCGGCTGCTGAACTTCAACGGCGAAAGCGGCGTTTGGGCCGAGCGGGCTCGACCGACTGGGCAGTAAGCACGCCGTGGGATAGCCGCCGCAGCGGCGAGCGATCTTATAAACCATGAGCGAGCACTCACTCCGGATTGTCAGCTGGAATGTCAACGGCCTCAGGGCGTGCGTCAAAAAGGGCTTTCTAAAATTTCTGGAAAGCTCTCAGGCCGACATCCTGGCCTTGCAGGAAGTCCGCGCGTTCCCCGCGCAACTGGACGAGGCCACCCGGGCACCGCCGGGCTGGCATACCTACTTTTCACCGGCCGAGCGGCCAGGCTACAGCGGCGTTGGGCTGTATACGCGCGGCGAGCCCGACAAGGTGGCAACCACCCTGGGCGAATCACGTTTCGATGCAGAGGGCCGTTATCTGGAGGCCCACTTCGGCCGCCTGGTGGTGGCCAGCGTGTACTTCCCCAAGGGCAGCGGTAAGGACCGGGACAACAGCCGGGTGCCCTACAAGCTGGATTTTTACCGTGCCGTTTTCAGCCGTGTAGCGCGGCTGCGGCGCCGCGGTCCCGTGTTTGTGGTCGGCGACTACAACACCGCCCACCAGCCCATCGACCTGGCCCGACCGAAAGATAATCAGAAGAACAGCGGCTTTCTCCCGGAAGAGCGCGCTGAGGTGAGTCGCTGGCTTGACGCCGGCTGGGTGGACGTTTTTCGCAGGCAGCACCCAAACGAGCCGGACCACTACACCTGGTGGCGCCAGTGGGGCAAAGCCCGCGAGAACAACGTAGGGTGGCGCATCGACTACGTGCTGGCCTCACCGAGCGCTGCCGGGCGGGTCCAGGATGCCTTCATCTGGCCGCACGCGCTGGGCTCCGACCACTGTCCTGTGGGCGTGGACCTCAACGCGTCACCGCGCTGAGTGCGTCGTGGCGGCTGAAGTCGCCCCACGCCCCCCGGGGGCAGGCGTGACTAAGCCAGCAAGGCAGCGCAGCTTCGCCGCCGGTTCGCCGGGGTTTCTATGGCTGATTCCCGGCGCTAGGCTGCGGTTTGGCGGACCATGAGCGACTATGACAGACTGATGGCTCCGCGATGCCTGATGGCCCCAGGTCAGTCATAGGGACGTTTGAGAATGCAAACAAGAACAGTAACCGTCAGCCTGCTCGCCCTGGTATGCCTGGTACTCGCAGAGGTGCCCGCCGCCCTCGCCCAGGAGACCGGGGCACCCGCGATACCACCCATCCCGCCGCGCCCGCCCAAGGGACCCATGACCTTTTTTATCACCAGCGTGGGTATGGACGATGGGGCGAACCTGGGTGGTCTGGAAGGAGCTGATGCGCACTGTCAAACGCTGGCGGCAGCCGCGGGCGCCGGTAACCGAACCTGGCGCGCCTATCTGAGCACCCAGGCGACCCTTGATAGCCCTGCCATCAACGCCCGGGACCGCATCGGTCAGGGCCCCTGGCACAATGCCAGGGGCGTGCGCATTGCGGTTAACCTGGGCGACCTGCACGGCGATAACCTGGCCCAGGCCCGCACGGGTAATCTGATCAACCTGGCCACGGCGCTGACCGAGAAAGGCGACCGGGTGCCTGGTGAATACGACCCTCCTCCCAACCAGCACGACATCCTCACGGGCACGCGCCCGGACGGCACCGCCTATCGGGATGCCATGGATCGCACGTGCAACAACTGGACCAGCAACGGTGCGGGCAGCGCCCAGGTGGGGCATCACGACCGCGTGACCACCTTTACCAGCCCATCCTGGAACTCCGCCCACCCCAGCCTGGGCTGCAGTCAGGAACAACTCAGAGCGTCGGGCGGCGCCGCGCAGTTCTATTGTTTTGCGGCCGATTAGGCTGTTGCCACCGCCATGAGCGACAACCATCTAGCGAAGCTGCTCGCAGCGGTCCGCGAGAAACGCGGCTATCTGCTGCCCCATCACGGCCTGATGGCGGCCTCCATGCCAGAGTTGCTCACCGCCTACGACGATCTTTATACGGCCATGACCCTGACGCCGCGCCAGCTCAGCCGCCACGATCACGAGTACGTGTGGATGGCGATACTCATGGCCACTGACGAGGCGCGGGCTACCCATCACATTCCCAAGTTCTTCGATGCGGGCGGCACTCACGAGGAGCTGGGCAGCCTGCTGGCGCTCACCGCGCTGGCCCGCGGCGGCGCGGCATACTGTTTTGTCGAGGAGCATTGGCGAGGACATCTGCCTGAGTTTGAGCCGCGGGCCCATTACCTGAACGCCTTTCGTCAGGTCGCAGGCGGTGCACCGCCGCGCCTGGCCCACATGGCCGCTGCCGCCGTTTTCACCTGCATGGCAAACTGGACCCTGTTCTGCTGGCAGCTGTGCGCAGCGTACGAGGACGGCGTCGACGAAACGGAATTTGCTGAAGCACTGTCGCTGACGATGTTCCCCGGCAGCGTGCCCTACTTCGTGGAAGCGGCCGGCGTATGGCGGGATCTGATCCTGGCGGGGCGCCTGAAGGCCTCGCCGGGCTTCACTGCCTGGGCCCAGCTATCGGGTCAGGGCGGTTACGATGAAGCCGCGGGGGTCATTGAATCGGCGTCCTAGCGGCTGCCCGTCGGGTGCAGCGGCAGACACGCCTGTCCAGCGAATGCAGCCCCTGGGTGGTTGGCTGGTGGGTATCAGCCAACGCTCATATCTCACCATGCCACGCAGCTTGAGTGGCGCGGCCTGCCCGCCGGACGCTGCTCTGATCGGGCCGGGTCTGGTCAAGCGCTGTCGAGAAATTCCCGCGCTATGGCGGCCGTCTCGGCCGCCTTAACCTCCAGAAACCCATACCCCCAGTCCGGCAGATCGCGTATTTCGCTTGCCGGATGCTGCAAGTGGGGCCGCACCCGCGGCGTCAAGCTCCACAGATCATCCTTGGGGCGCAGGACCAGGATGGGTTTGTTGAGCTGATCCAGCGCGGCACGGGCGTCGTAACCGGCCGCCGCGCGGCGTCCCCAGTGAGCAATTTTCAGCTGTATATGGCGCGCGAAAAAGATATCGCCGAGCATCTCGAGCGTGCGGCCCGGCATGCTCAAGCCGATGGTAATCAGCCAGGCGCTCAGCAGGTGGGAGCCGTCGGCGGCGGGGACCTCCTCGGGAAATGTCTGCCGCCGGTCGCGCTCTTGGTCCGTCCACACCACGGGCGAGACCAGCATGATGCGGCGCACCTGATCGCCCCGCATGCGGGCCAGCGCGAGCGCAATCTTGGCGCCAGTGCGATCGCCCAGCACGTCGAAACTGGTAAGGCCGAGCCCATCCACCACATCAGCCATGGCGCCGGCGTAGTCGGCCATGGTGGGCACAGCGGGGGTGGCATCGGAGTTACCGTAGCCGGGCGTGTCGATGGCAATGGCGAGCCGGTCTTCCCCCAGCTGAGCCAGCAGCGGCTGGAAATACACACCCGACCAGGGGCTCATATGGAAGCACACCAGCGGCGGCCTGGCCCCGCCCGCCGCCGGCCCCGCCCGATACAGATGACTCTGCCCGAAGCGGGTATCTACATACTGCCGCTCAACCGCTGCCATGTTGGCGGTAACCTATCCGGGCGTGCTGCGCTCGACATGCTGAACGCAGATTGGTTGGCTCGCCATCATGGTTCAGGCTGTGATTACGCGTCCTGATCCAAAAACCCCCGCAACAGCTCGCCCAGCTCGTCCACCTTGACCTCCAGGAAGCCATATCCCCATCCGGGCAGATCCCGGACATGACTTTCCGGATGGGTGAGGAATTCTTTGGCGCGCGGCGTAATGGTGTATAGATCGTCCTCTGGGTTGAGAATCATGATGGGTTTGTCCACCTGCCCCAGCGCATCCTTGGCCCGATAGCCAGCGGCCGCTACGTGCCCCCAATGGGCCGTCTGGTGATGGACATGGCGCACATAGAAAATCTCGCCCAGCCGATCCAGGGAACGTTCCGGCATGCTCATCTCCACCATCCCGGCCCACGAGTCCACCAGATGGGAACCGTCGGCGTGGATCTCGTGAGGGCCCTCCTCGGTGCGATGGGCGATCTCCTCATCGGTCCACACGGCTAACGACAGCATGACGATACGCTGAACCTGATCCGGCCGCTGCCGCGCGACCTCCAGCGCGACCTTGGCGCCGGTGTGATCGCCCAGGACGTTGAGGGTGTCGATGCCTAAGGCGTCGATCACATCGCCCATGGCGCCGGCGAAATCGCCAATGGACGGCTTAGTGGGGGGCGCATCGGAATTGCCAAAGCCGGGCGTATCCACAGCAATAGCGAGGCGATCCTTGCCCATGGCGCGGAGCAGCGGCTCGTAGTAGACGGCACCCCAAGGGCTCATGTGAAAGCACATCAGCGGCGGATGGCCCCGATCTTCCATGGGTCCGACCCGATAGAGGTGGCTCTGGCCAAAGCGGCTGTCCACATACTGCCGTTCCACAGTTGCGGTGCTCATGGCGCTACGCTCCCGCTGCCAGGAAGTCGCGCACGATGCCGGCGGCTTCCTTGGTGCGAATATCCAAGAAACCATGGCCCCAGCCGGGCAACTCGCGAAACTCGCCATTGGCGATCAACGCCCTGGCCCGCAGGGTCTTCTCGTGCAGATCATCCTCCGGATTCAGCACCAGCACGGGCTGGCGAACCTGGGGCAGCTTGTCCGCCAACGGGTACCCGAACGCGGCGTAGTGCCCCCACCAGGAAATGGCTGGCCGACGCAGCGCATCGGGGAACTGGGTGGCGACATGATCCAATGACCACCCGGGCATGGCCCAATAGACATGGGTCGCCCACTTCTTTGCCAGATGGGACCCGTCGCGGGTGAGGGTCTCCGGCCCAAACCGATCGCGCGCTTCCTTGAGCTCCTGATCGGTGTATACCGGCGCCGAGATCATGATCACCCGGCGCACCTGCTCGGGCCGCTGCAATGCAAGCTCTACAGAAGTCATGGCACCCGTGTGATAGCCGATGACATCCACCGTCTCGAACCCCATGGTGTCGATGAGATCGCCCATGGCGGCGGCGTAGTCCGCAATGCCGGGCGCCTCCGGCGGCGGGTCGGAATCACCAAAGCCCGGCGTATCCGCCGCGACCGCGACGCGATCCGTGCCCATGGCGCCTAAGAACGTCTCGTAGGTGCGGCCCGAATTGGGGCTTGAATGCAAACACAACAGCGGCGGCGCGGCAGCGCTCTCGGGCTTTGCGATGCGGTAGTGGAGCTGGCCGAAGCGGCCTTTCGCATAGCCCCGACGAACTGCGACGGTGTCGGCGGCCCGGGCGCGCAAGGGTTTCAGCAGCGCGGCAAACCCTGCAGCCATGGCCAGCCCCAGAGCACCGCGACGGGTGAGGTGCAAACCAGACATGATGATCCCCCCTTGGATACGCCCGGTAATCCGTCAGACTACGGCAAAAGGCCGCCATGTTGCAAAGCAAGCCCTTGTATCACCCCCAGATTGACGCGGGCTCGAATTGTTGGACCAGAACCGTAGATGATGAAGCGAATTCTGGCAACGCCGCGCTTGAGTTGGATGCCGGGCGCAGCTGGCATGGCCATGGTTGACGAGGCATAAAGAAAATTATTTCATTGAGTTAGTTGATCTTGTCTTCGGTTCCCACTCCGAGCTGCGTGCTGTCGCGGAAGTCGACGGCGCTAACGACGGCAGACAGCAGTTCATGGACGACTTCGTTGCTGCCTGGACCAAGGTCATGACGCTCGACCGGTTCGACGTGGCCGACACGCAGTCGGAGGGCATGGTCGCCCGACGGTAGCGCGTAGTTTAGCGAGGCATATACGAACGGCGGCGCTTGATGCGCCGCCGTTTTCTGTTACGCGCTCCATCGCGGCCGGATGGCTACTCAAGCGTCGACGAACTCGAAGCCCATCGCGCGAGCGTGATAGTAGAGGCCGCCGTCCTGCACAATCAGGAACAACGCCAGCGCGTCGCCCTCGTTGTGATGGGAGTGCACAGAGGTCGGCGGAGTGACGGTGGTCACCCAGGACGCCCAGTCCTTGCGCTCGCCGTCGATCATCGAATAGCAGCGATCGCCCTGGATGACGAGGGTGACTGCGACGGAGTTGTGCCGGTGCGGGCGCTGCATTGTGCCCGGCGCCAGTGTGTTCATGGCGAGTGTCAGGCTCGGTAACGCGTTACGGCTGGCCTCCTGGCGGTCAGATGAAAAGACCAACGCAGCGCCGGCGATGTCGTCGGTACCCCCGATCTCCTGGATGAGAGCGATCTGGCGCTCAATCTCGTCCGCCGGGTAGTGCACGACACCGGTCGGCGCGTGATCCGCCGTTGGTGCACCCAGGCATTCGAACGCAAGATGCGGCTCGTTGGTGACCAGCCACAACACCGCATCGCAGGCGTTGGCCGTGTGCCGCAGCTCCGATCCTCCCGGGGTGATGAACACGTCCCCCGCCCGCCACGCGATCGACTCGCTGCCCGCCCGTGTGGTGCCGCTTCCCTGCATCACGTAGTGCAACACGCCGCTCGCAGCAAACCGCGCGTTGAGTGTCTCGCCGGCGCAAATACGGGCATAGCGCGCGAGAATCAGCGGGCTGGTAGCCGGCCCTGGGCACTGCAGCTGGTCGGACACATCGCACGCGACAAGGCCGGTGGGCGCGGACGGATCCAGCGCACGCGCCGGCTCATCCAAGAAGACAGTGTCAGGCACGGGCGGCAGCTTGAGATCAAACGCATTACCGCTGTTGAAGTAACGTGCCCGCGCCTGCGCATCACTCTCGGGCGCGGCGGCGCGCTGCGCCGGAAGATCGGCAAGGGCGCGCGGTCGCGTGGCTGCAGACATCGGGGTACCCCTTCGAACAGGTATGCGGCTTCGGGTCATGTTATACCCATGCACAGCGTCTTGCGAAGCATCTCCGCGTGTTTGAATGTCCCCGGGTGAGCCTTAGGCAGACGCTCGCCGCAATCGAGCATTACCGGCCCGTCCGAGCGTCTTTTGAGTGGCCAACGAACCGCAATCGGCATCGAAGTAGTAGAGTATTCTTCGACAAGCTGAAAGCGCAACCGTAAGCAGACATGACTCTGACTCATCACCAAGCTCAGACCGGCTTCGTCAGCGAGAGATCTCTGCCCGTTATTGTCGACGGAAAGACCCCATCTAGATGCCGCAGGAATTCAGGAAAATGAAGCCAGCAATGATGCTCTTTGGTGCTCTGATGCTGGCCGCGGCGCCGGGGCTGGCGCAGATAGAAAATCTGGGCCCTGTCACGGACGAGCAGTTGCGCAGCCCTGACGCAGCCGACTGGCTCATGTGGCGCCGCACGTACGACGCGTGGGGCTACAGTCCGCTTGATCAGATCAACCGTGAGAACGTCGGCAAACTGCAACTTGCATGGTCTCGCGGCATGGCGCCCGGAAGGCAGCAAGCCACGCCACTCGTGTACCAGGGCATCATGTTCTTACCAGAGCCGGGAGACGTCATCACGGCGCTTGATGCGGTCTCGGGGGATCTGCTTTGGGAGTATCGCCGCGAACTTCCCGAAGACATCAGGCAGCTCGTATCAGGAGAGAGCACTCGCAACATAGCCATCTATAAAGACAGCATCTATCACTCGACCTGGGATGCCCATGTCGTTGCGATCAACATCAAAACGGGCGCTCAGGTCTGGCAGACAAAGGTTCGAGACTACAGGGACGGGATCATGCATTCGTCCGGACCCATCGTTGTGGGCGGCGTCGTGGTGTCTGGCCAGACCTGCTACCCAACGACGATGGACAGCGGCCGCAAGCCGCCCGCCGATTGTTTCATTGTTGGACTTGACGCGGAAACGGGCGAGATACTGTGGCGGCGAAACTCCGTTGCGCAGCCGGGAGAACCAGGCGATGAAACGTGGGGCGGCGTTCCTTATGAATCTCGTTGGCCAGCGTCCGTATGGCTGACCGGCAGTTACGATCCGGAACTTGACCTGATCTATTGGGGCACGGGCTCGTCGCGCCCCTATCCAACGATATTGCAGGGCACCGGCGAAGGGGCGCAACTCTACACGAATTCCACTCTGGCACTGGTTCCCGACACGGGTGAAATTGCATGGCACTTCCAGCACCAGCCCAAGTCGGAGTGGGATCTGGATCATGTGTTCGAAAGAATCCTCGTCGAGACCGTGGTCAGTCCGAACCCGAGCGCCGTGCCCTGGATCAACCCAAAGCTCAAGCTCGGCGAGCGCCGCAAAGTCATGACCGGCATACCCGGCAAAACGGGCATTGTCTGGACCTTGGACCGGGAAACTGGGGAATTTCTCTGGGCTCGTGAAACGGTGACGCAAAACGTATACGCCGGAGTGGATGGCATCACCGGCCTACCAACCGAGAACGTAAAACTGCGCCATCGGGAGGTTGGTGACGAGAGGGTCGCCTGCCCGTCGGGCTTCGGTGGCAAGAACTTTTCCGCCTCGGCATACAGTCCTATCACCCATACGATGTACTACCCGCTGCAGAACACATGCACGGAATCGGTTATGACGGCTGCCCGCTTGAGCCCGGATGTCGGCGGTGGGGCCAGCTACCGGATAGTGCCCGTGCCCGGCAAAGACAATGTCGGCCGCATTGCCGCGATCTCCGTCTCCACGGGCGAGACGTTGTGGGACCACGAGCAGCGAGCAGCCACGACATCAGTGGCCACCACGGGCGGAGGCCTCCTGTTTGGTGGCGACGTGAACCGACGTTTCAGGGCCTATGATCAGTGGACGGGCGAAGTGCTCTGGGAAACGATCTTGGGTGGAAATGTAGGCGGCTTCCCGATCAGCTACTCTGCGAACGGCCGACAGTACGTTGCCGTCGCGGCTGGACAACCCAGCGGCCTCGTCTACCAGTTATTGAGCCTCACACCGGAAATAGCGCCAGGGCCCAGCAGCAACGTAATCTACGTGTTCGCGTTACCGCAAAACGTCAACTAATGGGCTTGTTCGCAAGCAGTTAGCGCGAACAGGAAGCAGGTACCCGGATGTGTCGCGCCGATCGGCCGCGAGGGCGGTCTATTACGGTGCTTCGCCGTGCCCTGCCGAGACGCCTGGCTAGCCTTGGTTCAGCTTGCTGCGCCAGTAATGGGTACCGGAAATATCTGCCTGCAGCATGAGGCCCGCCTCGGTGATCTGGTAGACCGCAATGCCGTTGATGAAACTCGCGCCGGCGTTGAGCCCCGCCGGGCCGGCCACAGCATTCGCGGAAGCCCCCGCCTCCCAACCAGTGGTCACGAACTCGTCGAAGGTCGCCGAGTCCTCAAACAGAAACACCAGCTTATAGACCTGCCCGCCCAGGCCGAGATTCAAACCGCCGGTGCCCATGCGCATGTAAATCCGCTCACCGGTTGCCTTGTTGATTGCAACGCCCTGGCCGCCGCCGCCAGTGAACGCCAGCGATATCTTGAGGACGTTGAATGTCGCGTAACCATAGGCGCTTTCGTAAAGGCTCTTCGCCTTTTCGTTGTCCTCTAGAAGGCCGCTGAGGGTGAGTTTCGAGTCGGCATCAATCTTGACGCGCTGCTTTTCCTTGCTGGCAAAGGGGCCTCCATGGGCGTCATGGGTTGGGATGAGGCCGACAGCCAGAACAATACAGGACGCCACCGATAGCCACTGCTTGTACATCATCTACCTCTCCACCGCGAAGCTATGGACCTCAGCTTATCGGTCCGTACTGCCGCCCCCCTGTGACCTGTGTCACAGTTCCATCAGAGTCCGCTTTCCGCGGCCCGAACCAAAGACAGCCGTTGCGGGGTGCTTTCTCGGCCGAGGCTTCAATATGCGACTGCTGCTGCCCGTAAGCGGCATCGCTGCGCTGCAGAATACGAGGCCGGCGCGCGGCCGGCAGACAAGTTCGAGGTGTGGGCACAAAAAATGGCGTGGGGCCAATCACAAATTGTGATTCAAATCATTAATTCAATCGCCGCTCTATGTACTATTTTGTTTGTTGCAGCGCATCTGAACCTTGGCCCGCGTCCAATTAGTCGATGTCCAGCACCCAAAAAGTGATTCAGGTTGTCTGGATAAGGATGGTACACAAATGATTAAGCCGCCGACCGCGCATGACCATACATTAAGATTGCAATCAGTTCACTCGCTGAAAATTCTCGATACGCATCCACAGGACCGCTTTGACAGACTCACCCGCTTGGCGGCACGGGTGTTCGATGTGCCGATGGCACGGGTCAGCCTGGTGGAGAAGGATAGCCAGTTACTCAGGCCGCGCCGCGAGGCGCCCGCACTTGAAACCTCAAACGCAATCTCTTTTCGCGGACGAGGGATCGTGAAGGATGAGGTATTTATTGTAGAGGACGCCCTCAACGACCATCGATTCGGCACGGACAATCCCTTGGTCGCCGAAGAACCGGAGGTCCGTTTCTACGCCGGATACCCCCTGAAATCACCGGACGGGCATCGGCTCGGCACCCTCTGCATCATGGATCGGGTTGCCCGGAAGTTCTCTCCAGAAGAAGCGGAGATGCTAAAGGAGATGGGGCAACTTGTTGAAGCAGAACTGATCTCGCTCACTCAAACAACGATTGATGAATTAACGCGCATCACTAATCGCCGGGGTTTTATGGCCATCGCGGCGCACGTACTCGCCATCTGCACTCGTGCCGAAAAATCTGTTGCCTTGTTAATGTTTGATCTCGACGGTTTTAAAGAGATAAACGACCAGTTCGGGCACCAGGCGGGCGACAAGGCGCTAATCGACTTTGCCAAGATGCTGTTGAAGAACTTTCGCGAGGCTGACCTTGTCGCCAGGTTGGGTGGCGATGAATTCTGCGTCTTATGCACAGGTTTCTCAAAGGTCAACACAGGAATTGTGCTGCAACGATTGCAAAAGAAACTCGACGCATGGAATATCGAACCCGGGCAGAAAGGCAAATTGGCATTCAGTGCCGGCACGGTTGAGTTCGATCCGAAGCAACACCCGACGATCGAAGATCTGATGCACGCCGCAGACGAGGTCATGTACGTCAATAAGCGAGGCCGCCGGCAAAAACGCACGACTGGATCGCCGCGGCGACGTGCCTTCCGATGACGGAGCTCGGGAGCCTGAATGTTTCAGCTACGCTTGCACGCGTCGCGGTTATAGCGAGCAGCCACTCAGTACAGTTGCAACGCCCGGACCGTTTCCACAAAGAAATCATCTAGTTCCTCGACCCAGATAATGCGGGCAGCGGCCCGAAAGCCATATCCGGTCATACCTTCTTCACCGATACCCATTCGGCCTCGACGCGGCCAGCGCAGCGTGGGCGCGACCGGCAATGAGGTGAAGCCGGCTTGCCCCACACTAATTGGCGGCAGTTTCTGGGCATAGCGCTTTGCGCAAAATGCGGTTGTAAAAAGGACAAGCAATGAAAATGTCGTGATCAAAATGTTACGCAAATGAAAACTATTAATAGCCGCTTCGAAGCTGGCGTGCCGAGATTCACATCCTTATATTGAAGTTGAGCACACCGTGGTGAAAACTTCGATCCTCTCGGCCGTCAACCCAGATATATTGATTCATATATCCGGTCTCGATGGATATGCTCTCGGCCACACGCCAGCCGATGCCGATAAAAGCACGGTTTTGGGTCAGACCCGATCGGCCTTTCCAATCTGTATCCCTCAAGTCGAAGAATGGCTCGATGCCGATTACCAGGCTGTTCCTTCCATCGCTGCCGAACGCCCTGACGTACTTGGTCTGGAAGCGCAGGACGATACCAACGTCTTCGCCGGTGCTGACCGACCGTTGCTCGAGCCTCGTCCGCATCGACACATTGCCACCCTTAATACGTCCCGCAGGCCAATCGAGCTGCTGCCAGTACCGGTTCTCATGCGAAACGGCGCCGGCACTGTTTTCGGCACGAAATCGTGCATAGCCAGCCCAGCCTCTTAATCTGTCGGTAAAGCTGTAGCCGATTGCCGGCCGTATCAAAAACTGACTGGCCCCGCTGCCGGGATCGAAAAAGCGGGCTTGCGAATCGACCCAGTAATGCCAGCGTGTGTCTTCGCCGCCCGACTGAATTGCATCGCTTATAGAAAATGAAAGCCACGCGCCTGGATTGTCCTCGGCGGCAAAAACGGGGATCGGGGTGCAGAGGCACACGACCGCCAATCCGATTGTAAGGAATGCCCTGAAGGAACCTGCCTGACGCATGTCTATCCATATCCTCTGGCAATGGCCGAAATTGCCGCTTTTAGACAAAGAAAACCGTCCGACACCTGCCGGCGGGGCGGCGACTATACCAGCCAGTGAAACAAGCACAAGCAAGAATTGCCGCTCAGCAGTTGACTCGCCGACAGGGCCTTCCCGGCCCCTGTTACCCGTGTATTTCAGATTGCCCCTCGGGCCTTGCGCAGCACGCGTGACCTGCCGGAAGTGCTTGGATGGATCGAGCGCACTTACAAGCATCCTTCGGATCCGCACCACAAGGAAAACTGAGTGACGGCTTCTAGCCGTAAGCCGCGGGTCAGTATAAGGACTCCAAGCCATTGGGCGTCGCATAAATGGATGGCGGCTACCGACCCGAAGCGACCCTTGAGTCCAAGGTTCAACGAGCGGCCTTGATCAATCCACGCCGGGGCACCGGCCGATTGCGAGTTTCCTCCGTCGCAGGCCATTGAGCGCGCGGTGTTTCTGCACGCAGCGTTGAGATTCGGTGGCCGCATGGAGCCGGGCTTGAGACCCGCAACCCGCGCACGTTCCCGTGCCCGGGCCGACATCCCGCCAAAGCGCCCCGCGAGCGTGGCTTCAGCCCCATCTACTCGCCGCAACAGGGGCTTTGACTGACTTATACTCCTGGAATGAGGAACCGATCATGATCGACGGCCCGGTGCTCTCATCGGACTCCCACGTGTTCGAGCCGCCGGATCTCTGGACGGAGCGGATCGACCGCCGCTTCGCGGCCCGTGCTCCGCGCATCGAGCGGGTCGGTGACGCGGATCATCTGGTGGTCGAAGGCAATCAGACCATCGCCGGTATCGGTCTCATCTCCAACGCCGGTGCGCGTTACGAGGCGCCTGAGACGATCTCGGATCACGGGCGCTTCGACGACGTCCACGAGGGCGGATACAACCCCGAGCGCCACCTCCAGGACATGGCGCTGGACGGAGTGTCCGGCGAGGTGCTCTATCCCTCCCAGGGGTTGTTTTACTTCAAGGTCGCGGATCCTGAGCTGCTCTCGGCGATATTTCGCGCGTACAACGACTGGCTGGCGGATTTTTGCAGCGCCGACCCGGATCGTCTGAAAGCCATCGCGATGCTGAACGTCGACGACGTGCCGGACGCGGTGACCGAGCTCGAGCGCAGCGCGCGGCGCGGCTTCGCCGGTGCCATGATCACCGAATACCCGCCGGAGGACCGGCGCTACGATCATGCCGATTACGAGCCGCTCTGGGCCGCCGCTGTGCACCTGGACATGCCGTTGAGCCTGCACACCGCGACGCGCCGCCAGGGGTCCAATGCGGGAACCGTCGCGCGCAGCGTCCGGGATGCGAGCCGGCGCGCGACCAAGGCCTTCCTGCCCGCCACCTCGATGTGCGACATGATCTTCTCGGGCGTGTTCGACCGACACCCGGCCCTGCGCGTCGCCATAGTCGAGTACGAGCTGGCCTGGATTCCTCACATGCTCGGCACCATGGACTACTGCTACCGTGAGCGGGTCGAGGAGGCCTCTTACCGCTTCGCAAACGATATGCTTCCGAGCGACTTCTTCCGCCGCAACGTCTATCTGAGCTTCCAGGAAGACGATGTCGGGGTGGAGCTGCGCCACCGCATCGGCGTCGATCGCATGATGTGGGGCTCGGACTATCCCCACAGCGAATCGACCTTCCCCAGGTCGCGCGAGGTGCTGGACGAGATCCTGCGGGGCGTTTCTGCCGAGGAGAGGCGCCAGATCGTGTGTGACACGACCGCGTCCCTTTACGGCTTCGACCTGGCCCGGATCGCGGGCTCCGGTCCTCAGGCGACGGCCGTAGTTTTCCCCGGTGGATAGCAGCCTGAGACGGGGGTAAGCTGCCAATAGCCGCCAGTGGGGAGTACTTCTCACGGTCTTTTACAGGGCTGTTCTAGTCTTCGTCTTAGCCCCACTTGCCTTGGTGGTCACGCCCCTGGTACCAGCGAGTGCCTGGAACCGGCCTTGGCTTTGGATGTTGGTCTTTGTGGACTGGCAACCCTTTGTTTGGGTTCTCATCCTCATCTTCGGGCAATGCAGGGAGATGACCTACCCGGCTTCTATTTCAGGTGGGGGTGCTGAGGCTGCTACCTTTTTGGCCACTCTGGGGCAGTGTCTTTTACCTCTACCGAGAGGAAGTATCAGCCCAACTGGACAAAGCAGTGCATTGGCTCATCGCTGGGAGTGTGTTGGAGCTTCGGATCGCCGTGCCTTGCCACGTCACCGTCCGCCAGCGCCAGGACTGTTCAGCGCCCTGCGTCACTGGTTTTGGCACTACCACCGCAATAGCCGTCATGCTGATGGCTTTTAGCCCAAGCGTGATCTTTCTGGATCAGAAGCGGCTGCAGCATTACCAGCGCAAAGAACCCGTGGCGAGCGGCTGATTCCTGTGAACGATGAGCGACCACTACCGGCCCGAAAACAGCCGGTCAGATCAGGAATATCGGGAGCATATGCAGGCGACCCGGTAGCATTTTCGTGGGCGCGGTGCTCCAACCGTTGGTGGACGGTTATTCAGCAAAGCAAAAGTCCCCGGCGGCGCGAGCGGGGACTCGCGGGATCAAGTAAGTGCGCTGGTCGAAGCCCGATCAGGCAAAACTGCTACGCTGCCGTGGTAACGTGTTTTACGGCCTTCATTAGGAGCTAGCTATGATCCGCAGCATCGTTCCATTGCTACTATTGTTCACCAGCAACGTCCAGGCTGCCACGGTTCTCATTACCGGCTCGAGTCGCGGTATTGGGCTGGAATTCACGCAGCGTTACGCCGAGCAGGGCTGGGATGTCATTGCTACGGCTCGCTCCCCGGAAAATGACGAGCTGCTGCAGGCGTTAGCGCAGATGCACGACAATATCCGTATAGAGACCCTGGACGTAACCGACCACGCTGGAATTGATGCCCTTGCCAACAAGCTGCGTGGCACGGCCATTGACGTGTTGATCAACAACGCCGGTATCTCCGGGGGGCGCAATACGCAGGAATTTGGCGCCATCGACTATTCGGTATTCGATACGGTTATGAACGTCAACGTTCTCGGACCACTCAAGGTGGCCGAGGCATTCCTGGACCATGTGGCCGCAAGTGAGCAGAAGAAGATTATCAATATCTCCTCGTCCGAGGGACGATTATCCGTGGTCCGTGGTTCGCGCCAACCTTTCTACAGGGCTAGCAAGGCGGCGCTGAACATGGTGATGAGGAACGTGTCCATTCATCCAACGGTTAAAGAAAAGAGCATAATCATTGGCATACTAACTCCCGGTTTCGTCGATACGGACTTCACCGCTGGCCTCCCAAAGCAGTTGATGATCGACGTGGAAACCAGCGTTTCTCGATCCATGGAAATGATTGAAAAATACGATTTGGAGATGTCCGGTCGGTACTTCGCCAATACCGGCGAAGAGATGACCTGGTAGTCGTCAATGTATCACGACCTGCTCCGTAGATCAGACAGCTGTCGACATGACACTACTGGACCCAAGCCCGTAGGACGCGAGATGCGTTAGTTGCCTCTGAAGCAAGCGGTGGCACGGAGCGTTCGCTTCTGGCCGTTTTTCCGGTAGCTTGACGGGCTGAGATTCCCGTAACGTTGCCCGTGAGGCAGAACGGGTATCCTTCCCGAAACAGACGGTCAGATTAGCTACTGTTCCGTCCTGCTGCGCCGCATAACGGAAGGCGGCTTGCGATCCCAAGCAAACATTCGTCTGCCCCACGCATAGCTGGATAAAACCAGCGCCAGTACGCCGCTTTGGGGCGACGAATATCAATCACCGGGTTGATGTTTTGGACAATGATGCTTCAGAAGAAGCCCTTGATCGCGCACGGAGGTTCAGGACGCGCTGAGCGGCTTCTTCCAGGCGTCTAATGCCCGTTCCTTCGCGTCTGTCTCGATCAGATCGCCGTGGGCCATGACGATCTTGTCGAAGTCCCAATCCAGAATTCTCAGCAGCGATTTCCGTGCTGCTTCTCTGTCTTTCCAGCCCATCTGATACTCCGGCGCTGGCTTTGGGTTGTCCCACATATGGAAGACCGTCTTCCACCATAGCTTCAGCAGCCAATTCACATTCGGAGTCTCGTCGGTGAAGTTCTCGATAAGATCGACCAACAAAAGTGTCTTGCTTGGGCGGTGAAGAAATGCGACTTCCCAGATGTATTTGTTACCCCGTACCAAGACCTGATCGAGGATCCCCGTCCAAGCCTCGGGAGGCCGCTCTCCCAGAAACCAGTCAAAATCCAAGTCAGGCCGCTTTCTTTCGATCCCTGGGCAAATGTAAGTGACTGCGCTTGGGAAGGCGGCTTGCGCTGACGGCACATATAAATAGTGATATGAGCCGGGCGCAACAATATACGCAACGTCTCCTAGTCTGGAAATTGCGTCCCTTGTTGCTGCGTCAATCTCACATGGTGAGTGGAGAAGCAGCTCGGTGTCGGAGACCCTTACCACGGCCATTCGGGCATTGAAGTCACAGCCCGCGTAACGAATCGGGTACTCCTGCAACCACACCTGCCCGGGAACAAATTCGCTTAGTGCAACTATTGCGGGCTCCTGATCCGATTTAGGCGTTCCCATTATCTTCATGCCCTGAACGCGCTGAATACCTTCGGATCCAAGCTCGCAGCAGAAAGAAGTCCGCCCCAAAGCGCTCCTGGAATGCCGGGACTCGCCACATCCTGACCCGCCAGGAAGAGCCCAGGGATCGGAGTCCTGGCCCGCAGCGCGTCGCACATGACACGATCCGGGGTGACGTCGAGTCCGTAGAACGCACCCTTGCGATGGCCGGTGAAGCTCACAGTCGCTAGCGGCGTGGCCAGTTCCCGGTACACCACAAGCTTGGCGAGACCAGGAAAGCAGGTCTCGAACTGTGTCATCAGGGTTTCTTCAGCACGGCGCTTGAAGTCGGCGTAGTCATCGCCGCGGGCACCGGGGGGTTGATCCGCCCAATGCGCAACGGTGGCCCAATCGGCCCAAACCAGCACTTGGCCGGAATGTTTCTGGCGCGGGCCGGGGTCATGCGCCGGGTTCTTGAGCGAACCGAAGGAAGCGGTCATGTGGGGCGGCGTGCCGCTGGGCGCATCCATCCAGAGGACGTCGGCCTCCCCGGTTGGGTAAAACCAGTGGTTAGCCTTTGTGGCGCCAGCAGCCTCGATATCGCCCTCGAAGCCCAGAAACAGGGTGAAATGCGCGATGCTGGACGGCAATGCTCGAATCTCGGCGATCCAGTCCTGATGCCCGCAATTGCCTGGCAGGAGTCCATCAACGGTCTCGCGCGCGCCGATGTCGGAAATCACGGCATCGGCCCGGATCTCCGAGCCGTCAGCGGTCCGGACGCCCACGACAGTATCGCCCGCGAAGAGCAGGCCTTCGACCCGTACGCCCGCGCGGGCCTCGCCGCCGTTCTTGGTGATGGTAGGAATGATCTGTTTCGCAAACGCGGCGCTGCCTCCTACCGGATACCATGAGCCGCTCGGCAGATAGGACCCGGCGATCAGGGCATGCATTGCGAAACTTGCCTTGCTGGGCCGTCCGCCGTGATCGCCCCATTGTGCGGCCATGACAGCGGCAAGCTCCGGATGGTCGGTGATCTCGTTGATAACCTCTTTGGTCGTTCGGGCGCACCATTTCGCGATCGTGCGGCGGTTCCACCAATCGAGCATGTCGCCCGCGATCTCCGGCATCGCGCGGGTCGGGAAGATCTTGAGCATCGCCTCCCGACCATCGCGAAGCGCCTGGGTCCAGGCCTCAATCGCCTCAGCCTGGTCGGGGTAACGGTCTTTTAGATCCCGTTCCTGTGCTTCGTATGGGCGAGAGAGCGACAGCGGTTCCGCCGATCCAATGTGCACGTTGTCGTAGATCGATCCCAAGGACACGAAATCAATGGGCGTGTCGCATATCCAGTCGAGCAGATCGCGCTCACGATCTCCCGGAGCCACGCCGCTTAGGTAGTGTAAGCCGACGTCCCACGTGAAACCGTCGCGGGTAAAGCTATGGGTCAGCCCTCCAAGCGTCTGATGCTGCTCCAGCAGCAGTACCCTGTGACCGACCCGCGACAAAGCCGCGGCGGCGCCCATCCCGCCCATGCCGGAGCCAATCACGATGACATCCCAATGCTCGCGTTCCGTGTCAGTCATTGTCACTGTCCTATCCCCTTAAGTTCTTCGAAAATGAACTATCGGGCCCGTCCACGCCATCCGTGCTTCCCGAACGACCGGTGCTGGCCGCAAGCAGCCGCTAGGTGGTCCCGATTCGGCCCAAGGCCAGAAATGTCTGCTTTCGCAGACCCTAAGTTATTGATTACCTGGCAAGGCGCTGAGATGGCCGCTGACGACCCGAAACGGCCGCTTGCAGCGTGTAAGAAAAGGAACCCTGCCAAAGCGGGGTTTCTCAGTTGGCAATTCTCGAACAACGTTCCAGTCAACTCTACCGATGTTGGCGGTGAGCTCTTCGTTGGCCTTGCCCGTGAGATGCGCCAATATGTTATTGATGTAGTTATCGCGTGGTCCGTCGCTGATCGTACGAAAACTGACCAAAATGGTTAAAACCGACGCGCCATCTACTGCCCCCAATGCCAGCTTGTTCGATAATCTCGCCGACACCTGTGACCCCTTTGAGCGTTGCTGAACAAATGCAGATGTGTTGCAGCGCTACCATTCGTAGAAACCCTACAACTGATTAATATAGTGCCGCTCAACGTCACATTTTCGATTGAGCTTTTTTACTATGGGCTGCTCATGGCACCACTTCTTGCTGGGCCGGGGTTAGTGCTGGCTCTGATTGTGCTGGCCTTGTTCCTGAAAACGAAGCGTGGCTCAGCCTGTAGAGCCATAGCCTACAGCTGCTTTGTTTTGATCGGCGGCGTGGTCGCCACATGCCTAGTACGTGTTGTTGGAGACGGAGAGGGCGCAGTGTGGCTTGTCTTGGGTACCTACGGACTGCTCGGCATGCTGTGGCTGGTGGCCGTAGTCCCGTCAATTCTCGTACTAAAACGGGAAAAACCTCTGCAACTTCTTTGGTTGCTAACGCTGGGCGGGCTTGCGGTAAGTGAGCATGGCGACTCGGAGACCTTTTTATACTGGTACGCTGCAATCTACGCCACAGCATCCATGGCGATCCCACTGATAGTGGTCACCTTGGACCGGCGGCGGGGACGAAGAGGTTACTGGGCAAAGATCTAATACACCACGGGAACAGCTCGTAGTCCGTTCCTCGCCGTTAGCAGACATCGCTCCATCGCTAGGCACATTTTACATAACGACCGGGTCCGCACGCTGCTGCTTCCTGTTAGACCGTAAGTAGTTGTCCGCATTTACTTGCGGCGGGAGGTGTCGCAGAATTTTCCTGAGTAAAAAATGCGTCAGATACGTTTTATTCTAGCGCCTTCTGTAACGACGGTAGCCACATTGACATGGATGTCTTCGAGCCAGGAGACAAAACCATGCATGCCGCCAGCCAAGCTCCAACCTGTCTTTTTGCACTTGCTCTTTCTCTCGCCGTACAGCAGGCGAGCGCCAGCGTCCATGTGGGTGTTGATTTCCCAGCAGGCGTGATCTCTTTCGCCGATCGCGTTGTTGCATATGAGCCTGAATACGGCGGTGGGCCGGCTCCCGATGTTACCCAGCAGGACGCAAGACAGATCCTGGGCGTGCCCGAGCAGGGAGAGGTGAGTCTTGGCCACGGGGGAAGAATTACCGTGCAATTTGTCGATAACTCCCTGGTTCCAGGTGGTGACTCTGCGCCTGATTTATGGACGTTCGAAACGGGCAGCCCTGAAATTACCCATGTCGAAATCAGTAAGGACGGGCGAATCTGGTATTCCGTTGGGACAACGGCGGGGTTGGGCAGTGGCATTGACATCGATCAATTCGGTTTCGACGCGTCCGATGCGTTTTCCTACGTTCGCTTGACCGATGACAGAGACCTGCCGATCAATAATTTCCAGTCTGGCGCTGACCTGACTGCTGTGGGGGCGAGTTCGTCCGGTCCACCAGTGAGTCGACCACCCGTCATCGAATACCAAATCCAAGCGCAGATCAGTGGGCGTAGCCAGCTGATCATCTCAGGCAGCACCATGCAATGGCATCACTTGAAGGGCGCCGCTCCCGGCCTTGGCCGAGCGTTCTGGAGCTTCGGCAGCGCAGGGAATGCCCCAACGATCATCGACTCCAATCAGGGTCCGAATATTCCATGGATACCAACCGGGTGGCCAGGAGTTCTGGGTAATGGTACACACCCAGAATCCTTCTCGAGCCTGTTTACGGCTCTCACGCCAGTATTCCCCGCAGCCGAAAGCAGTTGGATGGTGAAAAAGCTTCGGGGAGCAGGAGCTGTACAGATCGTTCAACAGCCAGAGGCTGGCAACGGTTATACCCTGATCATTGAGGTTGATGATCTGGGTGAGGGCGGCGTTCCTGAGCTAAGTGGTGCCGGCTTTTATAGCATCCAACTACGGCAACGGGGTCGATGAATCCCAACAGCGGAAAATTTGGCGGGATGGACAGCATTCCTCCTGGCGAGCCGTCCGCTCCTGGCCGCAAGCAGATGGTCGGCTTTCAGCCCATCAGGCGATGTTGCACTGCAACATGAAGGTGCGCTGACGACCTTTAGCCGACATTAATATCAAGCCGGGTGGTGTCGAGGCACAACAGCCTCGGAGACCCTTCACCCAAAATTAGAAACCGCGCCGACGAGGGCGGAGCTTAACTTGCCCACAAATTAGCGAGAGTAGCTACGCTGCTATTCTACGAGCCACCCTTCAAGCACAGTTGGCCACTCTGTTTCTACGTCGCCCGGCGTCTGAAAGACTTTCAGGCGCCCGGATGCACTATCGGTCGCGGAGTTCGCGGTCGCATCGAGTTTGACGATACGTAATAGACTCCCTTGTCCTTTTAGCGATCTTGGGGGCGGTTCATCCCGTCCGGATTGCCTACTACTCCGGGTCACCCTTCCATGTTTCCGGGCGATGCCCCCGCATGGCTTCATCCGGGTCCCACTCGATGAGGTTGATCTTTTCGCCGTCGGGGCCGCGCATCGCCATTTCCCGCTGTTTAACGTAGCCGCCCAGACGCAGTCGAACCGGCTCGCAGATAACCGTGTGTTCGTGGTTTTGGGCTCGGCGGATCAGTTCGTCCAGATCGCTGCAATAAAAGACCATGCACAGTTCGCCGATATTTGAACCTTGGCTTGGTCGCTCGAGACGGGGTGGCGCGGGGTTCGTGACCTCAAACAGGCCGACCATGCCATAAGCGGAGAAGTCTGGTTGCTTAAGAACGCAGACGCGGGTGGTGACGCTGTCCGGCGCGCCGACGAGGGCATGCATATTGCCGCCTTGGGCTGCGCCCTCCGAATACACTTCGCTCAGCCCCAACACCTCCGCGTAAAACGCTTTTGATCGGTCAAGGTCAGAGACTTGAAGGGCCGCGCGAACCATCTGACTGAGTTTCATTTTCCCTCCTTCCGCAGCGTGTTTGCTTGTTTGGTTGCTTTCCAAATACCAGATTGGTGGGCGATGCGCGATGGCCCCAAGCGGACATGATACATCCGATGGGACCGTTGGTTGGCCAAGTTGAAGGAACTGGACCCGGAGCCCAACCGGGTTGTGGCCTTCTGGATATTCTGACGTGGATTGAACGTCCGCTGCTGGCCGATTCGGTGAATAGGTTTCCGGGGCGTTCGTGCAGCCACTAAGGTGCCGTTCCTGGCAGAAACTTGCCGTTCCACTAGATCGGGTCTAAGGTCGACTTAGACGCGTTGCGGTCCTGGGTTTTCTGGCTTGATTCAGGTCGGAATAATGCCGCTCACACAAAGAAGAATGCCTATTTACCTGGAATACTCATGAATACCCGAATCAAGCTATCGGCCCTGCTGGCCGCCCTTGTCTGCAGCCAGGCTATCGCTAAGCCGCCTCCAACCTCGGTCGAGTTGCTGCTCGACACGGACCTGACGATTCTGGACGAGGCCTTTGCCTATCCTAGAGGGCGGGCCCGGATCACGGCGGCGCGCATCACGTTGCCTCCGGGCGCGACGGTCCCGCTGCATCTGCATCCCGTGCCCCTCTTTGCCTATATCCTGCAGGGCGAGCTCATCGTCGACTACGGGAGTCAGGGGACGCGAACTTACCGCAAAGGCGATGCCTTCGTCGAAGCATTCCACTGGCCCCACAAGGGGCGGAACGGTGGCAAGGGCAACGTCCAGATTCTGGCCGTTTATGCAGGTGCCGAGGGCATCGATAATTCGATTCCGCTGGAGTAACGGCCATGACTTTGAGGGTGACCGGGCCGAAGGCTGGCGTGGTAGGCCGAAGGCCAGTCATTCAGGTATCTGGAGCACTCAAGTGGCAACATTCGCGCCCAGTATGCTGGAAGCTAACTATCCGACCCATTCTGGACAAAACGACGACGTGTAGTCCGCAAGAATAGCCTTCGCGTCGCTATCCGACCGGCCGTTTGTGGCCGTTAGACGACGTTGCTTCAGCGCAGCATTTTGCCTCCGCTTAACGGGGTTCTGAGCGTTGGCTAGCTAACCAAAGCGGTCATCGGGCTGTGGACCGGCTATAGTCGGTCCTCAGGATTTCGGGACGTCAGCATGACAGGGCGCAACGGCTTCGCCGCCGCAGTATGGAGCGTGTTGTTGGTGGTTTCACCGGCAGCGGCTGATGGCGTTTCGGCAAAGCGCCTGTACTTGGATGGGCAGTTTGGCCAGATTCACGTGCGAACAGCGCGACCGGCCAGCCAAGCGGATGACGTTAAGCCGCCTGTTGCGTTCTTTCATCACACACCGGGATCCAGTCGACTCTATGAGGCCGTTGTTCCGCTTCTGGCGAATGATCGCCTCGTCCTTTCCTTTGATACCCCGGGCTATGGACTCTCGGATCGACCAACCACGCAACCGCTGATCTCCGACTACGCTGACGCGCTTGGACAAGCCCTGGCAACCCTCGTCGATGGGCAATCCGTGGATGTCGTTGGTCACATGACCGGATCCTTCATTGCGGTAGATATTGCGGTGGATTGGCCGCGGTTGGTGCGCAAGGTTGTGCTTTCAAGATCGCCGGTATTCACTGCCGAAACGCGGGCGCGCCGGCTCCCGGAAGTACAGAAACAGCATGCTGAGGAGCAAGCTGACCCTACCGCCAGCTACCTGGTTAGGCGCCTGGAGCGGAACCTCGCATCCCTGGCGACCGGCGCCTCACCTGAACCCGTCCTCCTGCGGTTCATCGATACTGTCTCCCCAGGTGAATATTGGGTGTTCGGCGAACTCGCCGTCTTTCGCTACCGTGCTGACCTACGTATGCCGAAGATCACTCAGCCGACCCTGCTCATGACATACGATGTGGATGATGCCAGGGGGCCCGAGTGGCGCCAGGCAGCGGCCATTATTCCCGATGCCACGGTGGTCAATCTGTCAGGTTTGGGCGCGTGGGCCTGGCAAGATCATCCAGCGAAGATGGCTGCCCATGTGAAGGCCTTTCTTGACGCTGATTAGCGGGTGACTGTGCGAACCCAGAAAGCAGGTATTGCCGCACTATCGCGTTTCGCTGCCGTTAGCGGAGGTCTGAGGGTGGGCTACCGACCCACAGCGATCATTTAGCTGTCCCGGGCTTCTCCCTCCAACTGGTCGGGATGCCCGCGGATTTTGGGCTTTACGACGCCACCTCGAACAGTGCCTCGACCTCAACTGGGATATCGGCGTAGAGCTCAGCGACACCAATGGCGGAACGCGTGTGCCGGCCGGCCTCGCCGAAGATCTCCACCATCAGATCCGAGAATCCGTGCAACACCTCAGAGGGCGTGTTGAAACCGGAAGCGCAGTTGATGAAACCCACCACGCGCACCACGCGAATGACTGGATCCAGAGTGCCGAGGTAGGTGCGCAGCGTGCTGAGGCAACACAGCCCCGTTAGCCGTGCAGCCTGGTAGCCCTGCTCTACAGTGAGGTCACGACCCAGCTTGCCCGAGACCAGCGGGACGTTGCCCGGACCCAGTGGCCCGTGCCCGCTCATGTAGATATGAGGGCCTGAGCGCAACGCCCTGACCCGATTGTCCTCGTCACGAAAAGGCGGTGGCAACTCCACACCGAGAGCCGCCAGTCGTTGTTCTGCACTCATCGTCTTTATGCCTCCGCGCTTCGCTGCGACCCAGGTTCACCTGCATTATCGCGCTTTGTGAGGTGTTCCTAGAAACAAGGGCCAGAACAGCTCTCGCCCCTTGCCTGGCGACCTGAAATGACAGGGTGCGCCGCAAAGCGGACGCTCGAATTCGCCGCCCATCTCTCATGCTGCGCCGCAACATGAGGGGCTGCTGACCACTTATAGTTGCCACTCATGCTCCATTTTTGCGGGCGGTCTTCGGCCAAACCCTACCAATGAGCAGAGCTACCCCGATGGCTATTAGCAGGAATGGTGCCAGGGGCAGCCGAATCCCAAGCCACTCCCAGAGGCCGGCAACCGCAAATCCGAACCCGACCAGAACCCAAAAGCCCTCGACGCGCACACCGAACACGGCCCGGAGCGCTTGCATAGCCAATGTAATGACGGCGACACCGATCAAGGCAATGCCCCAGCCAACGTCGGCCAACCAGGCAACGCCAACCCAGATAAAAAATAGCGCCCACCCTGCCGCTTCGAATTTGCTAGCGCGCTCGTGCTCTTCCATGAAGTCGTTCATCTTGTCGAAATCTGGTCTGCCATCAGGGCCGAGGCACCATTTCATCACCTGTCGCATCATCTTTAACGTCTCGCCAGCCTGGTTATTGCGGGCTTGTACTCATTGAGCACAATCCAGATATCGAGCACAAGCCCTCCATGGAGCACCAGCCGGCCATCGTAACGTAGGCGCCCGCCAATACAATGAAACCGGCAATTACGAACGCCCAGACTGCAAGGGCCTGGCCCAATGTCTTAACTCGGCCTTCAGCTCTTGTTGACGAAAACAAAATGAAGTAACCAAGGATCATCCAGAAAGTGGCTGGCATAAAGCTGAAGAAAAAACACATGCGACTTATCCCCTCAATAGTCAGTATGTATGGGTAGCTAAGCGGCGAGGCTTACTTTGTCGCACGCGCGAAAAACTGATCCACGGCCTCAATCGCGTGGCTTGCATAAATCATTCCCGGCCCGCCACCCATGAGGACAGCCACGCCTAACGCGTCAGCAAACTCTTCCCGGGTCGCGCCGGCTTCTAAGGCATCGTGCACATGGTGAGCGATGCAATCGTCGCATCCATGCGTGACGCTTATCGCCAGGGCTATTAGTTCCTTGATTTTCCTGTCCAGAGCGCCCGTGGCTCCTGCCGCCTGATGAAATCTTTCAAACGCCTTCATGACAGTGGGGTGCGCAGAAGCGAGGGTTTGAGAATTCTTCTTGACGCTTCGCAACCGGTCGGGATATGAAATGGCTTGCTTTGTAAGGTCGTTCATGACTTTTCGGCTCCAGTTCGGCCAATCTGCACTCGAGTCTTTTCTTGCAGTTCGAAGATTAACGGGAAACGGTGGGTAACGGTCGCGTTCGTGATCCCAACCGTGCGCATCCCGATAATGACTTTGCAATCCGTACCGCGGAGCGCCACCTGAGCTGTGAATGCTGCGGATTCGCACCCGAGTACAACAACCGCTTCGTAATTCCTGGCGTGCTCTAGCAATCGCTTGCGCTGTCCACTCGTCCAAAGGCACATCGTTGGAAGCGGCAGGCGCATAGTGAACACACCCGTTCGGATCCCCCGTTGGTGCAATGGATCTCGAATCTCTTTTATGTGGGTTTCAAGGGCAGCGGTCTTGAGACCGGTCTTTAACATATCGATCCACGGTGAATCATTTTGCATCGCCAGACTGAACTGCGGGCAGACGGGACAATAGACGATCAAGACTGAACTGACGTCCCTTAAAGTCCCAGAGACGTCTGTCGGCTCTAAATTTATTGGCATAATTACCTCCTACTAGGACACCGCCGCTCCAAACCGGCGGGCAACAGGGCGAAATCATAGGCCCCTGAGTGCTACCCCATAATCGTTGGAACTACCTATTCGCAGGCGGCTAACCGGCAAGAGGGTATCGCTTGATAGGCGAATCGGGATGCTTGAATAGTCTCTCGACAACTGCAAGTGGCCGGGAACGGGTATCACGGCACTGCGCCATTTTTGCCTTGATCGGGCGATTCCGAGCGTCGGCTAAAGACTGTTATTTCATTCGATGGATGCCCGTGGCTGAACTAAAGCGCTAGAATTTCCCAATGCATTTCCCCTTGTCTGCCCGCATCGGCCTCTACCTGCTCCTGACGGCTGTCATGGCGTTTCCGCTCCTCGGCTTCCGCATGCCGAAGCTACTGCCTTCGATGTGGCTCCTGGTTATTCATGAGTTTGCCGGTTTCCTGTTTTTTGGCCACACTGTGTTCAGTAACATCTGGTCCATGCGAATCCGCCAGACACAAGCGGTGGATACGGGCATTTGGGCACGCGCCTTCATTCGCAAGCTGGCGCTAACCATTACCTTCCCAACAACGATCGTCATCCCCATCGCCGGGCTGATGCTCATCGAGGACTGGGGCGGCTTGGCCAATGCCCCCTGGGCCTGGGAAGCCTATCTAGCCTTCTGGCTAGTGGCGGCCATTAGCGTTTTCCCGGACATCATCCGGTTGGCCGTCGATGAGCACGCGTCGGAGCCCACCCACGGCATGTTTGGCGGCGGTCTACGCGGCATGATCGCATTGGTTCTCGTGATCTATGTCATGTGGTGCATGATTACGAAAGAGGCGATGTTCGTGAGTTGATGGTTGCAGACGGGGCCCGCTTCCGAACAAGACATTTCCGGGCATGTCAGGGAGTAGCGATGCGGGCGCTTGTTGTTTTGTAAGCGGCCGTTTCCTGGTTTGATCCCATTTGTCGGGCCGCTTAGATCAGCCTGCAACGGCGGCTTCTTGGTCTGGCCGGCAGCAGACATTGCTGCGGGGCAGCATTCTGCCGTCTTTGGCGGGTTTTCAAGGGATGGCTAACGACCCAAGGGCGACGCTCGGGCGGCATACCTGGAACATCCGCTCTAACAGTCGCCACTAACTTTACGCGCTGTCGGTCGGGACGAATTGCGCCCCCATTAACAAAATCAATAAAAACCCCCTTTATGGGGCCTTGCTTTGGTTTTGGGGATAACTCGCGGCAACGTGAGTAGCAAACCCGGCGCCAGTCTCGGCATATATATTGAATACGGCCGTGGCACCTGCGTCGCGCAGTTGGGCCTCCTCGTCCGGATATCTCGTTATTGCAGCTATGCCGCCTTTGAAGTTGATTTCACGCAACTGCTTCAATGCATCTAGGTTGGCTGTCAATGAGGGCAGCGCCAGCATCACGAGTTCGATGCTCGGAACCCGTTGCACCAGTTCCCAGAAATCTGCATCGCTAGGGTTGCCGCGCATCACATTGCGCCCTTCCTGCCGATGTTGCCGAACACGCTCGTCATTGAAGTCGACGCCCACCACGGTATCTCCGCTGATCGCAGCCATCTTGTCGTAAGCACCGGCCCCGACGCGGCCCATGCCAAAGATGGCGACCGTGGCGCTGCCAGTATCCATCGGTTGATCGTCCGGCAGGCGTTCCTCACGCTGGTGCTTGATCCAGAAGCGCCGGTAGTTGCTGTAGATCGTGTCCTCCCGGTTGGTCAGCGGCGCGGCGAGCATAAAGGATAGGGACAGGGCAACGGAGATCACGACCAGCCATCCAGCATCTATCCAGCCGTAAGCCACGCCGAGGGCGGCCACGATCAGACCGAACTCGCTGTAGTTGCTCAGGTTTAGGGTGGCCAACAGGGAGGTACGCGCGCGCAACCTGAAGTAGATCATCAACCAGTAGAATAGGACAGACTTGATGGAGACGAGAGGCACCAGCAAGGCGCCGATCAATAAAGCGTCGGTTGAGAGCTCGCCAGTCATGCCGATCGATAGGAAGAAGCCCACCAGGAACAAATCCTTGAAGCCCAGAATTGTTTTGGACAATTCGGGTGCCTTCCGGTGCGTCGAAATCAACAGCCCCATGACAAGGGCGCCAAGGTCGTCTTTCACGCCGCCGAGTTCGAAAACCTCAGCGCCACCCAGCGCCAACACCAGCGCATAGAGGACCAGCAACTCGCCATGACCTGCGCGCTCCAGGAGCCGGTGAAAGATTGGCCGCATCGGGATCAGCAAGAACAGTAAAACAGCCCAGGGCGACGGTATGTCGCCAGTCGAGGCGACCAGGAAGACCACCGCGGCAATGTCCTGTATCACGAGGATGCCGATCGCAATACGTCCATGCAGGGATTTCATCGTGGCCTTGTCCTCCAGGCTCTTGACCACGAAAACGGTGCTCGAAAAACTGAGGGCAAATGCCAACAACAAAGACCGCTTGAAATCCAGGTCGCTAAAGAGCGGAGCTCCCGTCAAGGCAAGCACAAAGATTCCCACCCCGAAGATTAAGATGACGAAGCCGACATGCAGGCTGGTCACCGCCCATACCTGAGGGCGAAGCAATGTCTTGACGTCCAGCTTCAAGCCGACGGTGAACAACAACAGGGCGATACCGAGGTCTGCTAATTTCTGCAGCACCTCGCCACTAGCCATGCCGAGATAGTTGAGTATGAAGCCAGTGGCGAGAAAGCCGACGAGGGGCGGTAGGCCGACCAGTCGCGCGCCAAGGCCAAGCGCAAAGGCCAAAGTAATCCAGGCGACGTCGCCAAGGGCTATGGCTACCCACTCAAAGTCCATATTTCACATGTCCAGGATGGCCGATGACCTGGTGCTAGCGCGTTAGCGGAGTATTTTAAGTGACCGGTCGCGGCAGTAGAAGCTAGCCTGTTCATTTCGGCTGAACGGGCTGATGCACCGTGTTGCACAATAGCAGGCGTTCGGACTTCGTGTCCAAGTAGCTCCTATTAGGCCGCAAACAGACATTGCTGCAGTGCAGCATCCTCGTGGTGATCGGTGAGATTCAGCCGGCGGCTGACCATCCCGAATAGACGTGCTCATGGCGCCACAGTGACTGTTTGACGCGGTTTTCAGCCTATTCGGACCAACCGGCAGAATTGCGATACCACCATCTGCCATTGATTGAGAAATTTCGGGACAAGCAACATGTCCAAAAGGTCTCTTCAGGGCGCATCTGACAAGGGTTTGCCTGTTGTGAATGATTCGGGGAGTGACACCTAGTCGGCGCACAGCCATGTCACAGACGACACGATTGATCACGTTTACCACGCTTCGAATGCGGAATTGACCAAGGAGCAAGCGTTCCGGAGCGGCTTCCCTGTCACCAGCGCCGCCGAGGTGAAGCCCCTTGTTAAAGCAATCACTGCAGAGTAGCCCGCCAGCGAACATGTGCCAGCCTGGGTGGTTCGGGCTATTTGAGACGGTAATATTTTTTGTCTCCGGCCGGTCCCAATCTCTTGAGCCCATGAGCCATCAAAAGGGGAACCGGAATTAACAGCCGAAGCTACAAGATATACGTCCTTGCTGTCTGCTTTGCCGGGTTGATGTGCGCAGCTATCACAACCGGTATTGTCTTGTACAATATTGTGAGAATTGCCGCACCAGCGCTGACTTTGGATTCGCATTCGCATAATGCGCATCAGTCAATCGACGCCTACAGGAGATCTGCGTTTTATGCGTATGGGCAACCCGACCCAAGATTGGTAATGGGCGGCCAGTTTATTTCTCGAAGGGGGGCACGCCTAGTTGACGTTCCAGAGACGAGCAGTGATGAGGCCCAACAGATCAGCGACGATGAACTGGAAGACCTACGGGTCGAGAGCTACGACGCAGTGTTGCGCGGGCACAGGCGCAGCGCGATACAGGGCATCATCCGCTCTGGCATCATCCTAATCGTATCGTTGCCGTTGTTCTTCGTACACTGGCGTCTGTTTAGGCGAATGAATCAAGTAACTTCCTGAACGGGTTGATCAAAAAGGTGATGGCCTAGCAAGAAGCGGTTCCGTTTCGAGGCGCGGACCAACTGGCAAAGCAAGATTTTAAGCACGGGGCCCCTATAATCGCAGCAGAGTTCGGCATGAAAACTCATCACGTCAAGAGCGCCCGCGTTGTACCCGTTTGGGCCGGGGTGCTCTATTGGGGCGCAGTCCTCTGCACACAGGCAG
>JBFFHS010000034.1:0-35652 GCA_041556855.1 Gammaproteobacteria bacterium
ATCGTTACGAGGGTCGATCTTTGCGGTCTGACCATGCAGCCCAAACTCCATGATCTTGCCGCTGGCGTAGTCCGGCCAGGACGTTAAATCCGCATCATTATGCGTTTTGAGCACCGCAGAAGCGCTGCGTGGCTATCAGTCCCCGTCACAGGTGGCGACGCAGGGGCAGCAGTTGATTGCCCGTAACCCTGTCGTAGCCGTCATCAGACTGAGCTATCGCCCGGCAAATATCTTTTGTACGCTCCTCTTCAAGGCATGCCAGGAATTCAGGTGGTTGCTAGAACCTGTTGCTTTTTCTGAATAGAGCCTCCGCGTGTAGTCGGGTGGTCTTTTTGCGAAAATGAGGCAGGCGCAACTGCGGCCTGATAGGTGGATCGTCTGAACGCCTGGGTTGTTTGCTTGCGCGATCGCGGTTGTGAAGACGCGGTGCCAGTCACCGGCATCGGCTATTCGGGGCAGTTGCCATGAGACGGGAGTCTCGGCGGCGTTCAATAGCACAGCGACCGCCTGCACCTCGCTGGCTGCGAAATCTATCGTCCGCGTATCACAAAAAAGGACGGCTAGCGCGTGCGCCTCGCTCCAGGCACTTTCCGACAGCCGCTCGCCGTCGGGCCCAAGCCAGTCAATGTCGAGATATCCGCGAGCGTTTTGGGTCCGGCCGTGTAGATGAGTCACCTGGCGTAACAACGGGATGTTGCGGCGCAGGTTGATGATTGTTTGCACTTGCGCATGAAAGTCCCTGTCTTGATCGAGGTCAGACCAGTTCAGCCAGCCCGTCTCGTTATCCTGTGAATAGGCGTTGTTATTGCCGGACTGGGAATTTCCGAACTCGTCCCCGGCCAATAGCATTGGCGTGCCTTGCGACAGCAGGACTGTCGCCAGCATGTTCAGGCGTTGCCGGCGTCGGGTCGCGCTGATGTCGGGATCATTCGTTTGCCCCTCAATCCCGTAGTTGCAGCTGTAGTTGTGCGCATGTCCATCATGATTGTTCTCGCCGTTGCTTTCATTGTAGCGTCGCTCATAACTGACAATGTCTGCAGTCGTATAGCCGTCATGGCTGGCTACGTAATTGATGGACGCCCAGGGACGGCGGTCACCGCGCTCGAACAGATCCGCAGAACCAAGGTAGTTCTTGGCAAAGTCTCCAAGCTTATTCTTGTCACCACGCCAGAATTGGCGGATCGTATCCCGATAGCGATCATTCCACTCCCCCCAGCGTTGCGGAAAATTGCCGAGTTGATAGCCTTCGGGGCCTACGTCCCAAGGTTCGGCAATCACTTTGGTTGTCGCTAGCAGTGGGTCCTGTTCCAGCTCGCGAAAGAAAATGTGCTGTTGGTCATAGCCGGTCCCGGTTCTGCCAAGGATGGGGGCGAGATCGAATCGGAATCCGTCAACGCCCATCTCATTCGCCCAGTAACGTAGACTATCAAGAATCAGGCGCCGGACCTGTGGGTGATCGATATTGATCGTGTTGCCACAACCGCTATCGTTAACGTACTGGCTCAAGTCACCGGCCTGGAGACGATAATAGGCGCGATTGTCAATGCCACGAAAGCTCAGGGTCGGACCGAGATGGCCGCCTTCAGCGGTATGGTTATAGACCACGTCGAGGATGACTTCCAGACCAGTTTCATGGATGGCGTTGACCATATCCCGAAACTCGCTGATGCCCCCGTCGCCGAGATAGCGTGGCTCCGGGGCGAAGAAACCGAGAGTGTTATAGCCCCAGTAATTCTTGAGCCCACGCTCCTGTAGAAACTGCTCGTCTATATACGCCTGTATGGGCATGAGCTGGACCGCCGTGATGCCCAAAGCCTTCAAGTAGCGCAGCACCTCGCCGTTGCGCATACCCCGAAACGTTCCTCTGTCCGACTTCGGGACAGCTGGGTGTCGCATGGTATAGCCCCGGACGTGGGACTCGTAGATGATGGTCTCTTCCCAAGGAATAGGGACATTTGGCCGCGGCTTGTCATGCGCGCCTTGAACCACGGCTTTTGGGACAAACATGGCGCTGTCACTGCCACTGCGCAGCGACGGATCGTCCGATGCGCTGACGTCAAAACCATAGACCTCCGGGCACCAGCGCAAGGAACCGGACAGCTCGCGCGCATAAGGGTCCACTAATAGCTTGTCCGGGTTGAAGTGCAATCCTGCAGCAGGATCGTAGCGGCCATGCACCCGATAACCATATAGCTGGCCAGGCCGACACCCCCGCAAATAGCCATGCCAGACGCTTTCGGTCCGCTCGGGCAGCGTGATCCGCGTCGTCTCGTTACCTCTGGCATCGAAAAGACATAGCTCTACCCGTTCGGCCCCTTCCGAGAACAGGGCGAAGTTGACGCCGGCAGCGTCGGAAGTTGCACCGAGAGGGTGATGAAAGCCGGTCTCGATCACGGAGTGACGGGTTTCAAATGCCAGATGTCGCGGTTGTACTCCCGCATGGTGCGGTCCGTCGAGAAACGCCCGGACGCCGCAGTATTCAAGATGCTCATCCGCGTCCAGCGCTCTCTGTCCAGGTAAGCGGTACTCGCACGGCGCTGGGCGTCGACAAAGGCGCGGAAGTCCGCGGCCGTCATCCACTGATCGTGCGGATTCTTGACGGCATGCAGGATGGCCTCCAGGATGCCGCCCTCGAAACAATCGAAATGCTCGCTCTCCAGGAGAGCCATCACCCGTGAAAAGTCGGGGTCGGCATCAATGAGTGCCTGCGGATCATAGGTGGGGCGTCGGGTCTCGATCTGGTCCACTGTGAGCCCGAAAAGAAAGAAATTCTCGTCGCCCACGGCCTCTCTGATCTCGATATTCGCTCCATCCAGGGTTCCGATGGTAATGGCACCGTTCATCATGAATTTCATGTTTCCAGTCCCGGAAGCCTCCTTACCCGCCGTTGAGATCTGCGCCGAAAGGTCGGCCGCCGGACAAATAATTTCCATCGTCGATACGTTGTAATCTGGAATAAACACTAATCTGAGGCGGCCTTCCGTGATGGGATCGGCATTAATGACTCGCGCCACCTCGTTGGCGAATTTTATGATGTGCTTCGCCATGACATACCCGGGCGCTGCCTTGCCCCCAATCAGGATCGCCCGGGAGGGCTGCGCGTCTGTTTCCCCACGTCTGATGCGGTCGTAGAGATGAATTGCGTGCAGCACGTTCAGTAACTGCCGCTTGTACTCATGAATTCTTTTGACCTGCACATCGAACAGCATGCTGGGATCTATAGCGACGTCGGTTCTGGCCTCGATCAACGCCGCGAGCCGCCGTTTGTTAGCCAGTTTTGCTTCACGCCATGATTCTCGGAAACCTGCATCCTCGGTGTACGGGGCAAGCTCCTGTAACTGCTCCAGGTCGATGACCCAACCATCGCCAATCGTGCTGCTGATCAGCGTTGACAATGCCGGGTTGCAGGCCGCAAGCCAGCGGCGTTGCGTCACGCCGTTAGTCTTGTTGTTGAATTTGTCCGGCCAGAGCTCGTTGAAGTCGCGAAACAGTCCTTCCCGTAGTAGCTTGGAGTGCAGTTCAGCAACGCCGTTAACAGAGAAGCTGCCCACGATGGCGAGATAGGCCATCCTGACCAGCGGTTGGTGCCCTTCCTGAATCAGGGACATCCGCTGTACTCGCTCGTGGTCGTCCGGCCAGCGCTGGCGCACTTCTGCCAGGAAATTCGCATTGATCTCGTAAATTATCTCAAGCAGCCGCGGCAGCATTTCGGCGAACATCTCAACGGGCCAGCACTCCAAAGCCTCAGGAAGGAGCGTGTGGTTTGTGTAGGCCATGGTTTGACGGGTAATGTCCCAGGCATCAGCCGGGTTCAGCTGGTACTGATCGATCAGCAGGCGCATCAGCTCCGGAACCGCAATGGCCGGGTGCGTGTCATTCAACTGATAGCAGTTCTGGGAGGCAAAGGCGGTATAGTCTTGACCGTGTCTCTCCGACCACTGCCGTAGCGTGTCCTGAAGACTCGCAGATGCCAGGAAGTACTGTTGACGTAATCGAAGTTCTTTGCCGTTTTCGCTGGTGGCATTGGGATACAACACCATGGTGATGTTTTCGGCATCATTCTTGGCCGCCACCGCATCTGTGTAGCTCCCGGCGTTGAATTCCTCCAAATCGAACGCGTCCGTCGCCTTCGCGGCCCAGAGCCGTAACGTGTTGACGGTGTCGTTCCGAAAGCCAGGTACCGGAACGTCGTAGGGGACGGCCAGAATGTCGTGAGTATCAACCCAGCGATGGCAGAGCGCACCCCTTTCGTCATGATAGGCCTCTTTGCGTCCGCCGAAACGAACCACCTGCGCCAACTCGAAGCGTTCAATTTCCCAGGGGAACCCCTCTCGGAGCCAGGGGTCAGGGTCCTCTATCTGATGACCGTCTTGCAGCCGCTGCCGAAACATGCCGTACTGATAACGTATGCCATAGCCGACGACGGGTAGATTGAGAGTGGCACAGCTATCCAGGAAGCAGGCCGCCAGGCGACCCAGGCCGCCATTGCCGAGGCCCGCCTCATGCTCGGCTTCCAACACCGGATCCAACCTGAGTCCCAGGCGCTGTAACGCTTGTTCACATTCGTCTTCGATATCGAGGTTAAGAAGCGCGTTCTTCAGAAGTCGCCCAACAAGGAACTCGAGAGATAGATAGAAGACTCTGCGGTCGTTGGCGTTTTCAATGGCAACGTTGGTGCGATTCCAGCGCTCCATCAAACGGTCTCGCACGGTATAAGTGAGGGCTTGGTACAGGAAAGGGGAGTCCGGGTCGATACTACGTCGCCCAAGGGTGCGACTGAAATGATGTGCAAAGTCCTCTAGAATTGCCTCGGGTTCCATCTTCAAGGCGGGGAGCGAGAGTAATGGATTTGGCGGTTGTCTCGAACCGACAGTCATTGATTTATCTCCGCTAATAGGGCTTGTCTGGTCAGACTGGTTTGAAGATGAGGGTTGCCAGCGGAGGCAGTGTGAGTTCAAGCGAGCATGGATGGCCATGGTATTCGCCATCCTGGGACGCTACGAGCCCGAGATTACCAATTCCGCTGCCGCCGTAGTCAACGGCGTCGGTATTAAGCAATTCCGCATAAGGCCCGCTCCGGGGAACACCGACCCTATACCCATTACGAATCACAGGTGTGAAATTGGTCACCACGAGAACATAATCACCGTTGCGTGCGCGCCTGAGCCAGCAGAAGACACTGTTGTCACGGTCACCCCAGTCTATCCACTCAAAACCGGCTGCGTCGAAATCCACTTCATAGAGTGCCGGTGTAGCTACGTATAGTCGGTTCAGATCTCGTGCCAGTCGCCGTATGCCGGAATGGTGCGGCTCCTCGCACACGTGCCAGTCCAGCGATCGGTTGTGATCCCATTCCTGCCTTTGGGCAAACTCGCTGCCCATGAACAATAGTTTTTTACCCGGAAACCCGTACATGAATCCGAAGTAGGCGCGCAGATTCGCGAACTGTTGCCACTCGTCTCCAGGCATCTGTTCAAGCAGGGATCGCTTGCCATGGACGACTTCGTCGTGAGAAAGCGGTAAAATAAAATTCTCGTCAAATGCGTATAGCAGACCAAACGTCATGCGGTCGTGATGATGCTTTCGATGCACCGGGTCTTCTCGCATGTATGACAACGTGTCATTCATCCAGCCCATGTTCCACTTGTAACTGAAACCGAGACCGCCGGCGTAGGTGGGACGGGAGACGGCTGGCCATGCGGTGGATTCTTCGGCTATTGTAACCGCGCCTCGCTGATGCACCTCCTCGTTCAATCGGCGTAAAAAGGCCACCGCCTCTAGATTCTCCCGGCCACCGAACTCGTTTGGCAACCATTCGCCGGCTTCGCGAGAATAGTCGAGGTACAGCATCGAAGCGACAGCATCCACGCGCAGTCCGTCAAAATGGAACTCGTCGACCCAGAACAGGGCATTGCTGACCAGGTAGTTCATTACCTCGCTGCGGCCGTAGTTGAACACGAGCGTATCCCAGTCGGGATGTAGCCCGCGACGCGGATCTTCATGTTCATAGAGCGCCGTGCCGTCGAAGTAGCCAAGCCCGTTGGGGTCCCGTGGAAAGTGCGCCGGGACCCAGTCCGCGATGACACCGATCCCTGCCTGATGGCAACGATCGACCAGGTATCTCAAGTCATCGGGCTCGCCGAAACGCCAGGTAGCGGCATAAAGCCCGATGGGCTGATAGCCCCAAGAGCCGTCAAAAGGATACTCGCTGATGGGCAGCAACTCGATGTGGGTGAAGCCCATCTCGCGCACGTAGTCGACAAGCTCCGCGGCGAGCTCACGGTAGGTGAGCCAGCGATTGCCATCTTCCACACGTCGGCGCCAGGAGCCCAGATGCACCTCGTAGGTGCTCTGGGGTTTGCTTAGGTCCATTGCCTCGTGCCGCTTAGCCATCCAGGCGCCGTCTTGCCATTCGTAGGTGCTTTCGTAAACGATCGAGGCGTTACCCGGTGGAGGCTCGGCATATTGCGCAAGAGGATCGGACTTCAGGGGCAGGAGTCTGCCTTCCGCATCCAGCAGTTCATATTTGTAGAGCGCCCCGGCACTGAGCTCGGGGATGAAGATCTCCCAAACACCGATACTGGGATGGAAGCGCATGACATGCCGGCGTCCATCCCAGTCATTGAAATCACCGATCACGCTGACACGCAGCGCATTCGGCGCCCACACCGCGAAATGGACGCCAACCACTTCCAGTTGACGGACGACGTGAGCACCCAGCTTGTCGTACAGTCGCTGGTGCTTCCCCTCGCCGATCAGGTGAAGGTCGAGCTCGCCGAGAAGCGACGGGAAACGGTACGGATCCTCGGTATCGTAGCTGCGCTGCCTCCCTTCATCGATGCGCAGGCGGTAATGGCGCTTGCCGCTCGGGAGGCGGCCAACGAAAATGCCTGCCGCATCGATCCGGGTCATGGGCGCCAGCATCTGACCATCGCGATCCACCAGGGCAACCGTTTGCGCCTGCGGTTGGAAACAGCGCACGACGCAGGCTCTACCGTCCCTATGGGGGCCCAGAACGGCAAAGGGATCCGGATCCTGGCCATCCGCGATGGCGCGCCAGCGCGCCCCCGGGGTGCTGTCATCAACTGCCATCGATTCCATAGAGGTCCTGCTCGTAGGCAGCTGCGCTGGCGTCCCAACTGAAGCGCATTGCCGCCGCGGCCAGTTCCATCTTCCGCCAGCGCTCTCCTGATGATTTTCGCAGGGCCAGTGCTGCGGCGACTCTAGTCACAAAATTCGTGGCCTGTGCCGAGCGAGTCTCCCCATTGAAAACAAAACCGGTGACGTTGTCGCGCACGGTGTCCCCGAGGCCGCCGACGGCGTGCACTACGCACAGCTGGCCCGCCCGCATGGCGAGCATCTGGCTGATACCGCACGGCTCGAAGCTGCTTGGCATCAAGAACAGGTTGCCGCCCGCATACAGCGATTCCGACAAAGCTTCCGAATAACCGCGCAAGAACAGGAAGTTGTCGTGATTTGCCGCGACCTCCGTCAGGAAGGTTTCGTATTCGCGATCACCGCTACCCAGCATGACAAACAGGCCGTTGCCGCCGAGTGTTGCCAGGATGGCTTGAAGAGCGCTCACGCCGTCGGCAGAGGATTCGCGGAAAAGCTGGGTTTTTTGCGCCGCGATGCGCCCGACGCTGGTGAGCACCATATCGGGGCCGCGGCCCGACAGCTGGGAAAGTCGCTGATCCGCCAGGTAGTGGGCGGAAACCATCGGTGTCTCCCGAGCAATCCACCGCCTGACCTCGAAGCGCATGGTTTCCAGCAGGCAGTCCCAGCCCGGTCTGCGCACGATCTGGTCCTCGTAAGGGCAGCCATTGAGAATGCCAGCGAGACGGCCACGCGCCGCGGCGCTCTTCAGATCGGCTTCCAGCCCCTCGCCGCCGAAATAGCCCCGCTCGGGTGCGTTTGGCTCAAGGATCTCTCGCGCATAGGAGGGCGATACCGTGTTCAGCCCATCGGCCAGGCGGATGGCGGTAGCCATGGGGTTAACGCAGTCCAGCCAGCGCGGATCCGTGACGGTTTGCTCCCGAAAAGACAGCTCCGGGAACCAAGCCTGCAACGAAGATTTGTCTCCTTTCAAGGGCCGAACACCCTGCACTGCGAGGTTGTGAATCGTAAAAACGGTGCGAATCCTCTTCAGTGCGCCGTAGGCAGGATCGAACTCGCGTAACGCGAGAAACAGAGCGGTGGGCCAGTCGTGCAAATGAATGATGTTCGGTGTTGCCACCTTGTATTCACTGATGACCGTGGCTACAGACGCGCAGAAGAGTGCGAACTTGCTCGCATCGGTGGCGAATGGGGCGTCCGGGCCATCATCAAAATAGATGCGGCCGGGTCCCTGTGGCGCGAACAGCGCATGATCGAGCACGAAGTGCCGAACAACGGCTGCCGGACCTGGAATCTCATAAAGGCCGACAGCCTCAACGGCACCGGCGAACTTGACATTCACTGTGGCCAAGAGCGAGGCTCCTGGCAGATGCGTCAGTGTGCCGTAGGCGGGTGTTATGACGTCAGGCTGCCAGCCGCGCCCTGCCAGTGCCAAGGGTAAGTCGCGAATGACATCGCCGACGCCGCCGACCTTGCCATGCGGAAGCGCCCCGTTTTCAGCCGCCAGAAAGAGAACGTGCTTCGCCGTGATCTCGACTGCTCCAACTAGCGGGTGAAGTGAAGCGCCTGGCCGAGCATATCCGGCGTTACCAGGACAACCCCGCGGGATGTCACGCGGAATCCGCGCTTGCGATCTTCATCGTGATCCTCACCGATGATCGTGTCATCGGCAATAATTGTCCCGCGATCGATGATCACGCCTTGCATGCGGCAGCGACGACCGACCTGGACATCGGGAAGCAGGACCGAGTCCTTGATCTCGCAGTAGGAGCCAACTCGGCAGTTGGAGAACAGCAGCGAGCGTTTGACCGTCGATCCTGAGATGACGCACCCCCCCGATACCATGGAGTCTATCGCCGCGCCGCGCCGATCATCGTCGTCGAACACAAATTTGGCGGGGGGGAATTGACCTGGATGGGTCAGGATTGGCCAGAACTGATCGTAAAGGTTGAGCTGCGGCGAGATGGAAACCAGTTCCATGTTCGCTTCCCAGAAGGCATCCAGCGTGCCGATGTCGCGCCAGTACGCTTGCTCGCCAGTCTCCGGATCACGGAAAGAATAGGCTTGCACACGATACTTGCCGATGATCGATGGGATGATGTTGCGACCAAAATCGTGTTGGGTTGCTGGCTCGTCGGCGTCCTTTATGACCTGCTCGTAGAGAAAGCCTGTATTGAAGACATAGTTACCCATGGATGCCAGGCACACTCCGTCCCGGCCCGGGATCGGTGCGGGTTGCTCGGGCTTCTCGTCGAAGGCAATCACCCGACCACTCTCGTTGACCGTCATTACGCCATATTGCTCTGCTGCCTCCTCGATGGGCACCTCGACGCAACACACGGTCATATCCGCCTGTGTTTCCACGTGCGCCGCCAGGAGCGGCCCGTAATCCATCTTGTAGACATGGTCTCCGGCCAGGATCAGCACCAATCTAGGTTGATGGGTCCGTATGATGTCGAGGTTCTGATAAACGGCATCCGCGGTGCCGCGATACCATTCTCCCCCGACGCGTTGAGAGGCCGGCAGGATGTCGATGAATTCCTTGTTCTCCAGGGTAAATCGACCCCAGCCATGAACCAAATGCCGGATCAGCGAGTGCGCCTTGTACTGGGTCAGCACACCAATTCTGCGTATACCAGAGTTAATGCAATTGGAGATGGGGAAATCGATAATGCGGAATTTGCCGCCGAAATACAGTGACGGCTTGGCGCGCCACTCCGTCAGCTCGTGAAGCCGCGAGCCTTGTCCTCCCGCGAGGATGAGCGCCAGCGTTTCCCCGGTGAGACGGCTGACGAAGCGGGGATCTTGACCGGTGCTATCCGGGATATCAACTTGGCCCTGCATTCTATTTTTTGGTGTTTCGCGGTCACTGATCATTCTAACACCTAGCCGGGATACCGCCCCGAGGCGCGGACCAGATGGGTCACGAACGCGGTCAGATCTGGTGTAATCTGTTGTGCCTGCAATCTCCAGCGCCAGTTATTGTCCGGCAGGCCCGGCGTGTTCATGCGCGCTGACGAGCCAAGGCCCAAATAGTCCTGCATAGGCGCCACCGCGAGTGCGGCATCCGTGGAGAATGCAAGCCGGATGAGATCTTCGTGAATGGTGTCGGCGCGACCGTGGGTGTGCCGCAGCACGGCAGCCTGGATGCGGTGTACTTCCTTAGGTGTTCTCAGGTCACCCGGGCCGCCATGAAACCAGCCAACCGTGGTGTCATTGTCGTGCGTGCCCGTGTAGCAGACACAGTTTCCAGGAATAGATTTTGTGTTGAACTGCTCTTCGCCAGCCATGAACTGCAGGACCTTCATTCCGGGAAAGCCGTAGCGCGCGCGCAGCGCCTCGACCTCGGGGGTGATGACCCCCAAGTCCTCCGCAACGATGGGAAGCCGGCCCAGGCTAGCGCCCAGTGCGTCGAAGAGAGCTTCCCCCGGACCCGGTCGCCATTCACCATCACGAGCCGTATCCGCGCTGGCTGGTAGAGCCCAATAGGCCTCGAAGCCGCGAAAGTGATCGACTCGAATCAGATCGACCATCGCCATGACATGACCGACCCGAGCAGTCCACCATGCGAAGCCGTCAGCCGCGTGGCGCTCCCAACGATAGAGCGGGTTGCCCCAGCGCTGTCCGGCGGCGCTGAAGTAGTCAGGCGGCACACCGGCCACTTCGTTGGGGAGGCCGTCGTCCCCCAGGCAGAGAAGGTCGGGGCGTGCCCATGCATCGGCGCTATCCAGGGCGACGTAGATGGGCAGGTCGCCCATCAGCAACACGCCCTTGCGGGCCGCATATTCCTTGAGTCCATTCCATTGCTCGAAGAACAGGAATTGGATGGATTTCACGTTGCTGATCTGACGGCGAGCAGCGGTTTCTAGGCCCTGCATCGCTACGGGGTCACGCAGCGCGTATGCTCGATCCCACTCGCTCCAGGCACGTTGCTGATGAAGCGTCTTGAGGACCTCAAACAGTGCGTAGTCATGCAACCAGAGACGGTCGTGAGCTTCCACAAACTCGTCTCTGGCACGCCGTCGTGCAGCACTTGCCGAGGCCTGAAAACGATCTCCAACCCGCTCCAGAAGCTGTCTTTTCAGCGGTATTACCGCGCCGAAGTTGACGAAATCCCGGGACAGCTTCTCCAATCCACCAAGCTCACTCGACTCAACGAGGCCCTCTTCCCGCAAGGCAGCCAGGTCAATCAAGAGAGGGTTGCCGGCAAATGTGGAGGAACATTGGTAAGGGGAATTGCCGTAGGCTGTCGGCCCGGTGGGCAAAAACTGCCACAGACCGAGTCCCATCGCCCTTAATGAATCGATGAACCAGCGGGCATGCTCGCCGAGCTCGCCGATGCCGTGCCGACCAGGTAGAGAGGTCAGGTGCAACCAGACGCCAGCCTGGCGTGTTGCGATCACGTATCCCTCATTCTTGGTGGCCCCGCGTGCTTTCAGAAGTGGCGCCATTATCGCCCCGTGGGGCTGCTGTCGAAAAGCGGCTAACCTCATGATCTCGCGTATCGTCAGGGTTGGCCCTACTATATCTTGTGGAGAGGGGGGGATTCCTGTAAACTCAGGCGGAGCGGTGTGGTGACTTGACGTCCGGGTAGCAGACTCTTTCCAGGGGCCTCGGGGCAAAGCGATGGCGCATCTCGCGGGCTTAAGCGATTTTTTTAAGATCGTAGTTATTAATCCGAAAGGTGGTTGCGGCAAGACGACGCTGGCAACCAACGTGGCGAGCGCATACGCCGGCCAAGGGCCTCCACCAACGCTTGTCGATTGTGACCCGCAGGGCTTTTCCATGCGCTGGCTGGAGAGACGGGCAGAATCGAGGCCTCGGATCTATGGCATCCAAACATGCGATTTAGCGCAGTTGAATGGCGACCAAATAGCTTCTGAATCAAATGTAGTCATCTTTGATCTCCCGGCGGCAATCCCTAACGAGCGCTTGCACCACTACACCTACATCGCCGACAGCATCCTGATCCCGATCATGCCTTCCGCCATCGACGTGTACTCCGCTACGCGTTTTATTGCCGAGTTATTGCTGGACCAACAGTTGGATCGGCGTGAACAGAAACTGGCGATCGTTGCGAATAGAGTAAGGAGTAACACCAAGAGCTATCGCATGCTACAGCGTTTTTTGAGTAGTCTTAGAATTCCAATGATCGCAGAACTCCGCGACAGCCAGATTTATGTGCAAGCGGTTGCTCAAGGGATTGGCCTATGCGAGATGCCCGCCTACATAGCAAAGCGCGATATTCAGCAGATACATGCCATACAAGCTTGGCTGCACAAGCGAAGCGCGTTAGTGCGCGAGGCGCTATCCGAGCAACAACGACAGACGCTGATTTCGCAGGCTGCTTACCGGCGGGCAGAAAATAGAGGTTTCCAGGGCGGCGATCCAAAAACGGACTGGTTGGAAGCCGAGCTGGAAGTAGAGTCAGCATTCGGGGATGAGCCGTATTAATGACAACCGAATGCCGTATCCACTACTTTCAACTCGATCCTGTTAGATTTTCTGGGCAAGTCTGAGAAGGAGTACTGTCATGCCCGCGACTGCGTCTACAAAAATCTCCCGGTCGGCAAAGAAGACTCGACCACAGCCTGTAAGTGTATCGGCGGAGGAACGGCGTCAGATGATTGAGGAATCCGCCTACTTTCGTGCACAAGAGCGGGACTTCCAGGGCGGTGATCCGATAGCTGACTGGCTGTTGAGCGAGAAGGAAGTTGACAAGTTACTTTCCGAGCACATTGAGTTAGCCGGATAGCGACAAGCAACCGTCGCGCTCCCGGGGAGCGCGCGGCGCTGGATGTTGTGGAGCTGGCCTGACGTGGTAGGCTGGCTCGACAGATCCAGGGTGTGCGGGGTAGCGGGGCTCGTTTGCGGGTTGAATTGATCGCCGCAACACATTCAGCAAATTTCTCTGCCGGCTAATAAGATTTTAACGTTCTTCCAGGGCGCTCGTTAAGCTGTATCGCAACAGCGTCGAGTCGGTACTGATGAACGTTCGACAGATCCATTCCTTCGGGGAAGTACTGGCGCAGCAGCCCGGGGTGTTTTCGTTGGATTCGCGTTGCCAGGAATTTTTTGGGTCGCAGAAATAGACCGTGATAGCGGTGGCCAGCGAGAACTTCTGGTGGTCGGCCATCTCACTGCCCCGATCCCAGCTCAGCGACTTGTAGAGTGTCCGCGGTATGTTGTGAGCGTGCTTAATCAGCGCCTTGATCTCCGTCTCGGTGTCCTTGCTTGGCGCTTTGGCGAGCATCACGAACAGGCCCAACAGATCAACGATGATGAGCTCGAGGCCTTACGGGTTGAGAGCCGCGAAGCAACGTTGCGCGGGCACAGACGCAGCGCCATTCGGGGCATCATGAGGTCTTGCGTCATCCTAATCGTCACGGGGCTCCTTTCACCAAACCAGAGTTCGGCATGAAAACTCATCACGTCAAGAGCGCCCGCGTTGTACCCGTTTGGGCCGGGGTGCTCTATTGGGGCGCAGTCCTCTGCACACAGGCAGCCACAGCGAGCAGTGCCACACAAATGGCCGAGGCCGCCCTGTCATTTATTACATCACTGAGCGACCAACAGAAGCAGCTCGTGCTATTCCCCATGGACACTGATGAGCGCGCGACCTGGTCCAATCTGCCTATCATCATGGTTCAGCCGCGCGGGCTGCTGATAAAAGACATGGCTGATGAACAACGAAAGGCTGTCCACAGCCTGTTGCGGGCATCGATGTCCAGTCAGGGCTATGCCAAGGTTGCGGGGATCATGTGGCTTGATGACGTGCTGCACGGAATAGCGCAACGCTCCCTTGAGGATGACCCGGAGTCCCAAAAAGACCCTTTCCGACAAGCTCTTGTTGCTACCAGAGGTTCCGGCAACTACGCGGTGGCCATATTCGGCGAACCTGGCGACGGTGATTGGGGCTGGAAGCTCGCCGGGCACCACGTTGCCGTCAATTTTACGGTTTCCCACAATCGAGTGGCCTTCACCCCAACGTTTCTCGGCAGCAACCCCATGGCGATTGAGGGTGGCCCATACGCCGGTCGCATGGTGCTCCCCCACGAGGGAAGACGCGGCATTGAACTGATGCAGTCACTCAGCGCGAAACAGCAACAGACCGCCACCATTGACCGTGAAGCGGCTAGAGACGTATTTGAAGGTCCCGGCAGGCGTGCAAGCCTAACGGAGTTCCAAGGGCTCAAGGCTGACCAGCTGTCTGACGAGCAAACTCGCCTACTGCGCCTGCTGGTGCTCGAATATCTGCAGAACGTTGATCACGACACTGCCGAGGCACAGCTTGATTTGATCGCCGAGGCAGGCTGGGACGAGCTGTGGTTTTCCTGGCGTGGGCCGGTCGATCATGCGGGTCGATTCTACTACCGTGTGCACGGCCCGCGACTTTTGATCGAATACAACCGGCAAGACGAAAACCATGATCACAGCATAGTGCGCGATCCTGCAAACGACTATGGCGAAGACTGGCTGGAGCAGCATTACCAGGAACATCATCCGACCGCGGCAGAGGCGATGCAGAACGCTCGGCGGCGAGCCGTCGAACAAGATTAGCGCCGCTGTGCAATGACGGCCATTGGCCATGACCTGCTTGCCGGCTAGGAGGTGATGGTTGCTGTTGCTTGACCGACTACTCAGGGTGGCTTCACATCACAACCACTGCCTTGGTCTAGGATTCGTCGTCTATCGCAGCCGACAGCGCATCCAGCCGATCGTTACGAGGGTCGATCTTTGCGGTCTGACCACGCAGCCCAAACTCCATGATCTTGCCGCTGGCGTAGTCCGGCCAGGACGTTAAATCCGCATCATTCGGCTCGCCATGGGCCGCGAACGCGCGCCACGTGGCGTTCATGGTGCCAGCCACGGTCCGTTGCGCCAAACCCCCTTCCCCAACGCTGCCCAGCGTGTCGAAGACGTAGGGTATCTCCGCGCCGTGGCGTGCGCCCATCCCTTGCGCTGCGGCGTCATCATCCACCACCGAGAACAGATACAGAAACGTGGGATGGCCGTTCGCGCTATGCAGCCTGGCCAAGGCGCGCGCTTGTTGGGTAAACAGAAAATCGCTGATCAGATGGTCATCCAGAACGCCGCGATCGCCATAGGCCTCCGCAAGAACTTCGTATTCGTCGTCGTCAACGAAGTGATGCAGGTCGGGCCGTGGATTGCTCCGCGGTATGCCGGGGAATTCATGGCTGTTCGAGCCGAGCATGAAGGGCACCGGAGCTTCCAGCTTGGTCCGAAAGGCAGCCCACATGTCATGGGGCAGCACTTTGCCGTCGAGGACAAAGAAAAGATGACCATTCGTTCTGAACTGCTCGACAATCACCGCTGCCGGCACAGCGCGCAATGCGGCCAGGTCGTTGCCCTCCACGCCCACAGCGGTGGCAAGCTCCGTGCCTTCGGTTTCGGCGGCGCGACGGCCGCCGGGCGAATCAACCGTCATTCGAGAGAACGGACCGCGGCCGTATCCCGACTGGGAAATAGCGCGATGAAACAGGCCGCGGGCCTCTGGTGCCACCATCAAGGCGTTCACGGACAAACCACCCGCGGACTCGCCGAAGATCGTCACATTGTTCGGGTCACCGCCAAAAGCGGCGATATTGCGCGCCACCCATTGCAGCGCGGCTATCTGGTCCATGAGGCCGTAGTTGGCCAGGCGGCCATCATCGGCATTCTCTGCCGTCAGCGCCGGATGAGCAAAAACCCCCAGCCGTCCGAGGCGATAGTTGATCGACACCAGCGCCACGCCGCCCCGGGCAAACGCCTCGCCATCGTAGCTGGGAACGGATGATGAGCCGCTGGTGAAACCCCCGCCATGAATCCAGACCATCACCGGCAGGGGCCCCTTCGGATCAGTCGGCGCGAACACGTTCAGCGTGAGGCAGTCCTCGCTCATGTCCTCAGGCTTCAGCGGATTGCCAGCACCCGACGCCCGCGGAACCTGCACACATACGAAGCCAAAGCGATCGGCAACCCTGATCCCGGACCAGGCAGCCGCGGGCTGGGGCGCGCGCCAGCGAAGCTCGCCCACGGGTGGCGCGGCGTACGGGATACCCTTGAACACATTCACCCCATCATGGGTGGTCCCGGTGATCAGGCCCGTATCGATTTTAACAGGCTCGGTGACCTGAGCCGTCGTCGCAAGCGGCCACACCAGAACGGTCTTGACGAGCGCTATCCGCACAGCCCGCCACAAGATCGCAAGACCGCGGGCAGCCCGCGGTCTGGGCACCGACCTTGTCATACTGGGCGCGGGTCCTCGATCAACTCCACCAACTCGCCGGCCGGCCCCACGAACACCGCTGAGCGTTTGTCACCATACTCGGTAATCGGATCGCTCACGTATTCCACGTCCACACCATCCAGGCTGTCCACGTTAAACGTGATCATGGCATTACCCTGGGGTAGCTGGCCTTCCGCCCGCGGCCGCGCCCTGGTGGCTTGCGGGTATTCGTCAAACTCAATGGCGTTGCCGGGCTCGCGCAGCCAGGTGAAGCCCAGCTTGAAGGTCGTATCGTCGGGCAGTCCCTGTGCGTCGGCGATGACGCCGATGGACGTCGGGTAAGCACTGACTTCGGCAAGTCCAAACGCGGCCTGATAGAAGGTCATGAGCTGTTCCACGTCCGGCCCGGCCAGAATCACGATATTGGTTCGACCCACATCCTCACCGGGATCCGGCAGCGGTGACTTGGACCGATCCCCGGTCTCGCAGTTGAAATACAGCACCTCTTCGGCGGGACCGATGTACTGGGAAGCCCGAATGGACGACGCCCCGCCGCGCAGGTTGGCCGGCCCGCCGATATGCCGGAACGGAGATTTGAGCAAGCGTTCGTGCAGATCGTCCACGTCATTAACGATAATCTCGAAGGAGTTCCAGCCCCAGGTGGTCATGGCCTTGTAGCCCGCCACAGGCTCAGTCTCCACCGCCCGGATCAGCACGTCCTCACCCGTGGGGGGGCGCATGAGAACAAACGGCCGGCCAGCCGACTTGGGCGTGCCCCACGCGTTGGCCATCCGGGCGCTCACTTGAGTCTTCTCAACCACGCGATAACCCAGCCATTCGGTATACGCGCGCTCCACCGCATCCACGTCGGGCGCGCCCATGGTGGCGTACTTGATGCGGCTGACAATGGGCGCACCATCCTGGGCCCCGAGCAACCCAGGTCCCGCCAGTGTCGCCGCGCCCGTTACAACCAGGAATTCACGGCGGGTTACGCCGCCAAATTGGGATCCGTTCATGGCTTGATGCACCTTCCTCTGTAAACCTTAAGAGTCTTGCGAAAAGGCTGCCCGCGCCTCGGCAATCACCTCGTCGAAGCGAGCTTCCAGGTCAGCGTTGATACCCCGGCAGCCCTGCACCACGGCCTCGCTCCAGGACAGATATTCCAGCTTGCGCTCGAGCGACCAGTCCGCCGGCGGCGCATGAAGCACGTCGCGCACATTGCAAATCTTGTCGGCCATCTTGATCGCTTTCGCTCGATCAGTAGCCTGGCGTGCATGGTCGATCTGGGCCCGCTTGCGCGCCGACTTGGGCAAGGTCTTGTCATCCGTGACTTCCAGCACCAGGTCACGCACTGTCGAGCCAAATGCCTGCTCCAGTTCTTCCGCCGTGGTCTCAGTGTCCTCGATGGTGTCGTGCAGCAACGCCGCCTGGAGGGCAGCCACGTCGGACACCTTCCCCACCCGGGCCAGCGTCTCGGCGACTGCGATGGGGTGGTTCACGTAGGGCGAGCTCTCGTGATCCTTGCGCCGCTGATCGCGATGCTTGTCCGCTGCGAAATGCGCTGCCGCAAGCAGCTTGAGATGGGTTGTGCGCTGGTCATTCATGGCCAAGCATTGTCGCCCATCCGGCGCAGCTGGCGCCAGCAGCAGCCGCGCGCGACACCGGCACTGTAAACGGGATGCTCCATGCTCTTGAAAGTCCAGCGATCCGACCCCAGAAACGACGGCGGCGATCGGCTACGGGAGGACTATCATGAGCACACTGGACCAGATTCGCGACGGCCTGGCCAAGGCGTGGGATTCATTCACCGAAGGCTGGCGGGAGCTCAAGGAACTTGCTGGCGACGCCCTCACTCGCTTCAACCCCATGACGTCCCGCGAGGACAACGGCACCGGCACAGAGATCGTATCCCGCGCGGCGCGCTGGGGCCTGCTGCCGGCGGAGGTCAGCTATGGCCAGGACGCGGTGCGGGTGACGCTAGAGGCACCCGGGCTGGAGCCGGAGGACTTCGACATCGAAGTCGTCGGCGATGTCCTGGTGGTCCGTGGCGAGAAGAAGTTCGCGCGGGAGGAAAAGCGCGGCAACTATCACTTGACGGAGCGGGCCTACGGCCGGTTCGAACGGGCCATCCGCCTGCCCGCGGCGGTAGAGGATACGGGCGCCAAAGCCAAGTACCGCCGTGGAGTGCTCACGGTGACGCTGCCCGTGAGCCGTGACGCGCGCAGCCAGCGCATTAGCATCGAGTCCAAGTAGCCGCAAACAGCCCCCTCGAGCCCTGGCCGGCGGGGCTTTTGCGCTTCCGGTCAGGGGCTCCTGGCGCCGCCGGACGACCGACCCTAGCCGGTTTCCGGCGGTCCGGGCTGGGGAACCTCCCGGGGTTCGGAGGGCACCTCGTCCGGTATGGCGCCGGGCTGCTCGGGTGCGGGATCGGGGAATTCCACGGGCCCGCCCGGTTGAGGCATGTCCGGCGGTTGCCATTCCAGGCGCTCTTCCAGAAACGCGCCTGCCGCCGCTGAGAATCGGGCACACATACGCGCATCCTGCTCGCGGCGTCTGCCGATCGCAATCCGCATCTCTACCTATTGGTCCGCTCGCTGAAGAAGCTAAGGTTGTGTTTTGCTTACAAACCATTTCAAAAGGCAGGCTATGAACCCTAAGATTCCCGATCTCGGCGTCCAGGATCCCGAGGCGCACAATTCCCCAGTGGCCTGGGAAGAGGATGAAGATACTGACACGCTGCGGGAGACCCTGCCCGGCGACCCGGTGTGCTACTTCAACGACCAGGCCTTCGAGCATGACGCGGTGGTTAAGGCCGGCACGGTGTTACTGCGCTGCGACCGCGGTCTCTGGGTGCCTGCCGGACCCAGCGATCCGGACAATCCCTGACGGTGTGATGTCGGCGTCAGCCCGGCTGCCCCGGGGGCTGCCGTCACCCGCGCCCGGCACCCGCACCTGAGGACAAAGCCCGGGAATGACCATTGCCGTGCCCACCAAGCTGCTCGCCCTCACCCTGATCGCGAGTCTGGCGTTCGTGGTCTTCGCCTGCTCCACCTCGCCCCTGGGGCGCAAACAGCTGCACCTGTTTCCCAGCTCGGCGCTGGAGACGCTGGGTGAAAACGCGTTCGCGGAGGTCAAGAGCAAAACGCCCCAGACCAAGGATCCTATGCTCAGCGACTATGTCAGCTGCGTGGCGGTGGCCCTCATCAATCCGCTGGGCGATCCGGGCGCCTGGGAAGTGGTCGTGTTCGATCAGGACAGCGTCAACGCCTTCGCCCTCCCCGGCCGCAAGATCGGGGTCTATGAGGGCCTGCTCGAGGTCGCCGCGACCCAGGACGAGCTGGCCGCCGTCATTGGCCACGAGGTGGCCCACGTGCTCGCCGAGCACAGCAACGAGCGCCTCTCCAACGAATACCTGGTGGGCACGGTTGTGGACATGCTGGCCGGCCGCGCCAGCGTCTCCCCTGGCGCGTACGCCGCCCTCGGCCTGGGCGCACAGGTCGGGATCCTGCTGCCCTATGGCCGCACCCAGGAGGAGGAGGCGGATCTGATCGGCCTGGATCTCATGGCTCAGGCGGGCTTTGATCCGGCCGCCGCCGTCACGCTGTGGCAAACGATGTCCCGGCGTGAAACGCGCAACCCGCCTGAGTTTCTCTCCACCCATCCGGCAGACGAGACTCGCATTGAATCTCTGCAGGCACGCCTGCCGACGGCGCAGGCTGCGTACCGGGCCCGGCTCGAGGATGGCAACCCACCCGTCTGCCGCCCACCGCACCCAACGACGCCGGCCACGGCGACGCCGCCCTAAGCCAAGGGATTGCGTCAACGGTTACGCCGACGGGTGATCAGACGCCATAGCCTCCGCCATGTCCTCACGCACCGTGCGAGCGGCAAGATAGAAATGGGTGGCCGTCCACAGCGCCCCGCCGAAGCTGATGGTCAACAGCGCGTAGCGCAACCCATCATGACCCAAGCGGGGCGCCAGCAGATCCGAGACGATGCCCACTACCTGGGGCCCCCAGCCCCCAATCAGGTTCAGGGCGAGCAGAATCGTGCCAGCGGCCACGGCTCGCATGCGCAGCCCCGCCACGTTCTGAATGCCTGAGAACTGGGCGCCGCCCTGCATCAGCCCGAGAAAGAAGGGCGGACACAGCGCTAGAAACGCCCAGGTGGGGTTGTCCACGAGAAACACCACCCAGTAAAAGGGCGCCGAGGACAACACCACCGCCGCGCTCATCCACAGCGGCCAGCGCAGATCGGTTCGAGACAAACGATCCGCCAGCAGTCCTCCGGTCAACAGGCCCAGCGCCTGGGGAACCCCGACCACGAAGGTCAGCCAGGCGCCGATTTCCGCAGTCGACAGGCCATGAGACCGACTGAAGAACGACGGCAGCCACTGGATCACCGCCAGAAACATGAAGCTGAAAGAGCCGCCGGCCATACACAGATGGAAGAAGGCGCGGCGCGCCAGCAGCTCGCGCCACGCGGACCAGAATGGCGGCACCGTTTGGGGCACCCCCGCCAGCCCATCGGCCGCGCCCCGTCGCGGTTCCTTGAGCAGCGCGTACACCAGTAGCGCCACCAGCACGCCAGGCAGCCCGAAGCTGAACAGCGCCGCGCGCCAGCCAAAGTTCTCGGTGATCAGGCCACCGATAAGAAACCCCACCATGATCCCGGCCGGCGTTGTCATGGTGAAGATGCCCAGCGCCGCGGCGCGCTCGCCGCGCGGGTAATAGTCGGAGATCAGGGAATGGGACGCGGGCGTGGCACCGGCCTCGCCCACTCCCACAAGGATGCGCGCGATCAACAGCTGCGCGACGTTCTGGGCCAGACCGCATACCGCTGTCATCACGCTCCACGCTGCCAGGGTCACGGAAACCATGACGCGCCGGCTGGTCCGATCGGCCAGCCGCGCCAGGGGAATGCCCATGGCCGCGTAAAAAACGCTGAAAGCCAGCCCCGTGATTAAGCCGATCTGAGTATCCGAAAGCCCGAGCTCGGCCTTGATGTCGGGCAGCAGGATGGCGATCAAGAACCGATCCAGATAATTCAGCAGCCCGACGAGGAACAGCAGAGCCAGTGCAAAGTGACGATGCGATCCAACCACTAGGTGGCCCTTCTCGGAGGGGAGCGTGCGCTACTATATCAACGCCGGCCAGCATTTGAGCAAAAGGAACAATCCATGGCGAGCATCCACCCTGCGCCCACCCCCAGCTATATTCCCACCCGCGAAGAGATCACCCGCGCCGCCCGCGATCTGATCCCCACCCTGCGCGAAAGAGCCCAGGCCACGGAGGAGCTGCGCGACTTGCCCGCCGAAACCATGGCGGATCTGAAGGCGGCCGGCATTCATAAGATCTTCACGCCGCGCCGCTACGGCGGCTTCGAACTGGACTGGGGCACCCACGTGGACGTGTCCCGGGAACTGGGCAAGGCCTGCGGCTCCACATCCTGGGTGAGCTCGGTGGTGTTCTGCCATACCTGGTTGTTGGGCCGCTTCCCGCCGGCGTGCCAGGAGGAGTTCTGGCCGGATCATCCGGACGCCGTGATCGGCACAGCCTTCGCTGGCGGCGGCAAGATGACCGAGACCGAGGGCGGCTATATCCTCAACGGTCGCTGGAAGTTCTCCAGCGGCATCAAGCATTCCGACTGCGCCGTTGTCGCCGCAGGGGTTGGCGAGGAGCGCGACCCGCACAGCGGCCGCCCCATGGTATTCCGCATGGCCATGCTGCTGCCCTCGGAATACGAAATTATCGACACCTGGCGTTCCGAAGGCCTGCGCGGTACCGGCAGTCACGATATCAAGGTCACCGATCAGTTCGTGCCGGCCCACCGCACCGTGCTCACCGAGGAGGCCACAGGCACAGCGCCTCCCGGGGCCAAACTGCACGACAGCTATCTATACCAAGTCGAGTTCGCACCTTATTTTTTCACGCTGCTGGCCGGACCCATGCTCGGCACCGCCATGGGCGCCCTGGATGAATACAGCCGCCTCACCCGGGAACGCACAGGCCAGATGTACGGCGAGTCCATCGCCGAGCAGGTGCCGGTGCAAGCGCGGCTGGGCGAATCTACAGCCGAGGTTCACGCCGCCAAACTGATGGTCGATAACGTCTGCAATTACCTCCACAACAACGGCGTGGCGGGCAATGAGCTGCCGGCGACCGCCATATTAGGGATCCGTCGGGATCTATCTTTCGCTTCCCGGCTGTGTGTGAATGCCGCGAACCGGGTATCGGGCATGATGGGCGTGACGGGACAGAACGGCCACAACCCGGTGCAGCGTCATTTCCGTGATTGCCGCACCATTTCCACCCACGGCGGCATTCAGTGGGATGCCAGCATGGGCCCCACCGGCAAGATCATGCTGGGCGTGGCCACCGGGGATAAGGGTGTGGATGCGGCGGCGCGGCGCCAGGCCGAGGCGGGTATTGACGCCTTTGTTGATCTGCCGCCCGCCTAGCGCACCCGCAACCCTGCGCTCGACCGCCGTTGCCAGCACCGCCACCGTGACCAGCCCCGCGGGTCGTGTCATGCTGACCCGTTGAGGCCTAGCCGGTTCGGGGAAAAGCCACTGGTGGAGACGGGCGGAACAGTCGATACCCGGGATGATGCCGGGATCCGCGAGCCGCCGGTCGGTTTCGGCGCTACGTTTCGCCATATCGGGCCGGGCCTGGTGCTGGCCGCGGGCATCGTCGGCTCGGGGGAGCTGATCGCCACAACCAAGCTGGGCGCCCAGGCCGGCATCACCCTGCTCTGGCTCATCATCGTAGGCTGCCTCATCAAGGTCTTCGTCCAGATCGAGCTGGCCCGCTATGCGGTAAGTTCCGGTGAGACGACCCTGGCGGCGCTGAATCGGATACCTGGGCCGCGCCTGGGTGCTAACTGGATCGTCTATCTCTGGTTGTTCTTGATGTGCGCCACCTACGGTCTGCTGGGAGGCATCCTGGCCGGCACCGGCCAGATTTTTGCCTTGGCCGTCCCCATCACCGGGGACTATGCGCAGCTCATCGCCGGCAGCGCTTCGCTGGCAGGCCGAACCGTGGACGAGTCCGTGTGGGCGGTAGTGGTCGCTGTGTTTACCAGTGGGGTGCTTTTCTTTGGCCGCTACCGGCTGCTGGAGAATACCTCGGTGGTCCTAGTGGTGACGTTTACGGTGATCACGGTGGGCAACGTGATCGCCCTGCAGACGACCCAGTATCGGTTTTCCGCCCAGGAGTTTCTCCAGGGACTGACGTGGCAGATCCCCGCCGCTACTGCCGGGGCCAACCCCTGGGTTACGGCGCTGGCTGCCTTCGGCATTATTGGCGTCGGCGCCACCGATCTGATTGTGTACCCCTACTGGTGCCTGGAGAAAGGCTACGCCCGCTTTACCGGGCGATGCACGCCAGACGCCACCTGGACGCGCCGCGCCCGGGGTTGGATGCGGGTGTTGAAAATCGACGCCTTCGCCTCCCTGGCGTTGCTCACCCTCTCCACGGTGGCTTTCTATCTCCTGGGGGCGGCGGTGCTGCATCGGGAAGGCCTGGATCCTGACGGGATCCGCATGATTCATACCCTGTCCAGTGCCTATGTGCCCGTGTTTGGCGTGTATGCCAAGTGGCTGTTTTTGAGCGGTGCCTTTGCCGTGTTGTATTCATCGTTTCTGGTTTCCATGGCCGGCAGCGCGCGCATTTTCACGGATTGCATGCGGGTGTTCGGTTTTCTCGGCAAGGACGACCAGCGCCGTTATGACCGGAGCGTGGCATTGCTCTCCCTGGCGCTGCCGCTCATCACGCTGGCTATTTTCCTGCTCGGGGTCAATCCCGTGCGGTTGATTCTCATCGGCGGCATGGTGGGCGCCCTGATGTTGCCCATCATCGGCATGAGCGCTATGTATTTTCGTTATCGGCTCACGGATCCGCGCCTGCTGCCGGGCAAGCTCTGGGATGCGGGGCTGTTTGTCTCCTGCCTGGCTCTGCTGCTGGTGGGCGCCTACAGCCTCAGCCGGATCCTTCCCTAGCCCGAACGGGTTGCTAGACTCGTTTCCGTGCGGAAGTAACACGAGCGCCAACATGGCAGCACCGTATCGGCAAGCCCTTGCCCCGGCGGGTCTCCGCCGGTGGCTGGGCATCCTCGTCGGTCTGCTGCCACTCCTGGCGCTCTCTACCGCCAGCGCCGAAAAGACCCTGACGATCGGCACCCCGATCCTCACGCCCAACGCGGCCAACCCCTATCAAGCGCTGGGCTACGCGCCAACGTTGGCGCTCAGCGCCGTTTTCGACCCCCTGACCGTGATCGACTTCGAGGGTCGTATCAAGCCCTGGCTCGCCGTCGACTGGTGGACGGAGGACTCGATCCACTGGCTCATCACGCTGCGCGACAACGTCGTCTTCTCGAACGGCCAGAAGCTGGATGCTGCCGTGCTGGTGGCATCGGTCGAACACATGAAGACCCTCGCGGGTCGCGCCGAAACCATCGGCAGCAACCTGGCTGACATCACCGGTATCAAAGCGGTCGCGGAACGGCAGGTGCTGGTGACCCTGCAGGCGCCCGACCCGGTTTTTCCCGTGCGACTCTCCCTGTGGCGGATCCCGGAGCCGGTGAGCTTCCAACAAACCTCAAGCCGGGGCCATCGAGATTTTGCTGCGGGAACCGGGCCCTTCACGCCTGTTGTCCGGTCGCCCGATCGGATCCTGCTGGTCGCAAATGCAACGTCCTGGCGCCGTCCCATCATCGATAAGCTCGTGCTGGTCCAGATCAGTGATCAGATTGCCCGCACCCAGGCGCTTGCCTCCGGCGACATCGATATCGCCCTGGAGACCGGCATGACCGGAAAACGGCAGCTCGATCAACTGAACGCTCGGCTCATTCCGCGCCGGATCCGCTCGGTGCCGTACGTGGGGTTCGCGCTGGAGCATGTGGACCGCACGCCGCTGGAGGACCAGCGGGTGCGTCAGGCGTTGAATTACGCGGTCAACAAGCAGCTCATGGCCGACGTGCTGTTTGACGGGCTGGTCGAGCCTACCGGCCAGTTGGCCCTGCCGGGGGCCGCTGGCTACGATCCTGATCTGGAACCCTACCCCTACGATCCCGAACTGGCGCGACAGCTCCTCGCGGAGGCGGGGTACCCGACAGGTTTTGATGTCACCTTCCGACTGTCCGCCAGCGGCGCCGACGCCATCACCTACGCCCAACAGGTTGCTGCGGATCTGGCCGCAGTGAATGTGCGCGTCACACTTCAGCTGGCACCGGCTCCCCAGATGACCCTGATGCTGTTTCACGGCAAATTCAACGCGGAGCTGTTTTCCTCTTACGGCGCGCGTGGCCTGGCGCCGGCGCGGGATTATCGGTTCCGCGCCTGCCTGGGCCTTGTGGGCCGATTCAAGCCGTTCTTCTGCGATGCCGTGGCCAATCAGCTCATCGCACAGGCCCGCGCCAGCGCCACCTATCGCGAAATGGAGCAGACCATGCGGGCGGCGCTCCGTCGAGAGCGTGAAAACCCGCCTGGCATCTTTCTATGGGATGGGCGGGCGTTCGATGGTGTGGCCCGGCACGTTCAGAATTTCGACTCTTACATCGACCTCATCAAATTCCACGAGATCGATATCGCGCCTCGGTAGCGACATGGCGGGACCCGTATCCGTATATGCCGAATGGCGGACCTGTCGACGGGCTGGCACCATCATCAATCATAAGAAGCACCCCCTGGACTCAAGGAGAGCGCGTGTCCCGTTCCGCAAATGACCATCCGCCGCTCCACCCGGAACACCTGCACCGGCGCTGTGATCCGGAAAAATTCACGTTCCAGACCACCTCAGAGCTTGAGCCGCTGGGCGCCACCCTGGGCCAAGACCGGGCCCTGGCCGCCATCGAGTTTGCGGTGGGCATGCCCGGGGATGGTTACAACCTGTTCGTCCTGGGCCGGGCAGGCAGTCAGAAACGGGCCGTGGTGCGGGAATTTCTCGCATCCGAAGCTGCGCGCCAACCGGCGCCCTCAGACTGGTGCTATTTGAACAATTTTGCTGAGCCCCACAAGCCCACGGCCGTCGAGCTGCCACCGGGCCGCGGCTCCGACCTCAAGCAGGACATGGCACGGCTGGTGGAGGAGCTCAAAGTCGCGATCCCGGCGGCGTTCGAAAGCGAGCACTATCGCAACCGGGTGGCAGAGATCTCCCAGGAGTATGAGGAACGCCATCACGACGCGGTCGAGGCACTGCGCGAGGAGGCGGAACAGGAGAACATGAGCCTGGTGCCCACCCCCCATGGGTTTGCCATTGCGCCCACACGGGACGGCGAGCTGTTAACTGACGACCACTTCGAGCACCTCTCGGAGGAGGATAAGCAACGCGTCCGCCAGGCTATCGAGCGAATCACAGAAAAGCTGCGTGAGCATCTGGAGCAGCTGCCCCGCTGGCACAAGGAGCGGCGCCAGCGGCTCAAGGATCTGGATCGGGAAGTCACGGACCTGGCCGTCGGCCAGCTCATCGAGCAACTCAAGGAAGGCTTTGCGGATGTCGAAGCCGTGCAGGTCTACTTGGATCAGATGCGCGAGGATGTGCTCGCCAACGCCCAGGACTTTCGTCCCCGGGAAGAACGCCAGGTAGCCATCCTGGGCATGACCCCGGAGCCCTCACTGCAGCGCTACGCGGTCAATCTGATCGTGGATCACGCCAGCAGCGAAGGTGCGCCGATCATCTACGAGAGCCACCCGAGCCTCCCGAACCTACTGGGCCGAGTCGAGCATAGCTCCCAGTTCGGCACCCTCACGACGGATTTCAGCATGATCCAGCCGGGTGCCCTGCATCGGGCTAACGGCGGCTACCTGGTGCTGGATGCGGACCGGGTGCTGCTTGAGCCCTTCTCCTGGAGCGCTCTGAAGCGGGCCTTGTTCGGGCGCGAGGTGCGCGTGGAATCCCTCGGCCAGTTCTTGAGTCTGGTGAGCACCGTTACCCTGGAGCCGGAACCGATACCGCTGAACGTGAAGATCGCCCTGGTGGGCGAGCGGCTGCTCTATTACCTGTTATGCGAGTACGACTCGGATTTCGGCGAACTGTTCAAGGTCGCCGCGGATTTCGAGGACCGACTGGATCGCACCGACGAGACCACCGAGCTCTACGCACGGCTGATTGGCACCCTGGCCGATCGGGAAGCGCTCAAGCCTTTCGCGCGGGACGCCGTCGCCCGGGTGATCGAGCACAGCGCCCGGCTCTTGGGGGACGCAGAAAAGCTCAGCACCCGGCTGCGCGATATAAACGACCTGTTACGGGAATCCGACTATTGGGCGGGCAAAGAGTCCAGCGCCGCAGTGTCCGCTGACCACGTGCAGCAGGCCATCGATGCCCAGGTCCACCGCCTCAACCGAATGCATTCCCAGATCAAGGAGGAAATTCAGCGGCGCAGCATTCTCATTGACACCGACGGTGCGCGCGCCGGCCAGGTGAACGGACTGTCCGTGTACAAGCTGGGCAGTCTGATGTTCGGCCAACCGTCGCGGATCACGGCCACGGTGCGTATCGGCGACGGCAGTGTCGTGGACATCGAGCGGGAAACGGAGCTGGGCGGACCGATTCACTCCAAGGGCGTGCTCATCCTGACGTCCTATATCGGCGCCAAGTACCTGCCCCGTTTGCCTCTGTCCTTCAGCGCCAGCCTGGTGTTCGAGCAGAGCTACGGGGGCGTGGAGGGCGACAGCGCCTCTGTGGCCGAAACCTGCGCCCTGCTCAGCGCCCTGGCGGATCTGCCCGTCAAGCAGAATCTGGCCGTCACCGGCTCATTGAATCAATACGGTCAAGTGCAGGTGGTGGGTGGCGTCAACGAGAAGATCGAAGGGTTCTTCGACATCTGCCGAGCCCGCGGTCTGAATGGAGAGCAGGGTGTCCTGCTGCCGGCAGACAACGTCAAGCACCTCATGCTGCGCGCCGACGTGGTGCAAGCCGCAGCCGCCGGGCAGTTCCATGTCTACGCCATCGAAACCATCGATCAGGCTCTGTCCCTGTTAACGGGCCTGGAAGCCGGCGAACGGCAGGCGGACGGTGAGTACCCGCGGGACACCGCGAATCACCGCGTGGAGCAGGCGCTCATGGCCCTGGCCAAGCTGCGCCAGAAATTCGATCAGGACAAACGCCAGCCGGCCCAGGAGAGCGAGGCGGGCGGCGAGGATCAATGATGGCTGGGGCGGATGACAGCAACCCGCGCCGCCGAGTGGTTATCGCCCTGGACCCCATTGCCCCCGAGGCGGCAGCGCTCGATCTGGCGATCCTGCAGGACATGCTGCGTGAGGGTATCGAGGAGCTGGTGGGGATGTTCGTGGAAGACACCCGGCTGCTGGCCCATGCCCGCTCCCGCCTGGCGACCGAGGTTGTGCTGACCGGCGCCGCCAGGCCTCTGGACGCCCGTTCCCTGGAACGGCAGCTGCGGGCCAAAGCCGCCGAGGCGCGCCGCCGTTTCGAATCCACTGCGCTACAGCTGGGGCTACCCCACGCGTTCCGGGTGACCCGCGGCGAGCCGCTGACCGAACTCTCCAGCGTCGCCGCTGCCGCTCGCGCGCTGGTCATCGCCGTGGCGGGCGAGGCGGCGGGAGCGCGCACCTGGGCCGGCGCGGCCCTGCACGAGCTGGCACGACTTGACGTACCGGCCCTGCTGTTTGCCCGTGAGGGCTGGCAGCGCGGCAGGAGCGTGGTGGCGGTCATCGAAGATCCCGCGCAAGTCGCGGGCACTCTGGCCAACGCCCGGCGCCTGGCCCGCGCCGCCGGCGTACCGCTCAAGGTATATCTGGGCGGCGCAGCGCTGACCCGGCGTCAAGAACTGTCCGACGTCCTTACCAGCCAGGCCGATGAGACCGTAGCCGTCAGCGTGCAGTCGCTCCCGGCACAAGCTGATCCGAGCGCGGCGGTGCGCGCGCTCCTGGCCGACCAGCCGCGCATGGTGGTGCTCGCGGCGCCCGCCGGCGACGTCAACGTAGACCTGCTGAAAGAACTCCTGCGGCGCACCTCAGCGGCGGTGCTGGTGCTGCGCTGAACAAGCCCATGGCTTGATGACTGCTCCATCGATACCCAACCCGTTGCGCCGGCGCGGCGCCGCGTGAACCGCGTCGTTGTTTAGGCCCGGCGGGCTGTTAGACTTGCCCGCATGTGGAAACTGATTGCGCTGATCGTCCTGCTCGCCGCGGCCGGCACGGCATGGGTGATGGCCGGGGGGCAACCGGGGCCCGCCCTGGATATTGTCGAGCCCGCCGCGGTCGGCCGCAGCGGCGAACTGGCGCTCACCATCGACACCCCCGGGGGGATATTGAACAGTTTGGACGTCGCCCTCGTCCAGCGGGAGATCCGTTTCCCGGTGTTTGCGCTACCCGGCGGCGATCCCGGAGCGCTGGTGCGGGAGGGTGAGGACCGGTTGCGCCTGAACCAGCCCATTGGCAAAGAGCGTTTTCAGGGGCTGACCGAAGGACCCCTGAAGATTGTGGTCAGCGCTTCCCGGCCCGTGCTATTCGGCTTGCGGCAAGCGTCAGCGTCCGTCGAGCGCGAGATTCGCGTCCGGCTGCAACCACCCATTCTCGGCGTGCAGTCCCAGTTTCATTACATCAACCACGGCGGTTCCGAGCTGGTCGTCTACCGGGTGTCACCGCCCGACGCGGCCACAGGGGTGCGAGTGGGCGAGCATGAGTATCCGGGCTTCCCGGCGGCCGGCGCCGGTATTCAGGGGGCAGAACCCGGCTTGCACCTGGCGTTTTTCTCACTGCAATGGAATCAGGATCCGGACACGCCCATCAGCCTGTATGCAAGGGACACGCTCGGCAACGAGAGCAGCGCCCCGTTTGATTCCCGGGTGTTTGCGAAACAGTTCCGCAACAGCCGCATCAACCTGAACGACCGCTTCCTCTCTCGGGTGGTGCCGGCCATATTGCAGAACTCCACCGACTTCACGGTGGAAAACCCCAGCGATCTGCTGGCGTCCTACATCCGCATTAATCGGGACATGCGGCGGGAGAACGACGCCTATATCGCCTCGTTGAGCGAGCAAACCGCGCCCGAGATACTCTGGCGCGGGCCCTTCAAGCAGTTGGTTAACACGGCCGTGGCATCCGGCTTCGCCGATCAGCGCGACTATATCTACGACGGCGAGGTGGTGGACCATCAGACCCACCTGGGCTTCGATCTGGCCTCTACTGCGGCAGCGCCGGTACTGGCCGCCAACCATGGCCGGGTGGTGCACGCGGGCTGGCTGGGCATCTATGGCAACTGCGTGATCCTTGATCATGGCATGGGGCTGCAATCGCTGTACGCCCACCTGTCGGCTATCGACATCGCCGTGGGTGATACGGTGACAATTGACCAGCAGTTGGGCCGCAGCGGTGCCACGGGCCTGGCCGGCGGTGATCATCTGCACTTCACCATGCTGCTCAATGGCCGAGCCGTGACGCCCGTCGACTGGTGGAGCGCCCAGTGGGTGGAGGATCGCATTCTGCGCAAATTCCAAGAGGCTGGAGTAACCACCCCGGCCAACTAGCCGGCTACCAGGAAACCACGCGAACTGACGCGCGGGCCGATGTTAGCGCTGCGCACCGCGCCGCTAACCCGTTGCCATCGCTCCAGCCGACGGCGATACTCCTCGGCCAGCAGGCTCCGCATCATCCAAAACAACACCCTGGAGCACTCGATGGCTACGGTATCCCCGGCGGCGCGTGTAGAGACCTGGCTCGCGGCGTTCGCAGCGGCGCTCGATTCTCGGGACGGCGATGCGCTCATGGACCTTTTTGCCGAGGACTGCTACTGGCGTGATCTGGTCGCATTTACATGGAATATCAAGACCTTGGAAGGGCGCGCGGCCATTGCCGCCATGGCCGCGGCGACGCTTGCGGACGTCAACCCGGGGGCTTGGCGCGTGGACGGCGAGGTGTCTGAAGGTGATGGCCTGGTTGAGGCCTGGATCACTTTCGAAACCGCTGCGGTGCTTGGCAGAGGCCATGTGCGCTTGAACGACGCTGGCTGCTGGACCCTGCTAACCACGGCCCAGGCGCTCAAAGGTCACGAGGAAAAAAGGGGTGTCACCCGGCCGCAGGGTGTGGCTCATGGCGCCTGCCAGGATCGAAAGTCCTGGGGCGAGTTGCGCGACGAGGAACAGCATCAGCTGGGCTACACCAGACAACCTTACGTGGTGATCGTCGGCGGTGGTCAGGGGGGCATCGCGCTGGGTGCTCGACTGCGTCAGCTGGAGATCCCTGCCATCATCGTGGAGAAGAATGAGCGTGCCGGAGACAGCTGGCGCAAGCGCTATAAATCGCTCTGCCTGCACGACCCGGTCTGGTACGACCACCTGCCCTATATCCCCTTCCCCGATCATTGGCCGGTGTTCTCTCCCAAGGACAAGCTGGCCGATTGGCTCGAGATGTATACCCGGGTGATGGAGCTGAACTACTGGACCCGCTCGACCTGCAAGTCAGCAAGCTACGATGAAGCCGCCGGCGAATGGACCGTGAAGGTGGATCGCGCCGGTGAGACCGTCACCTTAAGACCGAGCCACCTGGTGCTGGCTACCGGCATGGCGGGCGTGCCGAATATCCCTGACTTTTCCGGCATGCGGAGTTTCCAAGGCGATCTGTGGCACTCCTCCAGGCACCCCGGCGGAGAAGCCTACGCCGGCAAGCGAGCCGTAGTGATCGGCTCCAACAATTCCGCGCACGACATTTGCGCAGATCTGTGGGAGCACGGCGCTGACGTCACCATGGTGCAGCGCAGCTCCAGCCATGTGGCCAAATCCGAGACGCTGATGGAGCTTGGTCTTGAGGATCTGTACTCGGAGAAAGCGGTGGCCAAGGGCATCACCACGGACGTGGCCGATATGATTTTTGCTTCCCTGCCCTACGCGGTGCTGCCGGCGCTGCAGAAACCAGTGTGCGATGAGCTGCGCCGGCGCGACGCGCAGCTGTACAGCCGCCTGGAGGAAGCCGGCTTCCTCCTGGATTTTGGGCCGGACGAGACGGGCCTGATGATGAAATATCTGCGCCGCGGCTCCGGTTACTACATCGATGTGGGCGCCTCGGACCTGGTAGCAGACGGCGCTATCAAGCTCAAGGTGGGTCAGGTGGCAAAGATCACGGCAACCGGCGTGAACATGCAGGACGGCACCGCGCTACCCGCCGATCTGATCGTGCTCGCCACGGGCTACGGCTCCATGAACGGCTGGGCGGCGCAGCTCATCAGCCAGGAGGTGGCGGACAAGGTGGGCAAGGTGTGGGGCTTAGGCTCGGAGACTCCCAAGGACCCCGGCCCTTGGGAGGGCGAGCTGCGCAACATGTGGAAACCCACTCAGCAGGAAGCGCTGTGGTTTCATGGCGGCAATCTGCATCAGTCCCGCCACTACTCCCAGTTCCTGGCCATCCAGTTGAAAGCGCGGCAGGTGGGGGTTCCGACTCCGATATACGGGTTGCAGGAGGTGCATCACCTGGCCTAAGCCCGGCCCGCTGTCTTCCGATGTCCGACTTCCCTGGCCGGCGGATGCCGGCGACGCAGCGCAAACCTCAACGCCGCCCCGCGCAATCCGGCCACGAACACACCACCCGGCTCAGCCCAGATACCCGCGCAGCAACGCCTCGGAAACGTCCCAGAGGCGCCGCGCCATGGCAGCATCGCGCATATCAGCGCTCGGCTCTTCGGGATTGCAGTCGGAGAAGTAGTAGCCACTCACCTGCGCAAGGGATGGATGGCTCGCCACGTAGCAGGTGGTCGCCGCACCCTGCTCCACGGTCTTCAATATGTGCGCCGGGAGATTGACGTCCACATGGCGAAAAATGTTGGTTTCGATCACGCCCGGATGGAGCACGTTGGCGGTCGCGCCGGTGCCCTCGAGGCGCCGCGCGAGCTCGAGGGCAAACAGGCCGTTGGCGAGCTTGGAGTGACCATAGGCCGACCGTTCCCAGCCGGCACCAGAGAGGTCGTCGAACTGGATGCCGCCGGGCGGCGTGCTGCGATGGGCCATGCTGCCCACGACGACCAGGCGGCCCTGGGGCGCTGCGACGACCTGATCCAGCAACCGATGAACGAGGAGGAAGTGCCCCAGATGATTGACCACAAAATGCATCTCCAGGCCGTCCAGCTGACGCAGATCCCGGAACAGCACACCGGCGTTACAGATCAGCATGTCCAGGGGGACGTCCATGGCCCGCACCCGATCGGCGCAGGCCACCACTGAGTCGAAGTCGCTGAGTTCGAGCACCAGCGGCGTCGTCGAACCGGTCACACTGGCGCAAGCCTCACGGGCCTTCTCCGCGGTGCGCGCCGTGCCAAGGACATGGGCGCCGCGCAGGGCGAGCACCCGCATGGTTTCGTAGCCGATACCGGAGTTGCAGCCGGTCACGAGCGCTGTCTTGCCGGTGAGATCAACACCCACCGTTGCCTCTTCCGCGGTCGTCTCGGCGTCGAACGGGCTGCGCGGCACGGAGTCCGCGTAGCCTGCAAAAGCGGGCAAACAGGGCAGCAGCGCGAGACTTGCGCTCCCCTGCAGAAAGCGACGGCGCTTCATCAGATCCATGGGGCTGTCCTCCTCAGCCCGCCATTATAGGGCTGGCAGCAGGCCCGCCCCCAGGAGCACAGCGCGGCATCGGCTCAAGCCAACGGCAAAATCTTGCTGCCCAGCAGCCGGCCAAAGGTGAGCGCCGGCGTGACGAACATGCCGTTGGTATAGGCGTTGCCCGTGGTGGCGCCGCCGCCGATCACCTCGCCGGCAGCATAGAGGCTCGGAATGGCAGCCCCATTTTCCTTGATCACCCGCAGCTGACCGTCCACCGCCAGGCCGGCGAAGGACACGATGGTCCAGCTCTGGGCTCGGATTGCATAGAACGGTGGCTTGGAGATGGTCATGGGCCGTTCCTGCCGGCCCAGTGGATCCGGCGCGCCCTTCTTGATTGCCTGATTGTAGCTGGCCACCGATTGCTCCAGCGCTGCCGGATGAACCCCGGCGCGCACGCCCAGCTCGCTCAGCGACTGTGCCTTGGAGAACATGGGATGGTTGTTGCAGGCCTCAACCATCTGCTCACGGGAGAAGGCTCGCATGATGGTCGGTGAGACCTGCAAGATAGGCTCGTCGAAGATCGCCCAGAAGCGCTGACCGGGCTGCCTGACCACAGCCTTCTCGCGGTGATCGATGCTGGGGTGATCCTCCCGCACGAACCGCTCGCCGCGGGAATTCACAAACACTTCCATGATGGGTCGGCCGCGCCCTGGGGAAGTGCGCAGGGTGCCTTCGGGCTGGGATGGCACCAGCTTGTCCTTGAGCACGATGTTGAACAGGCCTGCATAATGCTCACCGCCGCGCACGTACCCGCCGGCGCTTAGCCCCAAGTTGATGCCGTCGCCCTGGCTGAAGGGGTAGGCCATGTCGGTCCACAGCTGGGTGCCGTGCAGCTCGTGATACATGGTGGGGTTAGCGGCGCAGCCGCCGCTGGTGAGGACCGTGGAGCGGGCCCGCAGATCCAGCCGCTTGCCGTCGTAGTCCTCGCATACGACGCCGAGCACCGCGCCCGCGGGTGACTTCACCAGGTCCACCACGGCGGTGCTGGTCAGCACCGTGATCTGCCCCGCCTCCACCGCCTTGTTGAACAGGGGCTCCATGGTGGCGAAGATGGCCTTGCCGCCGCCGTCGCCCCACAAGTAACGCGCAGTGGTAAAGGGTTCGTGACCGCCACCCTTGATCGGGTGCTCCGGCAGGGCACGAAAGCCATGGGCCGCCAGCCAGTTAATGGTGTCCGCCGCGTTGTCCACCAGCATGCGGCACAGCGCTGGATCGGAAGTATTGCCGTTGATGCGCATGATGTCCTCATAGTGCGCATCGGGGCTGTCCTTGATGCCCTTTTCCTTCTGGAAGACGCTGCCCGCGGCGGCAATCTGGCCGGTGGATCGGTCCAACGTGCCGCCCAGGATGGGTGCTTTTTCCACCACCAGCACCCGGGCGCCGCGCTCGGCTGCAAAGATCGCGGTCGGCATGCCGGCGGTACCGCCGCCCACCACGATGACGTCCCACTGCTGCTGGGCGAATGCCCGCCGAGCCGTGCCCGTCAGCATCGCAAGCGTGAGGGCGCCGCCCGCCTTGAGCAGGTCGCGTTTGGATATGGTGGCGTCGGCTCCCGCCAGCAGCGGTTTCGCACCGGTCATGACGCGCCCTCCCCGTGGAGGCGATCTGATCTCTACAATTTGTCGCCGTGTATGGGTGGTGAGGTAAACGGGGCCGCTGCCGAGGTGGTCTGGGACATCACGCTGTACACCCGCTCTACCATGGCCTTGCGCTCCGCCGCCCACTGCTCCTTTTCTTCCGCCGTAGGCAGGTACGTCTCCACC
>JBFFHS010000035.1:0-34752 GCA_041556855.1 Gammaproteobacteria bacterium
AACGCTTGAATCCGTGTTGGCAAAGTCCAGCGTGCCGACGACCAGCTGGAAAGTGTCGCTGGCCGCCCGGTCGAGCCGGATATTTCTCATCTGCTGCACGATGCGGGGACCGGAATCGCGCAGAAACAGCACGCTCTCCCCATAGGTCGTCTGTTCGTCCAGGATCTCCCCGATCAGCACCGATGTGTCCGTCACCATTGCGGTGAAGCCGGCGTGGCTGTTGCTGACGCGCTTTTCCTGGCTGGCGCTGCCGGGCACCGCCTTCAGATGCTGGCCAATACGCTCGGGACTGCTGGCAAGTCGCGCGGCAAGTAATCGGACCCCCTCGCGTGGAATCTGATGCTCCTGCCACGCGGCATTCAGATCCGACACCAGCGTGGCGAAGTCTTCGGCAACATGATTCAGCTCGGAGAGCGCCGTGTGGTGAGCCAGATGAGCATCAATGCTCACGGAGCGTGACTGAAACACCAGCACGGCCAGAAGAACAATGGCGGCTGCGGCCATTCCGACCGCTACGATCCTGCGCCTCATGGGTCATCCGGTTTACCTAATGAAGTCGCCTAACCCTACGGAAAACCTGGGAAACTCGCAGTGATTCAATTCACAACAACGCCTCAGGTCTCGAACCGGCCCCGCCAGATCGAGATGCAGGTCACAGAATGGGCCGTTATGTCGTATCAGGAAGGGGAAGCGCGGCGGGCGCCGCTGACGAAATAACGCCCGCCCGGGTTGCGCGCGGCCGCCGCGGGGCGTGGATGAGCCTGGAAATAGCGGCCGGGCACGAACGCCCGGAAAGTTGTCTCGGCAGCGAAGCCTGCTTCTTCGTACATGGCTTCCAGGGGCAGCTGATAGAACCGCTCCATGAAGGGCTCGTTGTTGTAGTGCGCGTCCCAATGGCGCAGCGACGCGGTATAGGCGTCCAGTTCATCGAACTGGGGCGCATCCGAGTGCAACATCACACCGCCCGGTGCCAGAAGCCGGAAACACTCGGCAAAGATGTTTTTCACGGCCCGCAGCGACGTCTCGTGGAGCAGGATCCGCGATACCACCAGATCGAAGTACTGATCGGGGAAGGACGTGCGCTCTGCGTCCATCTGCTGAAAGTGCACGGCAAGCCCCGCCGCCCGAGCCCGGGCGTGGCCGTAGCGCAGGCAGGGTGCTGCCACGTCAATGGCAAACACCTCCGCCTCGGGAAACGCTTCTTTGAAGGGCAGGGTGAAATGCCCCACCGTGCAGCCCATATCCAGAACGCGGCGCGGCGCCAGATCGGGAAAGCGCCTCCGCAGCCAGCTCACCACCGAGCGGCCGGCATCGTCGTTGCCCGCCCCCTGACTGCCCATGTTGTGAATGCCGATAGCTCTGTCGTAGATGGCGCCGGCCGTCATGTCCTCGTCGTCCCGTTGGCTGTGGTAGCCGCCCGCCATGAGATGGGTGTCGGCGGCGGTCAGATACCGGGGGATCGCGAGTTCCGGGTCGAGAGTCAAGGAGCCACAATCGGGCAGAGCAGCAACGCGCGCTTTAAGATCCGGGTCCGCTTCCACCGTGTCGCGAACCGTGGCGAACTTGCGTTTCTGGTTTTCGGTGCGCAGCCCGTACCAGAACTGAACGCTGGGAAATTCGAGCATGAATTTGGCCACCGCGCCCGGGTCGTCCAAAGCCTCAGCGTCGTGGGCTTGCTCGAACAGCCGGCGCAATTGTGGCCGTAATTCTGCATCCAGAGTCTTGGTCATACGCGCAGCAAAAGCTTCCCGGGAGCGTTGATCATGGGACCCGCGGGCCTGCAGGTCGCTGCTGGTGGGTTTCGTCAAGGTTGCTCAGCGCCGGGAAAACGGGGCTCCCAGCCTAGCGCTTCAGGCGCGGTGCCTCAATACAGCAGCAGATACACAAGATTCCCCCGAGGTGCCGCATCGCAGCGAGCCTTGACTAGGTCTACGTCGCTAGCTCTAATTCCTTTTGGCTATACTCCACTTGCGCGGAACGCAACGTCCACGGCGGATGGCATTGAGTCTTTCCGGCGGTTATGTTGCAAAAAAACAACGTCTGCTTTTGGGGGGGTAAAATGAAAATCAGACTATCCGGCCAGGCGCTGGTCATCGCTTCAACCATGGTGGCGCTGGTGATGCCAGTGGCCTACGCCCAGGATTTGGAACTGGAAGAGATCGTCGTGACAGCGCGTAAGCGCGAGGAAAGCCTGCAGGAAGTGCCGATTTCCATCAGTGCCTTCACGCAGGACACGCTGCAGCAGATGAATCTGCGCAATACGGACGAACTCGGGCTCTTCACGCCGGGCTTTTCGTTCACTTCCGGATTCGGCCGGGCAAACTCCCTCCAGCGCCCGACGGTGAGGGGGATCACCACGATCATCAACGGCATCGGCAACGCGAGTTCAGCCGCCGCCTTCGTCGACGGCATATTCGTCGGCGGATCCACCACGTTCATAAACTTCGACAACATCGAAAGAATCGAGGTGCTGAAAGGCCCGCAGGCCGCGCAGTTCGGTCGGGGCACATACGCAGGCGCCATCAACTACGTCACTCGCAAGCCGAGCGATGAGTTCGAGGGCTCGGTTCGGGCTACGGGTGGCGAGCACAGCACCTTCGAAGCATCCGCCTACGTGAGTGGCCCGATGGTGGAAGACAAGGCTTATTTCGCGCTGTCCGCCGCTCACAAGGAGTACGGCGGCGAGTGGACCAACCTCTACGACGGCGACACGATCGGCGGTGAAGAGACTCAGAATTTCTCTGGGCGACTCATGCTCACGCCCACGGAGAATCTCGAGATCAACGTCCGGGTTGCTTACGAGGAAGGTGATGACGAAGCGGTGCCCATACACCTGCAGAGCCGCGAGCTCAACAACGTCGCGTTCCGCGGGCCCGATGCGCCGCGCGCCCGTGAATACTACGCCGGCACTGTCCCCGCGCCAAGCACGGTAGATTTCTATGGCAAGGATGTCTGGGCACTCGCGGGTCTTGAACCCGGCTTCAAGACCGAGCGCACCCTGGCGAACCTGGACATCGCGTGGGATTTCGCCGGCGGATACGAGCTCAAGGTCCAGGCCGGCATGAACAAGACCGAGTGGGCCGATAACCGCGACGGCACCTACGGCGCTTACGACTTCCTGTCGTATCTTCCGCGGCTGTTTGCGTTTTTCGGTTTTCCACCGCCTTTGCTCGAAGCGGCTTGCGCCGGGGCCTGCGGAATCTTCAATGCGGCCAACAATTACGAGGACAACGACCGGTCCTTCGAATTGCGCGTCACGTCGCCGGATGACCGCTCGGTCCGCTGGACGGGCGGCGTGTACTACTACGACGGTGACAGCGAGAATACGCGTGTCGGCAAGATCATCCCGCCTGAAAGTCACGCCGAATTCAATTTCGGTTTCGGCTTCATGGGCGATATCGGTGACATCCTGCCGAACGGAAACTTTGCCGCGAATGACATCGAGAACCTCGGTGTCTTTGGTGGCGTCGAATGGGACATCAACGACAACTGGCGGGCTTCATTGGAAGCGCGCTGGAGCGAGGACGACATCTCCGTCACGAACTACGAGAACCTGGGTGGATTCAACCGCGGACCGGTGATTGAGAGTTTCTCCGAGAAGTTCGACAGCTTCACGCCACGCGTGACCTTGTCGTACGCGCCGAACGACGACACCAACTATTTTGTCAGCGTCGCCCAGGGCAACAAGCCGGGCAACTTCAACGCAAACGTCCCGGAAGTCCCCGGGACCGACGAGCCGGACGAGAGTTTCCGGGCCGTCGATGAAGAAGACGCGACCACCATCGAGATCGGCTACAAGGCCAGCCTGATGGATGGGCGTGCGACATTTAATGCCGCCGCCTATTTTACGGACATTACCGACCAGCAACTGACGACCGTCATCGAACTGACGAACGGCAACACAGCATCGATCCTGCAGAATGTGGGTAAGTCGGAGGTCCTGGGTCTGGAACTCGAGTACAACGTGCGCGTCAGCGAGAGCCTTCGGCTGGCCGCAACGTACGCCTACGTGAACTCGGAGTATAAGGAGAACATCAGCGCGGACCAGGCCGATCTATTGGGCAGCAACGGCACGTTCGAGGACATCCAGCGTCTCGGCAGCGTGGCGGGCAACACCCAGCCCCGCTCGCCCGAGCACATGGCTTCGCTCTTCATGCGCTGGGATCGGGAACTCCAGAACGACCGTAACTTCTATGTCTCGGGTACGGCGGCGTACGAGTCATCCAAGTTCAATCAGGAACACAACCTGATGGAGAACGGCGACCGCACGATCGTCGGCCTGACGCTGGGGCTGGAAGCCGATCGCTGGGATGCGAACCTCTGGGTCAAGAACCTGTTCGACGACGACACGCCGATCGACATGCTGCGCTACGTCGACAGGCGTTTTGGTGGACTGATTTCAATCCCGCCCGAGACGCTGCCAGATGGCACTTTCATTCCCAATTCGCTCGGCGCCAGCACGACGCCGCGCGGTTTCGGCATCACGATGCCGCGGGGGCGCCAGATGGGCGCCACGGTGACCTACCGGTTCTGACCGGATCTCATAACCTCGTGACAAAAGGCCGCGTCTTTACGGACGCGGCCTTTTTTTGTGGGCCATGTCCGAAGGACCCAGCATGTGAGAAGACCGAAGCAGATCAACGTGCTTGGTTATAGAGAGATAGAGCCGGCGAACGCGCTTCCCGAAAGCGCTAGTCACGGGGCCCGCGGGCACGCAACCGCTAGGACCTTGGCTTTGACAGGGTGTGGGCCTAGCTGAACCCAAGGGCTCAGGCTAGCCGCTATTTTTGTCACGGGTTAGTCGCCCCGGGCGTCGCGCTGCCGTTCAACAACGTGGATGCGAATACCGTCGGGGTCGTGGAACACCAGCTCCCGCTCGCTGCCGTCCGGGGAGTTCATGGGCGGCAGCAGGATGCGGGCATTCAACTGCTGGAGCCGGGTATATACTCGATCCATGTCCGTCGTCATAACCGCCAGCATCCCTTCGCCTACCGCCAGATCGGCACCCCCGGGGCGACGCATGACGGGCAGCGGGGGGGTTGACGCCCAACAGGCCAATCATGGCCGCAGGAGGCCAGTCAATGCCTGGAGGTGTCGCCGGGCTGGCCAAAACCACGAAGCGCACCTGGTGATCATCGGGCAGCCCCATCTGCGTCAGCACCGCCGGCCGAGTGATGTCGCCGTCGAAGCGCACCTGATAGCCCAGCGCCTGTTGGTAGAACTGCTTCGAGCGCTCCAGATCCGACACGACGATAGCCAGGCGGATGAACGCGGACACGAAGCCATCTTCCTCGCTCGCGAATAGGGATGTCGACGACAGCAGTGCCGCGGCCAGCACCCATACCCAAATGTGCTTAATCACTGCCTGGACTCCAGGATGGCTGAACCGAACGTCATACGCGTGAGGACCCCATCACGCAGGTTAACAGAGTGCCACAGGCTCGCTGCGATATGCGGCACGACCAGCGCTCCGGCGAGCCAGCCCAGCGGCACGCGCAGCTACTCGGAGATCCCGTTCAACAGCGCCTGGTTTTTGCCCGTTGGCAGCTAGGGCATGGGCCAGCGGTCAAACAGCTTGAAAGACGTCTCGCCGGCCGATGTGCCCAGCCCACCGAGCAGCGGGGAGACCAGCATGAATCCTTCCCATCGGGGCGATGCCTACCCTGCCGTCGCGCATCGAAGCAGAAGCCCCCAGGCCATCGTTGCAATCCGTCCAGCGGGCGCGTGACAATGGCGTCGAGAAGGTTTCCCGGGGCCGGTCGTGTCATCCAAAGCTTCAGGCATCATCACGTCCTTCATCCTGATCCTCGTCGCACAGTCCAGCCCGGCTCAGCAGGCCGGTCCTGGCACCGGTGCTGAAGGCGCCAACGCAGCCATCGTGTTCTGGGCTAAGGGCCGTTACGAGTACGGCAAGCTGGATAGCGATCAGATCCGCGGCCACGAGGACTGGACGTTGACGGTCCATCCCGATGGAACCCGCACGCTGCAGGCCTTCGTCAGCCTGGCGGACGGCGACCATCAGACCAATGCGATCCTCCGCGTCGCCCAGGATTTCAGGCCCCTGGAGGGATTCGTGAGTTTCTGGCGCGGTGGCGTCTACGGCGGGTCGGGCTGGTACCGGGTCGACGGTGACGCGTTGCACGCCGCGGTAGCGGGCCCGCGGGGGCAGGCTGCCCATACCCTCACCGTGCCCGAGCGATTTTCGCTGCGCGTGCATCCCGTCATTACCGAGGGCTGGCAGGTGTGGCCCTATCAGCGCGCCAAGGCGGGACCCCAGCAGGCCGTGCTGTACAACGTCGTGACCATCGGCAACCCGCCCGTGCCAGGCATCGGCGTGTTACTCGAACACACCATTGACTATCACGGCCGGGAAAAGGTCACTGTCCCCGCGGGCAGTTTTGAAGCGGAGCATTACAGCTTCTACGACGGTCGTTACGATATCTGGCTTTGGGGCGCGGACCGGATCCTGGTTCGCTACGCCAACTTTGGCAACGGCCACGAGTATCGGCTGACCGCGCTGGAGACGGGCCGGTAACTTCGGCGCACCGTCTGCGGGACTCCTGCAGATGACGGGCCGCGCTCGGCGACGAGCCGTACGCTCGGCTGGGCGAAGGCTCGCCCCATGATGTGAACCGCCGTTCGATCTGCTAGCCTTCGCGGGAAAGCTGATCAAAGATTTTGCCGGCGTGGCCGGTGCCCAAGGGCGCTTCTAAAAGCGCTGTTGAACTCCCTAGCATGAGAGGTATGACCATGATGCTCAGGCTGAAACTCCTAGCTGTCGCGATGCTCAGCGGCGTCGCGCTCAGTGCCGCGGCCGCTTCACCCCAGGTGGGCGAGACTGCGCCTACGTTCCGGCTGCAAGACCAGAACAACCAGTGGCATGAGCTCGCCAGCTATCAGGGCAGCTGGCTGGTGCTGTTCTTTTATCCCAAGGCGGACACGCCGGGTTGCACCACGGAAGCCTGCGCGTTCCGCGACAACATATTCGCGTTCGAGGACGCCGGTGCCGTCGTCATGGGCATCAGTCTGGACGACGTCAAGAGCCAGAAAGAGTTCGCCGACAAATACAGCTTGCCGTTTCCACTGCTGTCGGATGCGGAACGGGTGGTGGCGGAGGCCTACGGCGTCCTGGGCAGCTTTGGCCCTATGAAGGTTGCCAAACGGCATACCTTCCTCATCGCACCGGACGGCACGGTGGCCAAACACTACGCCAAGGTCAACCCCGAGACCCACTCCAAGGAGGTCCTGGCCGATCTGGAAGGCCTGATCGGCACGGCGGAGGGCGGGAGTGCCGGCTCACTCTGAGTCCGTCTGCAGGATGCGGTATTCGAAGTTGCCGCGGCGCCCCTGGATGGCATTCATATGGATGTACAACGCGCCCATGGCCTCCAGATGTGCCGCGTTGCTCAGTGGGCCCACGTCGACGACGTGAAATCCCAGCGCCTCCAGTAGCCGGGTGACGGTCTGCTTGGCGGCGGGATCGTCGCCGGCGACGGGCATGGAAATGACGCCCTGGGGATGGCGCGGGTTGAGCATGTTCGCCGCGTTGGTGGTATTCAGCGTTTTGATCACGTGCGCCCCGGGGGCCAGGCGGGCAATGGTTGCGGCCATCGACGGCGTGACCAGGGAGATGTCCTGGCCGCGAAAACGCACCGCGTTGATGCAGTCAATGATGATTTTGTCGCGCAGATCGCCGAAGCTCGCCAGCAGTTCCTCCACCGCGGCATAGGGAACCGCCAGCACAATAACGTCCGCCTGGGCTGCCGCTTCCGCCGGCATCAGCGCCCGCGCACTGGAGCCGGTGGCGGTCAGCAACTCAGCGACCGCGGCGCCACCAGGACTGCGGGAGCCATACAGTATCGGGTAGCCCAGGGCGCTCAGCCGCGGCCCCAGGCTCCTGCCCACGTTGCCCGTGCCGATCATGGCCACGGTCGGCATTTCGCTGTCCTGGGCGCTGCCCGGAGCGGGGTTGAACAGAAGGCAGAGGATGAAAATCCCGAGGTATAAACCGTTTTTCATGATGAGCTCTGTTGCGCTGAGGCGGTCTGAGGCAGGGTCAGATTCCGCAGATCCCGGCCAGAGGGCTGCTGAAATACGCTCAGTCCGAATTCGGGCACGATGGCCAGTAAGTGATCAAAAATGTCCGCCTGCACGCCCTCATAGACCGCCCATGCCGTGTCATTGCTGAAGGCATAGACCTCGATGGGTAACCCCGTGGGCCCGGGCTGCAGCTGGCGAACCAGGAGTGTCATGTGCTGGTGCACCTTGGGATGATGCTTCAAGTAGTTGAACACGTAGGCGCGAAACGTGCCCACGTTGGTCAGACGACGCAGATTCACCTGCGCATCCCTTTTCCCGGGCAGCCCGGCGTTGTAGTCGGCCAGTTCCTTCTCCTTGCCTTCGATATAGTCGGCCAGCAACGCAAAACCTTTGAAGCGTTCCACTTCCGCAGGGGTCAGAAAGCGGATGGAGCTTACGTCCAGGTGCAGGGCGCGTTTTATGCGTCGCCCGCCTGACTCACTCATGGCGCGCCAGTTGCGGAAGGAATCCGAGATCAGCTTGTGGGTCGGAATCGTGGTCACGGTCTTGTCCCAGTTCTGCACCCGTACGGTGTGCAGAGCCACGTCCACCACGTCGCCGTCAGCGTTGTACTGCGGCATTTCGATCCAGTCGCCGACCCGCACCATGTCCAGGCTGGTGAGTTGCACGCTGGCAACGAGGGACAGGATGGTGTCCTTGAACACCAGCAGCAGGACCGCCGTCATGGCGCCCACGCCACTCAAGAGCAGCAGCGGCGATCGGTCGATCAGGGCAGCGATGATGACCAGTGCGCCCAAAACATAGACAGCGATTTTCGCCACCTGGACGAAGCCCTTGATAGGCCGGTCCCGGGCAATAGGGCGGCGCTCGTAGATGGTCAACAGAGCGCTCAGCGCCGCGCCCGCTGCCAGGGTCAGCATCAGGGCGAGATAGGCCAGGGCCACATTGCCGATCACCGTGACGAGGCCAGCGGGCACATTGGGCACCAGCCCGATGCCGTAGTAAATCACCAGCGCCGGCACGACGTGGGCAAGGCGGCTGAAAACCCCGCTGGCAAGCAGGTCGTCATCCCAGCTTTGGGCGGTGCGGCGTGCGATGCGCCGAACCAGGTTGATCAGCTGCCCTTTGACGATGAGATCCGCGGCCAGCGCGGCGGCAAGAAGCAGCACGAGTGCCGCGGCCATGGCGAGACCGGGATGTAGAGATGCGACAAACGCGTTAAATTCTTGAAACCAGTCCACGCGAGAGGGCCTCGTCCTTGGTGCCCGGGATTATACGGTTCCATCTTGCCGCCAGCCGGATTTTCCGGCTGTGGTGGGTATTGGTCATCACGGCTGCCGCGCCCGCTTGGGGCAGCGAACCCGCTCCTGAGTTTGCCGGGGAGTTCACCCAGGGCGGGTTGGTGCTGGGCCGCGCGCCGCCGGGTAGCCGGATCACCTTGGACGGCAAGCCGGTACCCATTACCCCCACCGGTCATTTTCTCCTCGGGTTCGGCCGGGATGCGGGGCCTACCAGCGACCTAAAGGTGACGCTGACCGGCGGCACCACCCGCTGGCAATCCCGCCTCGCAGTGGCCCCCCGGGAGTTTAGAATTCAGCGCATCAACGGTCTGCCCCCTGCCCAGGTGACGCCACCGCCGGAGGTGCTGAAGCGTATTCGTGATGAGAGCGTCAAGGTCGCCCGTGCCCGCGCCGGGGCGCGCGCCAGCCCCGATTTCCTGGCCGGCTTTCAGTGGCCTGTGGAGGGTCCCATTACCGGGGTTTACGGATCCCAGCGAATCCTTAATGGTGAGCCGCGGCAGCCCCATTACGGCGTGGACGTGGGCGTTCCTACCGGTACCCTGGTGCGCGCGCCGGCCCCGGGCCTGGTGGTGTTGGCCGAGCCGGATCTGTATTTCTCCGGGGGCACATTAATCCTGGATCACGGCTACGGGTTGAGCTCCAGCTTTTTGCACCTGAGCGCGCTGCTGGTTGAGTCGGGCACCGAGGTGAGAGCCGGCGACCCGATCGCCCGGGTTGGCGCCACGGGGCGGGTGACCGGGCCCCATCTGGACTGGCGCATGAACCTCGGCCAGGTCCGCCTGGATCCGGTGCTGGTTCTCCAGGCGATCCCCCACGCTGAGCCCTGACCCTTCTGCCTTGAGGGCCGCCGCGTTCTGCGCCAACATCCGCGCTGACCCGGGTTTTGCAAGCCAGGATTCCGATGGCCACGATCAGCACCGACATTCCCGTGCGCGGGCGCCCGCGCTCGGCAACCCATAAACGCCTGGCGGCCCGTCTGCGCGGTCAGGTGGGCAAGGCGATTGAAACCTACGGCATGATCGCAGCGGGCGATCGGGTCATGGTGTGCCTGTCAGGCGGGAAAGACTCCTACACGCTGCTCGACATGCTGATGAGCCTGCAGCGTCGCGCCCCGATTGATTTCGAGTTGCTGGCCATGAATCTGGATCAGCGTCAGCCGAATTTCCCGGCCCACGTTTTGCCCGAATACCTTGAATCTACTGGCGTGCCTTATCGCATCGTCGCCGAGGACACCTATAGCATTGTGAAACGGGTGATCCCGGCGGGTAAGACCTTCTGCGGTCTGTGTTCCAGGCTGCGCCGGGCCATTATTTACCGCGTCGCTACCGAGGAAGGGGTCACCAAGATCGCCCTGGGTCATCACCGGGACGACATGGTCGAAACGCTGTTTCTGAACATGTTCCACGGCGGTCGACTGAAGGCGATGCCGCCCAAGCTGGTGAGCGATGACGGTCGCCACGTGGTGATCCGACCGCTGGCATTCTGCCCTGAGCGGGACATTGCCCGCTACGCGAGGGCCCGTCGTTTCCCGATCATCCCCTGCGATCTGTGTGGGTCCCAGGAGAACCTGCAGCGGGCTCGCATCAAAGCCATGTTGGCCGAGTGGGAGCGGGACAATCCCGGGCGCATGGAAAGTCTGGCGCGAAGCCTGCGCCAGGTGACGCCGTCCCATCTGGCGGACCCGACGCTGTTTGATTTTCCGAGCTTGATGGCTCGCGACCCATAGGTCCCGACTATCAGTATTCGTAGGGCTCGATCTTGCTGGCGGTCAGGGAGTAGGCCGTGGCCCCGAGCACCGTCGTGTGGCCCTTGGTGCGCATCTCGCCTTCAATCCAGAAGGGTTCCCACATGGACGTCAGATTAAAGGGTGGATCTACGGTCACGTAGACAATCTGGTTCGGCGGCGGCGGGGGAACGTGTATGCACGCACCAAAGTAGGGCACCAGAAAGAATTCCGCCAGCAGCCCGCCTTCATCGGACTCCAGGGGGACGATGAAGCCGGGAATGCGCACCTGCTGACCGTCCAGTTCTTTCACCACGGCGCCAGGGACCGGCGATGCCCAGGCGTCCGGATTGTTCATGTCCTGCTCCTCAGGCCAGACCATCGCGCCCGGTGGAATCAACTCATCCCAGCTGAGCTCTCTGGGATCTGCGGCCCAACTGGCCGTGGCCGGGCAGAGCACCAGCAGCAGCGCGGTCAGTCTGATTGTGCGGGTCATGGGACCTCCTTCCATGGCCTTTGCCAGTGTGTTCACGCCCGCCGCGGATGATGCCGCGGGGTTGTCGTTTCCCGGGCCGCGGACATCCAAGGGGCACGGCGCCAGCGAACCATATTGTAGGCGTCTGCCAGGCCGGAAAGAAATGGGAGGCCATCGACTCATGACTGGTACCCGGGAAATGATCAGTGCCGTCCTGCTGCTGGGGCTTGGGCTGGCCGCCTGCGGGAATCCCGCGCCTCAGGCAGTCGCCGACGGGGAGCGAGGCACAGGGTACAGTTTTGGCCCGGCCAGCCGCGACGGCATTGGCAAGTTTTATGAGGGCCGGGAAATCTCCCACGTGATGGGTCATCTCGGCGCCGGATGGCTGGAACGCGGCAGCCGGGAGCGGGAAGAGCGCACCGATTTGCTGCTGGACTTTTTTGTGTCGCTGGGGCCAGGCACCGTTGCGGATATCGGCGCCGGCACGGGCTATTTCTCCCTGCCCCTGGCGGAGCGCCTGCCCGATAGCCGGGTGCTGGCGGTGGATATCCAGCCCCAGATGCTCAAGATGCTGGGCCGGCGCGCCGCGGAGCGGGCGCTTGATAACGTGGTGCTGATTGAGGGCCGCGTGGATGATCCCGGGCTGCCAGCCGGGGCGGTGGACCTGGTTTTCATGGTGGATGCCTACCACGAGTTCTCCCATCCCAGAGAGATGATGGCAGGCGTTGTGCAAAGCCTGAGTCCCGGCGGCCGGGTTGTGCTGGTGGAATATCGCGGCGAGGATCCCCGGGTGCCCATCAAGCCCTTGCACAAGATGACGCAAGCGCAGGTCATCAGGGAGATGAACGCCGTGGGCCTGCGTTGGGAGGCGACCCAGGCTTTCCTGCCCCAGCAGCACGTGCTGGTGTTTACCGCGGCCCAGTCGGTTCAGCCTTAAGCTGCGAACGCGGTCTGCCGCAGGACATCCGCATGGTAACGGGACATTCGGCGCCGGGCGGTGATCACCGTCACGGCAAAGCCCGGTAGAGGAAACATTGCACCTGAGTGTCAGGAGCGACTGGTCACCCGATCACGCAACGCAGCGAGCACCGCGGGCAGGTCTTTGCGGAGGGCTCTGCGCACCAGGAACTGGGGCACCAGAAACCCCGGGTCCAGGTCCACGTCGTAGAACACCAGCGTTTTGTCCGGCGTCAGCGGCTCAAGCCACCAGGTGCCGTCGAGTCGCTTCAGGCTGCCGCTCACCCGGCGGAAGTTCATCTGCTCATAGGGAAAATACTCAAGCCGGAAATCGTATTCCAGGCGGGGGATGTACCAGCTGTACTTCACCGTCTGGTGAAACAGTTCGACGCGGCCAGGTTCCACAACCGCCAGGCGCTGACAGGTTAGAACGCCCGGCACAAACTCGGGTGCGCTGGCGCAATCAGTCACCACCGTCCAGATGACTTGGGGAGTGGCCGGGATGGCGACTGCCGCCTGGACGTGGCCCTGAAACCGGCCCGTCTTCACGATGTGGACGAGAATCTCCCCGGCTTTCAGGCGTTCCCGGTCAGCCCAGTCTGCCGGCGGCCGGTCGAGGATCTGGGTTCGGGGTCCGTCCATGGGGAACCCCCACAACAGCAGCGCCACGGCGACAGCCGTCAGTCGGCCCGCGGCGCAGCGTTCGCCCCTGATGCTATCTAGACACAAATGGCGTTACTCCGGCAGGAGCATGTGAATAGCCTTGCTGCGACTGTAGCTTAACAATTCGTCCAGGCACTCCTCAGCACCAAGACCGCTGTCCTTCCAGCCCCCGAACGGCGTACCCACGTAGTGCTGGGCGACGCCGTTGATCCAGACATAACCCGCCTCGATCTGTCCCGCTGCGGCAAGGGCAGCCTTGAGGTCATTGGTCCACAGCGCGGCGGTCAATCCGTAGTCGGTGGCGTTCGCCTGGGTGATGGCGTCCTGGAGAGTATCCCAACGCTGAATGGCCAGCACCGGGCCGAAAATTTCCTCACGGGCGATACTCATGTCCATCGTGACATCGGCGAACACGGCCGGCCTAATCCAATAGCCCCGGGTGAACTCGGCGCCACCGGGCCGCTGGCCGCCGGTGGTGAGCCGCGCGCCCTGCCGAATGCCAGCGGCCACAAAATCCTGCACCTTGGCGTAGTGCGCGGCCGAGTTCACGGGCCCCATGTCCGAGGTGGGATCCAGGGGATCGCCCACGCGCAGTGCCGCCACCCGGGCGGTGACGGCCTCGACCACCGCGTCGTAGCGGGAGGCGTGGACCAGTAAGCGGCTGGTGGAGCCGCAGGACTGTCCAGCCCAGGAGAAATTCATGCCGGCAACGGCGGCTGCGCTGACCGTATCCACATCGGCGTCGGGAAACACCAGTAGTGGGTTCTTGCCGCCCAGCTCCAGGCTGACATGCTTGACGGCGGACTCCGCGGCGGCCCGCTGAATGGCCAGTCCCGTGGCGAGGGAGCCGGTGAAGCCGATGCGGCGCACCAGCGGATGGCGCACCAGCGCATCCCCGGCGGGCACACCATGACCGGAGATGATATTCACCAGGCCAGGCGGCAAGCTGGACAGACACAGTTGTGCAAGCAGCGTTCCGCTCAGAGGGCTGGTCTCCGGTGTCTTGACCACCACGCTGTTGCCCGCCATCAGCGGTGCAGCCAGGTGTGCGGCGGCGAACATGAAGGGATGATTGAAGGGCACGATACGGGCCACCACGCCGTAGGGTTCGCGCCGCGTAAAGTGATAACCGCTGGCCGTGGCCGGCACGCTCTCGCCCTTCAGTTCGGACCCCAGCCCGGCAAAATACTCCAGGTAGGCAGCGGCGATCGCGATATCGCCGCCCAGCTTGGCAATAGTGTTACCCGTGTCGGCGGCTTCCAGGCGCACGATCTCGTCCGCCCGGTCGCGCAGGGCCGCTGCCAGTCGCCGCAGCGCAGCGCCACGCTCCCAGACCGAGCGCAGCGCCCAGTCGCCCTGGGCCGCCGCCGCTGCGGTCACCGCCCGATCCACGTCGGCTGCGTCGGCGGCCGGTACCCGACCCAGGGGGCGCTCGGTTGCGGGATTCACGGACTCCAGCCACTGGCCGCTGGCGGCGCACAGCTCGCCGCCGATCAACATGGCGCCTTCGAAAAAATCGTCGCTCATGGGCGCTGGCAGGCGACGCTGCCGCCGGCAGCCTCCACAGTGACCCGGCTGCTGCTGGCAGGCTCCTGGGCCTCGGCCACAATGGCTCCGTCCCCATCCAGCACGCTCAGCGACAACCGCTGCTCCAGGCCGCCGTCGCTCGCGGGCCAGTAACTCTTCAACAGCCGCAGCTTGCCCAGTCCGGCGACCGCGACCGGGTTGCCACCATCGCCCACGGTGACCGCTTGCGCCCCATCACCGCTGCCGACCTGACAGTCAAACTTGCGGACCCGGGTGCGGCGGGCATGGGTTTTATCCTCGCGCCCGATGAACAGCTGGCCGTCCTCCAGATAGCCGTTGTCGTAGATCCAAAGCTCCTCTTCGTTGAGGATCCACTCCGCGTGCCAGGTCATTTGCAGGCCGGACACTTTGGAGACCATGGTGCACATGCCGTCGGTGTCCTGTTCCGTTTCATCGACATTGCGCAGATACCCGGTAATCTGCCGGCCGTGACGGCGCCAGCGAAAATCGCAGTTGCCGCCCGTTTCGGGGTCCAGCGTGATCTCTCGTTGCCGCGCGGGATCCAGGTGAACAAACTCGAAGTCCTCACCGTTGGCCAGGCGCCGGCCGTTGACCGTGACGGTCATGTGCTGGTCGTCCAATGTCACGATGTAAGCAACCTGGGTGCCGGGAATAATGGGCCCGTCCGGCCCGCCGGCGTGCAGCTGGCCGTACACCACATGCTCGCCGATCTGCGGCGCATCGATGGTTGCGAAGATATGGTAGCGGTGCTCGTGGGGCCCATCGGGTGGCATACCGAGACGACGTTCCATGTCCAACTGCGGCACGCTGGAGTATTCCCCGGGTAGCCAGGTCAGAAGATCCTGCATCACCTGTTCCAGCTCGGCCCGACTGTTGGTGGCTGCTGCGGAAACGCTGTAAAGGGCACAAAGAACGGCCAACAGGCCGTTGCGCCACACTGGAAGTTGCTTCATGGCTGATCCCCCTGGTAAGTCCACCGATTGTGCCTCAGCCGCCGCCGCGCAGCACAAGTGGCGGGGATGTCTGCCACGGCGCGGCCAATGGGTGAGTTCGTGAATTGAGAAGCCGGGCGGCGTCGTGTAACGTGCCGTGGCGTCCCGGGAGCGGCACTCATGACAAGAACAAATAAGCTTGCGGCGGCGGGGGCCGCCCGCTGCGCCGCAGGCCCCAGGCCTTGAACGAAACTGCCACAGGAAGGCGTTTCCTGCGCGTGATCGAGCTGGCGCCCAATGTTTATTCGAGCCATGCCTCGACCCTGCTGTTCGGGGCCTTGACCACCATCGGGCTTTTGACCTTTGTTGGTATCGGCACCCCCTATGTGCTCACCGAGCATCTCAAAATTCCCATCAGCGAGCAGGGTGAGATCTCCGGCTGGCTGGTTGTGGTCACGGAGATCACTCAGCTGTTGCTGTTTAACGCTGTGGGCGTCTGGTCGGACCGGGTTGGCCGCCGGCCGGTCTACGTGCTGGGGATGCTGTTCATGGGGCTGGGCTATTTTCTGTATCCCCTGGCCGGGAGTATCCCCGAGCTAACCGCCTATCGAGTGATCTATGCGGCCGGCATCGCCGCTGCTACGGGCATGCTGGGCACGGTGGCGAACGACTACCCGGCGGAACGTTCCCGGGGCAAGATGATCGCCGCGGTGGGCATCATGAACGGCCTGGGCGTGATCATCATTGCCGTGGTCATGGGCGGTATGCCCGAGGCATTGATGGATCGCGGCTTCGATGGTGATACCGCCGGCCGCTATACCCATTGGATGATCACCGCCATTTGCGTGGTGTCGGCCGCCGTGCTGGCGGCCGGCCTGAAACGCGGTACGCCGATGGCGGCGGAGGAGCGCGCCAGCATCTCCGAACTGGTGCGCAGCGGATTCGCGCGGGCCCGTAATTCCCGAATCGCGCTCGCCTACGCGTCGGCCTTTGTTGCTCGCAGCGACCTGGTGATTCTGGGAACTTTTACGGTCTTGTGGGGCAGCACAGCCGGGATCGCCGCCGGCATGGACAGCGGCGAGGCCGTGTCGGCCGGGCGGCGGATCTTTGTCGTCTGTCAGACCGCGGCGCTGCTGTGGGCATTTGTCATTGGCATCTTCTTGGATCGCTTCGACCGGGTCACCGGACTGTTGGTGTGCATGGGGCTGGCGGCGGCGGGGTATCTGGGTATGGGCCTGGTGGAGGACCCCCTGGACAGCGCAGCGATTCCCCTGTTTGCCCTGCTGGGCGTGGGTCAGATCAGCGCCTTCTTCGGCGCCACGGCGCTGATCGGTCAGGAGGCACCGCTGGTGGAGCGGGGCTCCGTGATCGGCATGTTCAACCTGTCGGGGGCTATCGGCATCATGGTCTCGGCCTTTTTTGGCGGCATTCTTTTTGATCGGGTCGCGCCCAACGCGCCCTTCGTCATGATCGGCGTTTTGAATCTGGTCGTGGTGGCCTTTGCCATGGTGGTTCGCTGGCGGTCACCGGGCAGCATGCCGCCATGAGCCTTGGCGACGTGACGCGGGGCGAGGGCAACTGGCCGGCGCCGGCCTATGCCTGGTACGTGGTGGTCGTGCTCGCCGTGGCCAACGCGGTGTCGTTTATCGACCGGTTGATTCTGAGTCTGCTGGTGCCGGCTATGAAGGCCGATCTGCAGCTGAGTGACACCGAGATCAGTCTTTTGCAGGGCTTTGCCTTCGCACTGTTCTACACCCTGATGGGTCTGCCCCTGGCGCGCTGGGCGGACGCCCGCAGTCGTAAGTGGCTGGTAACCGTGGGCGTGGCTTTCTGGAGCGCCATGACGGCGCTGTGCGGCCTGGCGCGGGGTTTCTGGCAGCTGTTCGCTGCCCGGGTTGGGGTGGGCTGTGGTGAGGCCACCCTGTCACCTTCAGCCTATTCCATGCTGGCGGACTACTTCCCGCCCCATAAGCTGGCGCTGCCGATCGGCGTATTCTCTGCTGGCATCACGGCGGGTATGGGTCTTGCGCTGATTGGAGGGGCGGCGGCCATCCAGATGGTGACGGGTCTGGGCGACGTCAACGTCCCGCTGCTGGGCAGCCTGGGTGGATGGCGGTTGGTGTTCGTCATCGTCGGTGCCTTGGGAATCATCGTCATCGCGCTCATGCTGACGGTGCGTGAGCCAGCCCGTCGCGATGCCAGCGGCCGCGTCGCCGCGGCTGGCGCGCCGACCTCGGTGCCGTTGCGGGAAGTGCTTGGCTATCTGCGTGCCCACTGGCGGCTGTATGCGCTGACCCTGATGGGTTTTGGCATGACGTCGGTGTCGATCTACGGCATTCTCAGCTGGACACCGACTTTCTACGTGCGCAGTTACGGCCTGACTATTCCCCAGGCTGGTTATCTGATGGGGCTGGTGGCTCTGGTCGGCGGCGTTTCCGGTTCGTTTGCTGGCGGCTGGATCGCCGATCGGCTGGCGCTGCGTGATGATCCCAACGCAAAGCTGCGGGTGCTGCTGGTGTGCTGCTGTTTTCTGCTGCCCGCGGGCGCTTTGTCGCCTCTGATGCCGACCGTTCAGCTCGCATTAGGCGTGCTGTTCTTCACCTTCTTCTTCGGTTCTGCGGCCACCGGCCCAACGGGGTCCTTCGTTCAGATCATCACGCCGAACCGGATGCGCGCGCAGATGGGGGCGGTGTATCAGCTGGCCTTGAATCTGGTGGGCCTGGGTTTGGGCCCCACGGCCGTCGCTTTATTTACCGATTACGTGTTCGGCGACGAGAACATGGTGCGCTACTCCATCGTGGCCGTGGTGATGATCTTCAATCCGCTCGCCATTCTCCTGTCCTACTTCGCACTGCGGCATTACGCCGGCGGCGGCGCACAGGTGACCGAACCTCAGGCGGGCGGCGGACCCACCTGAAAATCTTCCGGGCTGAGGCCCGGCGGGGCGACAGCGCAGACGGTCTGGAACAGCGCGCGCTCGGCGGCCTGGCTGTCAGCGGTGACGCCGGCAGTTTCCTCCCAGTCCTTGAGGTTGAAATGTTCCTCTTCCAGGTGCTGGCTTGAGTGGCGGCGAGCAGCCAGGATGTTCAGGAATACATCCATGAAACTCCGGGCGGCGGCTTCGAACGCTGGCTGGTCGATCTGGGCCTGCTCGAAATCCGCCAAGGCCTGGAGCAGTTTCTCGAGGGCAGATCGGCTGGCCGCGAGACTGGCATCGAAATCCGCCAGCAGGCTGCGACTGTCCTGATCATTAGCGTCTACCCGGGCGGTCAGCTTGTCGATGATGCGCTGGTCCTGGGCGTGCAGGCGGTTGAGAGCGTGCTCCAGATAGCGGGCACAAGCCACGTAGAAGGCACGCAGGTCGTCCTGTCGCTCGGCGTCCAGCGCCAGGCCGAAAGGTTTACGGACCTGGGCCATCCGCATGCGTTCGGTCATGATCTGGCGTCGCGGCAGCGGCAACTCTCGGGTCATGGGTTGGCTCCTTTGCGCATCCGGCCGGGATGATTCTATTAGACTAGCGGTAACGCACGACGTTTCTGGGGGTGCATCATGACAGCGACCTGGAATCGGCGCGAGCAGCTGCTGGCCGCTGCCGCCGCCCCTATCTGGAGCCCGGCGAGAGCCGCCGGCCGACCCTGACCTGGCCCCGGGAGTTGCCTCTCGGTGGCGAGCCGGCGACTAACGAGCAGATCGTGCGCAGCTACTCCACATGGCTTGCCCAGTCCGAGGTTCCCAAACTATTTCTGCGTGCCGACCCCGGTGCCATATTCGCAGCGCCGCCCATGCTCGCCTTTGCGCGCAGCTTCCCGAACCAGCGGGAGGTCTCGGTGTATGGCGGTCACTTCGTCCAGGAGGTGTCACCCGACGCAATCGGCCGGGCATTAGCCGGCTGGCTGCAGTCTATGGGGTAGGCAGCGCGCGTGAGCGGCGCGCCTCAGCCCGTGACCGTGGTATAGCTGCGGTTGTATTCGACCTGGGATGCGATGAGCTCGAGGCCCGTCTGCTCGCAGCGGGGCAACTCCGCGCTGCTCTCAGCGAGCGGTGAGACGCGATCACCCCAGCGCAGCACGCAGGCGGCGGAGGTCAGGCCGGCGCCGAAGGACGCGGTCAGGATCGTGCTGCCAGGCTTGATACGGCCCGCCTCCAGCTCCTCGGTCAGCGCAATGGGTATGGTGGCGGCGGACGTGTTTCCGTAGCGTTCGATATTGATCACCACATCGCAGGCGCCCCCGAGGCGCGATGCCAGGGTGTCGATAATGCGGCGATTGGCCTGGTGGGGTATTAAAACGTCTACATCTTCCAGCCCCAAGTTAGCCTTGGCCAGAGCCTTTTTGCTGGCCTGGTACATGCCTTTGACGGCGCGCTTGAAAATTTCCTGGCCGTCGAACTGCACGGCGAACTCACCAAAGTGGCCATCGCAGCGCGCCGCATCGGTGCCGAAGTTAGGTACCTTGAGCGCATCGGCGGCGCGACCGTCACAGGCCAGATGCCAACCCAGCACACCGGCGTCACCGTCGCTCGCCTCGACGACAGCGGCGCCGGCCCCGTCGCCGAACAATACCGCGCTGTTGCGCTCGGTCCAGTCCAGGTACCAGGTCAGGCGCTCGGCACCGATCACCAGCACAGTGCGCTGCTGACCCGCGGTGATGGCGCCGGCCGCCATGGCCAGCCCGTAAAGAAAGCTCGGGCAACCGGCATTCAGGTCGAACACGCCGGCTTCAAAAGCGCCCAGGCCGGTCTGTACCGAGGCGCCGGTGCAGGGAATCAGGGTGCCGGGGCTGGCCGAGCCGACGATGATCAGGTCGACCTCCGCAGCGCTGCGCCCGGCCGCAGCCAGGGCCCGCTGGGCCGCGACCTGGGCCAGCAGGCTAACACTGACATGGGATACGCGCCGCTCGCGGATACCCGTGCGCGTGGTGATCCACTCGTCGCTGGTATCTATCAGGGTGCTGATATCGTCGTTGGTCAGCCGCGCGGGCGGCACGCATTTTCCCCAGCCGGTAATGACGGCCCGAGGGAGGCTGTTTGGGCGGCTGCTCATGAAGCCATTACATCACGAAAGGGCTTTAATTTTCATGGGCTTGGCACGGAACTGGCACAACGCCCCCGAGCCGGTGCCGCGCCAGGCCCGGAACCGGGGTCATGTTCGCAGAGCGCCATTGCGGGGGGCTGCGACAAACGGGCCCATGGCGGGAGTGGCGTATGTCGCGCGCCTCGGATGAACAACCAGATGATTGCGGGCTAGCGCGGCCGTTGGCCGAATCGATAGTGGGCCACAAACCATTCCCGGCCGTCTTGATAACCAAACAGCTCGGCACAGGCCATGAAGAACATTCGCCAGCGCTGCAGCCACAGCTCGCTATCGGGGCCGTAGGTGGCAGCCAGTGCCTGAGTGACCGCTGACCTGTTCCGGTCCAGATTCTCAAGCCAGGCGTTGGCCGTGCGCTCGTAGTGTTTACCGTCGACCCACCATTCCGCCTCTAAGGTCAGATCCTTCTGAAACTCGCGCAGGGTGCCGGCGGCCGGCATCAGTCCGTCCGTGAAAAAGTTGCGCGCCATCCAGTCGGACTTGCCTGAATCCACAAAGGGATACATCAGCTCGCGATGACAGAAAACGTGGACGAACAGCTTGCCGTCGCCGGTCAGCCAGCCGGCGATGCGCTCCATGAGGGCCTCATAGTTGCGCATATGCTCAAACATTTCCACGGACACCACGCGGTCGTAAGACCCAGTGGCGCTGAAGTCTTTCATATCGGCGGTGATGATTTCCAGGTTGCCCAGGCCGCGCTGCTGCGCCTGGCTGTCGATGAATGCCTTCTGGCCCGACGAGTTGGAAACCGCCGTGATGCGGGCGTTTGGATAGTGAGTCGCCATCCACAGGGTCAACGAGCCCCAGCCACAGCCCAGCTCCAGAATACGCGCGCCATCCGCCAGCTCTGCGCGCTCGCAGGTTAGCGCGAGCATCTTTGCTTCGGCCGTATCCAGGTCGGTGACCCCGGACGGCCAGTAGCAGCCGCTGTACTTGAGGTGCTTGCCCAGAACCAGCTGGAAGAACTCGGCCGTCACCTCGTAGTGCTGCTCGTTGGCCAACTCGGTGCTCAGCGCGATGGGACTGTCGCGAAGCTCGGCGAGCAGGCTGCGAAATCGGGTCTGACGGTCAGCCAGACTGCCTCTGGACTCCTTGCGCAGCCGCTCCGCCATCAGGCGCCGCATGCCCATGCGCATCACGCGGTCGGGCACGCGACCTCGCTCGCACCAGTCGATGATGGTCACAGGTTCAACCCGACTGCGTCAGCGACCCGGTCAGCTGCGGGCGGCCTGGCCTGAAGGGTTCAGGGGTTTGTGAAACAACAATTGGACGTCGCTGATGGCGCGTTCCCGGAAGGCGCCTTCGCAGTAGCAGAAGTAGTACTGCCACATGCGCAGGAACTCCTCGGGAAAGCCCTGGGCCCGCACGCTGCCCAGATTGGCCCGAAAGCGTCTGTGCCACTCCGCCAGCGTGCGCGCGTAGTCCAGGCCAATATCCTGCAGGTCAACCAAGAGCAGATCCGTCCGGTCGGAGACGCTTTTCATGATGGCGGTGACCGAGGGTAGGCAGCCACCGGGAAAAATATAGCGCTTAATGAAATCCACCGAACGTTTGTATCGCTCGAACTGGTGATCGGCAATCACGATGGCCTGAATAAGCGCCGCACCATCCGGCTTCAGCAGTCCGCTGACCTGGCGGAAGTAGGTATCAAAGAACTGATGGCCGATCGCTTCGATCATTTCAATAGATACCAGTTTGTCGAACTGGCCTCGCAGCTGCCGATAGTCTTGATCGATCACCCGAATCCGGTCTTCAAGGCCGGCATCTTTAACCCGTTGCTGGGCCAGCCGGAACTGCTCTCTGGAGATGGTCGTGGTGGTGACCCGGCAGCCGTACTGCCTGGCCGCGTGCAGTGCGAAACCACCCCAGCCGGTGCCGATTTCCAGCACTTCGTCTTCAGGTTGCAGGCTCAACTTGCGGCAGATCAGATCCAGCTTGTGACGGGACGCGTCGGCCAACGGGGTATCTTCAGCGGGAAACACCGCCGCCGAGTACATCATGGTCTCATCGAGAAACAGCCTGAAAAACTCGTTGCCCAGGTCGTAATGAGCGGCGATGTTGGCGCGACTGCCGCGCAGGGTGTTGCGCCGCACCCAGTGAAATGCCTTCAACGCCGGCTGGACCAGCCGGCCGGAGCCGGCATCCAGACTCTCCAGTAGACTCCGGTTGCGGACGAATATCTGCACCAGTCCGGTCAGATCATCGGTGTGCCAATGGCCCTGCATGAAAGACTCAGCGGCACCCACTGAACCGCCCAGCGCCAGGTTCACGTAGCAGGCCGGATCTCGGATGTCTACCGCGACGTTCAAGGAGCATTGGAGACTGGCCGCGCCGAACCGGTGACGCTCGCTACCCTCTTGAATCTCGATGGCGCCGTTTTGCACCAGGGCCAGCTTCTTGAACACGGCCGCCCGACAGATGCGCGCCAGCCCAGATGGTTGCGGAATGCCCAAGGTTGTTCCTGTTTTCGTCCCACTCGACATTTTAGGGAAGCTCCTCCAGGCTCCGTGCCGCTTGCTTATTCGGATGAGTGAATAAGGGTGTCTTTTTCAGCCACAGTTTCAGGGCCTGCCAATGAATAGCCATGGTTACACGCAGGGTGAGAAAAGGAAACTTCAGCAGCATCAGATTCAGGGTTGCCGGACGGAGGGCCTTGCGGGTGAGCGCCAGGTCGGCTTGGAAGACTGCCTTGCCGCGCCGCCAGTTGCTCAGGCTCAGGGTCAACCGTTCATGGGGAACGCTGGCGCGCAGTCGGTAGCTCATGTCCATGGGCATGAACGGCGAGACATGCATTTCCTTGGTCATACGATGGCTGCGCCGCTCGGGGGCTGCGGCCCGGTTTGTCGTTTCCGGGAGCACGTACCAGTGGCGCTCGCCCCAGGGGGTATTGCTCACTTCCAGCACCAGATCGGTCAGCTGCCCGGCCAAGTCGTAGCAGTAATAGACGCTGATGGGGTTGAACACGTAGCCGAAATAGCGCAGGTGAGTGAGGAGGAATACCCGGCCGGCGGGGCGCCGGCCAGTCTCTGTTTCCACCAGGTCGCGAATGTCGTCGGCTAGATTATCGCGCCGGCCAACCAGGTGGTCCTGACGGCGAAACCAGGCTAAGGCCGGCCGTCGGGCCGACCACAGCGGTACGCCGTCGAACAGTGCCGGCAGCGCGTCCAACTCCAGGAACGCAAAGAAGATGCGATAGCCGAAGCGATGTGCCTGCGGCGATTTGCGCCGATGATAGACCCAGCCTTCGTATATGCAGCTAGATGGCAGCACGGAGCGGTTGCAATTCTTTCCAGACATTCAGGGCGCTCACTACGCCGTCCTCGTGGAAACCGTATCCCCAGTAGGCACCACAGTAATGGGTTCGGTTGCGGCCGCTGATTTGGTGACGTTGTTGCTGGGCGGTGAAGCTCTCCGCCGAGAACAGCGGATGGTGATAGGTGATCTTCTTGATGATGGTTTCAGGGCGCACTGCGTGGGTCGCGTTCAGAGTGACCAGAACCTGTTGCTGGAAGGGCAGGCTTTGCAGAATATTCAGATTGTACGTGACCGCGACCCGCTCGGTGACCTCGCGGCGGGACAGATAGTTCCAAGCGGCCCACGCCCGTTTTCGTTTCGGCAGCAGCTCGACGTCCGTATGCAGCACAGCCTCGTTTTCCTGATAGGGCAGGGCGCCGAGAATGCGCTGTTCCGCGGGCGAAGCATCCGCAAGCATCCTGAGGGCCTGGTCACTGTGGCAGGCGAACACAACGGCGTCGAAGCGCTCGGATCCGGTGTGACTGAGAATCTCCACGTGTCCAGGGGTTCTTGCAACCCGCTGCACCGCCGAGTTCAGGCGCAGCTCACCGTGAAAACGGTCCAGAATGGCCCTCACGTAGCGGCGCGCTCCGCCGGTGACGGTGCGCCACTGGGGCCGATCCTTGATCTTCAGCAGGCCATGGTTGATAAAAAACTGCACAAATGCCCGCGCCGGAAAGTCGCGCATTTTGTCCATGGGAGCCGACCAGATCGCTGCGCCCATGGACAGCAGGTAGCGCTCGACAAAGAAGCGCGAATAGCCACCTTCATCCAGCAGCTGACCCAGGGTGATGTCGTTACTGGCCCGAAGGCAGGCGGGGGCCTGCTGATTGAAGCGCAGGATATCCCGTAGCATGCGATAAAAGCGGGGTCGCAACAGGTTGCGTCGCTGCGCAAACAAAGCGCCCAGGGATGATCCCATGTATTCAAAATCGGGATCCTCGCAGCTGAAGCTGAAGCCCATGGAGCTATGCTGAGAAGCTATCCCCAAGTCGCCCAACAAACGGGTGAACTGGGGATAGTTGAGCTCATTGAAGACGATGAAGCCGGTGTCGACGGGGTGGGACAGACCGTTCAGTTCCACGTCGATGGTGTTGGTGTGGCCACCGGCGTAGTCGGCCGCCTCAAAAAGCGTCACCTGGTGCTCGCGTTGCAGATAGTGCCCTGCCACTAACCCGGACACACCGGCTCCCACAATAGCGATTTTCATAGCCGCGCGCCCCGGCCGCTGTTAGGCATTAACTCGTCTGCCATTTCGTTGCATTGCCACCGTTAGATTCGTTACCAGGGGTCCCGGGCCGGCCCGCGTAATCGCAGCTATGGTCCGAATGGGATAGAGGATTTCTTTATTCTCGCTTATTCTTGGGGACCGCCCGTAGCTTGGCGGGAGGCGCCAGAGTCGGCATTGTACACAAACTCCTGCGACCGTCTAATTGCTTAAACTTACTGATAATACTGGGGAGTTGAGGTCTTCCAGGCCCTGCTCATGGCCCCCGGTTGCGGCAAATCTGTTGCGAGCGGCGGCGCTAGCTTGTGTACCATTGCGAGCTATGTTTGCGGGACTGAGTGAAGGCAAGCGGGCCGCGCGGTTGACGCGGGGGCTCATGGGGCTGGTTTTGATCGCGGCCCTGGCAGGCTGCGCCCGCCTGGACCAGATCCAGGCCAATATCAAACACGAAGCTGGCGCCCTGCAGCCGGGCGATCTGGCCCGTGATGGCCTGGTTTTCATCACGCCGGCTGCGCCCACGGGCCAGGAGGCGGATCGGCAATCGGTGGCGTTCCTGTTTGCGGGGGTCGTCAAGGCAGAGCGCCCGGACATCAACGTCACCAGCCTGGCGCAGACGCTGAGCGCCATAAACCGGGACGGTCTTGGTGCGGCCTATCGAAGCATGTACCAGGACTATCAGGCTACGGGGGTTCTCCCCGCCGAAACGCTGGCTTTGATCGGTGCAGCGACGGGCGGCCGGTACATCGCTATTATCGAGTTGTCCTCCTTCTACCAGACAACACGCGGACGATTTTCCTTTGTGGGAATTCGCTTCCTGGAAACCAAGATCGCAAATTTGCGCATGTTTCTGCAGGTCTGGGATAGCCGGGACGGATCGGTGGTCTGGGAGGCCAGTGAGGAGATTAATATTGCCAAGGATACGGCGGTGGAGAAGCCGGTTACTTTCGAATGGGTCACCGAGGAAACGGCCCGGCGACTCGTCCAGCTGTTTCCCGGAACGCCACCTCCCGCGGACGATTAGCGGGCAGTCTCCAGCCTGGCTTTGAGACCCGTGAGCGCGGTTGTGCGCCCACCGGCGGCGTGGGATAGTAGCGCTCGCTTCACAGAACAATAAAAAGCATCTTGGCAGCAAGCTCTCCCGCCACAGGATCGGAGTCGCCGTATCCATCTTCCGGTTACGCCTGGTACGTTGTGGTGTTGCTCACCGCTGCCTACGTGGTGTCGTTTATCGATCGGCAGATCATGGCCCTGCTGGTGGAGCCCATCAAGGCAACCCTGCAGTTGAGCGACACTCAGATGGGCCTGCTGCTGGGCTTCGCTTTTGCTCTGTTCTACGTCTTGCTGGGCATCCCCATTGGCTGGCTGGCCGATCGACGCAGCCGCCGCGCCATCATCGGCGTGGGTATCACGGTCTGGTGCCTGATGACCGCGGCTTGCGGTCTGGCGAAGAACTTCACTGCGCTGTTTCTCGCTCGGCTCGGTGTTGGGGTGGGCGAGGCAACGCTGTCACCGGCCGCGTACTCTTTGATCAGCGATTACTTTCCGCGGGAAAAGCGCAGCCGGGCCATCAGCTTTTTTATGGGCGGCATATCGGTGGGGTCCGGTCTGGCCTATTTGGTCGGCGGGCAGGTGGTGGCGCTGGTTGAGAAAGCGCCGGCGGTCGAGCTGCCTCTGATCGGCACCTTGCACGCCTGGCAGACCGCATTTCTCGCCGTGGGTTTGCCGGGTCTGCTGATCGCTGCGCTCATGCTGAGTGTTCGTGAACCGGCGCGGCGTGGTCTGCTCGTCGCCCAGGGCCCTGACACTGGCAGCGCACCCATGGCGGACGTTGTGCGCTATCTGTACGAACGGCGCCGCGCTTACGGTAGCCTGGGGCTCGGGATGTCTGTGGTCACCACCATGGGGTATGCCTGGTTCTGGCTGCCGTCCCTGTTTGCCCGCGTGTTCGACTGGAGTATCGCGGACTTCAGTCTGCGTTACGGTGCCGTGCTGTTGATTTTTGGCCCTCTGGGCGTGACCAGCGGCGGGCTATTTTCGGATTGGCTGTATCAGCGCGGCGTCGTGGAGGGCCCCTATCGGGCGACCATCATTGCCGCGACGGGGCTGGTCCTGACCGCCATCGCTGTGCCCTTGATGCCTGACGGCTGGCTGGCCCTGGCCATGCTCGTTCCCGCCACCTTGTTTGGCGCCATGGCCTCGGCCACTGGCGGCTCTTCATTGGTATTCATTGCGCCTAATGAGCTGCGCGGCCAGGCAACGGCGCTCTACTTTGCGCTGATCAGCATTGTCGGTTTCATTGTGGGGCCGTCGTCGGTGGCGTTCTTTACCGACCAGGTGTTTAAAGACGAAAGTGCCATCCACTATTCCCTGGCTGTCGTTCCGGCATTGTTTGGCACACTTTCCATTACCATGTTTCTTACCGGGCGGCGCCGTTACATCGCGTGTGTCCGGGAAGCCGAGCAGCGCAACTAAGCCTGGCGAACAACAGGAGTAAGCTGTGAGCGCCCACACCCGCTATTTCGCGACGATTCAATCCGGCCGCTGGGGCGACCGACAAGTGCACTATCGCCGAGCCGGCCGGGGACCCGCATTACTCATGTTGCATCAGTCGCCCCAATCGTCCCGGGATCTCATCCCCCTGATCGAGTCCTGGTCCAGCCGCTTCACCGTAATTGCTCCGGATACGCCTGGCTATGGCTTGTCCGATCCTCTGGGCGTCACCGAAGCGAGTATGGACGATTTCGCTGCGGCCGTAGTCGAGTTCCTGGACGCCGTCGGGATCGAGGACTTTGGTGTCTACGGCTTTCATACTGGCGCAGGCATGGCCGTAGCGCTGGCGAACCGGTTGTCCGAGCGCACCCGGGCAGTGGTGGCCAATGGTTACGTCGTGCTCACCGACGCGGAGGCGCGGGATATCCTGGCGCACTATCTGCCGCCCTTCGAGCCGCGCTGGGACGGCGGCCATCTGACCTGGCTTTGGGCACGCATGCGGGAGCAGCAGATCTTCTTTCCGTGGCACGCTCGCCATGCCGCCAATCGCATGGACTTTGACCTGTCGGCACCGGAAAAGCTGCAGGAGGGCGTGGTGGAGTTTATGCGCGCCGGGGACAACTATCGGGTGGCCTATCGGGCGGCTTTTGAATACGACAGCCGGGCTGCACTGACGGCGCTTGGGGTGCCGGCCTTTATCACCGCTGCAGACCCAGATCCGTTGTCGGCCCACCTGGCCCGCATCAGCGAGAAAAGCGCGAGTGTTGCCATTGAGCCCGGCGGGACCGCAGAAGCGACGCTGGCCAAATCCCTGAAATTTCTGCTCCGCCATCCGGCCGCGGAGCCGCCGCCGGCGCCGGCAACGGGTCCCCTTACAGGGCGCACCTTTAATGAAATGGTGAATGTGCCGGGCGGCCAGTTGCGCGTGAGGCGGAACGTGCAGGCGGGCGGTCGAACCGTGGTGGTGCAGCACGACGCAGCCGGGTCCTCCGATGTGGTGGATCCCGTGTCCCGTTCCCTGATAGGGCATCGTCCGGTGCTGGCTGTGGATCTGCCGGGCCACGGCGAATCGGACAACACCATGGGCGAGGAGGACGTGACGGTAGCTCGCTACCAGGACGTCGTGCAGCAGGCTCTGGATGCCCTCGGTCTGGATGAGATTGACTTCTACGGCATGTGGGGCGGCGGCCTGGTAGGACTGGAGATGGCGGTGACCAGTCCAGACCGGGTTAATAAGTTGGTGATGAGTGACGTCATCTACCATTCCGATGCGGAGCGGCAGAGCTTGATCGCTAACTACACACCCCTGTGGAAGCCGGTGTGGTACGGCGGACACTTGCTGATGATTTGGCACATGATGCGAGACCAGGGCCTGTTCTGGCCTTGGTTCCGGCGCGAACGGGCGGGCATCCTATGGGGCGAGCCCTATATTGATCCGGCTATGGTCAACGGCCGGGTGCTGGAGGTATTCAAGGCTCCGGTCATGTGGCGCCTGGCCTATCAGAGCCACTTCACTTATCCGACTCATGAGCGCCTGCAGCAGGTGGCTGTGCCCACGCTGCTCTGCGCGCCCGAATGGGATCCCAATTACGGCCATACGGAGGCCGCCCACGCCGCGGCGCCTCAAACCCGGTTTGCCCAGCTGCCGCCTGCGCTGGACGATTGGGGCCCGGCTTTCGTGGACTTTTTGAACGAATAAGGCAGCTGCTCAGGCAGCGCTGGCCCGGGCCGGACCGGGTGCCGGCGACTTGGCCTCCGTGCCCAGTTCGTCCAGAGCAGCGCTCAGGCTCAGCACCCGCTGACCTTTGCTGCCCAGCCGCCGCATGGAGACGCTGCGCTCTTCCACTTCCCGCTTACCCAAGGCGAGGATCACCGGGACTTTCTGCACACTGTGCTCTCGCACTTTGTAGTTGATTTTCTCGTTGCGCAGGTCGATGTCGGCGCGCAGGCCCACCGCCTTAAGGGCGGCGAGAACTTCCCGGGCGTAACTATCTGCGTCGGAGGTAATGGTGGTCACCATCACCTGCATGGGGGCCAACCACAGCGGCAGGTTGCCAGCGAAGTGCTCAATCAAAATGCCGGTGAAGCGTTCCAGCGAACCGAAAATGGCCCGGTGCAACAGTACCGGAACGTGCTTCTCGCCGTCAGCGCCGATATAACTGGCACCCAGTCGACCGGGCAGATTCAGGTCCACCTGGAGAGTGCCGCACTGCCACTCGCGGCCGATGGCGTCCCGCAGCACAAATTCAAGCTTCGGTCCGTAAAAAGCCCCCTCACCGGGGTTATAGCTGTAATCCAGTTCCATGGCGTCAACGGCTGCTTTCAGCGCCGCCTCCGCTTGGTCCCAGACAGCGTCCTCGCCCACGCGCACCTCAGGGCGGTCGGCGAATTTGATCTGCACATCATCAAAACCAAACGCGCTGTAGATACTGAGCAGCAAATCGCAGACCGCTTTCGATTCGGCAGTTATCTGCTCACGGCTGCAGAAGATGTGGGCATCATCCTGAGTGAACGCACGGACCCGCATCAAACCATGCAAGGCGCCCGAGGGTTCATAACGATGAACTTTGCCAAACTCGGCCAGCCGGATAGGGAGTTCCCGGTAGCTGCGCAGATCGTCTTTGAAAATTTGGACGTGGCCGGGGCAGTTCATTGGCTTGATCGCGAAGATACGGTCGTCCTCGGTACGGCTGGTGAACATGTTCTCGCCAAACGACTCCCAGTGCCCGGATGCCTCCCAAAGTGAACGGTCCATGAGCTCCGGCGTATTGACTTCCCGATAGCCGGCCTCCGTTTGCCGCTCCCGCATGTAGTCGATCAGGGCCTGAAACAGGGCCCAACCCCGCGGGTGCCAGAACACGGCCCCAATAGCCTCGTCCTGGAAATGAAACAGATTCATCTGCCGGCCAAGCTTGCGGTGGTCACGCTTCTCGGCCTCTTCCAGCCGGGTCAGGTGGCTCTTCAGCTGCTTGTCGCTGGCCCACGCGGTACCGTAGATGCGCTGCAGCATCTCGTTGCGTGAGTCGCCGCGCCAGTACGCACCGGCCAGTTTCATCAGCTTGAAGGCCTTCCCCAGCCTGCCCGTGGACGGCAGATGGGGTCCGCGGCACAAATCGACGAAGTCGCCCTGGCGATACAGGGTGATGGGTTCGTCGGCCGGAATCGAGGCGATAATCTCGGCCTTGTAGATCTCGCCCTGCTGGCGAAAGAACTCCACTGCCTTGTCACGATCCCACTCTTCCCGGGTTATCGCCTCGTCCCGATCGACGATTTCCCTCATACGTGCTTCGATCTTCTCCACGTCCTCGGGCGTGAATGGTTCCTCCCGGGCAAAGTCGTAGTAGAAGCCGTTCTCGATGGCGGGCCCGATGGTCACCTGGGTTTCCGGGTAGAGTTCCTTGACCGCCTCGGCCATGACGTGGGCAGCGTCGTGGCGCAGCAGCTCCAGTCCCTCTTCGCTGTCACGGGTGATAATCGCCACGCTGGCGGTCTCCGGGAGCGGGCGAGTCAGATCGCGCAGTTCGCCGTCCACGCGCACCGCTACGGCGTCCTTCGCCAGCCGTCGGCCGATGTTCTCGGCCAGTTCGTGACCCGTGACGGGTTGATCGAAAATCCGTTGCGAGCCATCGGGTAGGGTGATCTGCGGCATTATCGCTCTCGTGAGTGCGCTACGCTGCGGTGAATTGTACGAGAACTATGGCAGGCGCAGATACCGGCTGAGATGAATATCGGGTGCGTTGTCGGCGAAGCCGGCCAGCTCGGGTGTCACCAGGTTACGACTGCGGCGAATGTAAAGCGGGATCACTGGCAGGTCATCGACGATCAGCTTTTCTGCGGCGGTCAAAAGCTGACTGCGCTGGCGCGGATCCGCCGTGGTCTTCGCGCGGGTCAACAGTGCTTCAAATTCCGGATTGGAGTAGCGGCCCGTGTTGTACGACGAGGACGCCATGAATCGGGCTAGAAACGGTTCGGGATCGTCATCTTCCAATGCCCCGGTCAGGGCCATGTCGAAAGCGCCGCGGCGAATGTCCGAGATCATGGACTTCAGCTCAGACTGCACCATCTCGACCGAAACCGGCAGGCTGCGCCACATGGCCGCTATGGCGACCACCAGATTACGATCGGGGCCGGACGGATAGCGCAGCTGAATGGTGAGGGGCTTTGACTTGGAATAGCCCGCCGCCGCCATCAGGCTGGCGGCCTGCTGCAGCCGGGCCGCCGGGGGCGAGCCGTAATCCAGATCGGGCACGGCCAGCTCGTAATCCGACACCGCGGGGGGCACCACGCTGTAGGCTGGCGTTTCACCGCCGGCCAGCACCTTGGTTGCAAGCGCCTCCCGCTGCAGAGCCAGAGACAGGGCCTGGCGAATACGCAGATCCTGAAAGCGGGCAAGGGTCATGTTGAAACGAATGTAGGCAACGCTCAACCGGGAAGCCGTATGCACGGCATCACCCAGCTCCCGGCGCAGGAATTCCTCCCGCCGCGTGGGAAACCCGGGAAAGCCATTGATGTGCAGATCGCCGGCGCGAAACCGGCTGACCGAGGATTCCAGGTCCTGAGTGGGAAAATACAGCACACCATCCAAGGCCACGTCGTCGGCGGCGAAGAAGTGTTCGTTGCGGGCCAGTCGAATGAATTCCCCGGGCCGGCGTTCCACCAGCCGAAAAGCGCCGTTGGAGACATGCTTGCCTGGTTCCACCCACATCTTGCCGTGTTTCTCGATCACGTGGGCCGGGAAAGGCAGTCCCTCGCTGGAGGCCAACAGGCGCGGCAGGCGCGGGGCTGGATGGCTCAGCTTGAGAATCAGGGTCAGCGGGTCGGGGGCTGCCACGCCCAGGGCTTCCGGTGGCAGTTGGCCGTGGTAGATCTCGCGGGCGTTGTGCAGCACGAACAGCTTGTCCGCCCGGGTGATCGCCGTTGCCGGTGTCACGGAGCGACGGAACGTGTAGAGAAAATCGCTGCTGGTTAGAGGCTGACCGTCTGACCAGCGCATGTTGGGCCGGAGCGCAAAGGTATACGCGAGCCCATCGTCGCTGAGGGTCCAGCTGGCGGCGGCACCAGGCACAATCTGTGCGGCGGGGCCGTAGGTTGTCAGGCCCACGAACATGTCCAGAACCAGCGCAATCTCGCTATCTACGCCGGACCGGTTCGGTGTCAAGGACTCGGGCTCGCCGAAGGCGCCGCGGCGCAGTATCGTGGGGTCGGCCGCCGCCGCACCCCAGGCCGTCAGTAACAGCGCCAGACCAGGCAGCCACCCTGGACCGCGGGAGTGATGCTGCGCCGTTCCCATGGCGCAGTAGCGTAACACCAAGCAAGGTCAACGCGCGGGCCGGGCCGCGGCGCGATGGCGGATGGTGACGGGGGTTAGCTGGCTCGGGAGCGGCTCCGGCCGCGCATCATCAGCCCGACGCCTTCATCGGAGACATGGGCCAGCACAGCCTTCTTGCGATGCAGGCGGGTGACCCGCCCCAGACTCACCGCAAAGATCAGGTTCACGACGGTCCCAGCGGGCAAGCCGAGGGAGCTGATCTCAAGGTAAACCCCCATGGCAGACAGGTTGCGGGCGCGGCAGCGATACCAACGGCCACCGCGGACCGACAGATAGACGGTGGTGGATACCCGGTTTCTTTGTAGCAGGCGTCTTTCCATACGGATTCTTAGCTGTCCGTTTTGAATCGTTCTGGGTGGTTACTTTGCCCCAACTGGCCCAAGTCTGTGAAGATCAGCCCTTTGAAGACCGGCGCGCGCTGTCCGACTGGTTTCGGCCCGGGCCCCGGGGGCCGATCTAACTCATTGATAGAGAATAAATTTCCAGATACGGTCGTGCAGCGGGTAGGCACGGCGGTGAGCCCCGGCGGGGGCGCTTGGGCGCCCTTGATGAAGATTATGTTGCCGGTCGTCGCGCCCAAAATGACGCCCGGTGGGGGCTAGAGCACAGCCGACGCCGGCAGCACGGCTCGCCTGCCGCGGGTGATGGCACTCCTTAGTATAAGGGCCGCTGGCGTAGCCACCTCCCGGTCGCCAGCTGGACCGCTCCCGGGCCGCGGTTCAAGGGTCTTATCAGGCGGCCACCCGGCTGCCGGCAAGTCAGGCCAATTGGCAGCGCCGCCTGGAGGAACGGGGGTGGTTGGTCGGCGCTGCGCGTCAGGTTGGCGTGAAAAGCGGCTATTGTCATCCCGGCCGGTTTCTTGTTTTGGTTTGAGGGCCGTCGAGACCAGCCTCGGTGAGCCTGCCGCAGGGTACGCCGCGAGGGAGAAATCCCCCGCCCCATAAGGCTTGCAGCCGGTTGACACCTCCCGGCGCAGCGCAGACAATACGCCGCTTGTGTCCGCGGAGGGGTACCCAAGCGGTCAACGGGGGCAGACTGTAAATCTGCTGGCTATGCCTTCGTAGGTTCGAATCCTACCCCCTCCACCAGGCTCGGACGTGGTCGGGCGATACCCTCCAAGGTAACTGGCAGTGGACCGGGGCTTCCGACTGGCGGCGTCAATACTTCGAGGGCGGGTGTAGTTCAATGGTAGAACCTCAGCCTTCCAAGCTGATGATGGCGGTTCGACTCCGCTCACCCGCTCCAGCCGGTTGCTGCACCGGGTAACGCTATTGGGAGAGGTTAAGGTTCGAGCAGGTGTGTCAACCGGGGGTATGTTGGTCGACATAGTTTCCCTAAAGCTTCTGCCCACATAGCTCAGTGGTAGAGCACTTCCTTGGTAAGGAAGAGGTCACCGGTTCAAATCCGGTTGTGGGCTCCAAAGCATCGAGGCCGACAATCGGAACGCGTAACGCCTTAAGAGAAGTTAGTAACTTCGCAAATCAATCAACAATGAAGCGAGCTGCCATAAGCCTGCAGGCTAGATGGGAGGAGTGAGTCAGATGTCCAAGGAGAAGTTTGAGCGTACGAAGCCGCATGTGAATGTGGGGACGATTGGTCATGTGGATCATGGCAAGACGACGTTGACTGCTGCTTTGACGAAGGTGATGGCGGAGAAGCACGGTGGTGAGGTCAAGGGTTACG
>JBFFHS010000036.1:0-34751 GCA_041556855.1 Gammaproteobacteria bacterium
CGGAATCGCCAGCATGCTCTGGCCCTGATGGATCTGGGCGTCACGGACCCGGTGCGCGATACATTTTTCTCCGGCCTGCGGCTGGCCGAGGAAACGCTCACCCAGCTGGGGATCGCGCGCGAGCAGGCGGTGGATACCGTGGCCCGGTTTGCCAAGCACGATCAGGCGTTACTGAAGCGCCAGCAGGCCGTACATCACGATGCGGCGAAATTGCGGCAAAGCGCCCTGGAGGCCGCGACGGAACTGGAGGAACTACTGAGCCGCGATCCCGCCGACGACCGGCAGTCGCCGGACTAGGCCCGGGCCAGACCCGCTTCCGCGCGGCGCTTGGTCAGGCGCAGCATCTCACGACGGATCAGGCCACTGGCGGGCCGAATCAGATACCAGTAGATGCGGAAACGACGCCGGGCGCGAGCGTCCGTGCACCAGACCCGGGTCTCTGTGCGCAGTCTACAGCGCCCGGGCGCGCCGGGCTCGGTGCTGAACGACATCGCCAGTTTTGCGACCCCCGGTGCCTGGTAAGCGCGAAAGCTATCAGCATCCACGGCTACGGCGCCGCCGGCGGGCAACCAGAATCTGCCCACGGCGCCAACCACCAGCGCCTCTCCGGGCCGGACCGCAAGCTCCGTAAAACGGCCGAGAAAATCCGCCATCGGCAGCGCCGCCGTCCCGCCGGTTTCAGGCGCAGTCAGCGGCACGCCCCGCAGCGCAAACAAAAACTGGATCAGGCGGGAGTCCGCGAGATCAATAGTCTTGAGAGCGCGGTACGCGTCGCCGCACTGAGCGCGAATCTCTATACTGTGACGTTCAGAATAATGGAACGTCTCGAGCCACTGGTCGATCAATGCCATCAGGTTCGATGCGTAAGCCCCGTTGTGCAGAGGTTCCCATGGTAGACACCCAGCACCCTTCCTACACGGCACTTGCGCTGCAGATCAACACTTACTGCGTCAACGCCGCGAAAGATCGGGCCGAGGCCCGGGAACTGATGGACAACTGCCTGCAAGGTCTCGCCAGTCAGGTCAAGAACAGCAAGGGTTTCATTCGCAGCTTCAGCGGCACGGACGTGCGACTGGTCGTGCTGCCTGAATATTTCCTGAGCGGTTTTCCGCTCCAGGAAAGTCCCGCCGAATGGCGCGACAAGGCTGCGCTTGAGATCGACGGTCCCGAGTACGAAGCCCTGGGAAAGATCGCTCAGGAGGCGGATGTCTATCTGGCCGGCAACGTCTACGAGCAGGACCCCAACTTCCCCGAACTGTTCTTTCAATGCTGCTTCATCATGGGTCCGGCGGGTGATCCCGTGCTGCGCTACCGCCGCATGATCTCACTCAGCACGCCGTCACCCTTCGATGTCTGGGATCGCTATCTGGACATCTACGGTATGGACGCCGTCTTCCCCGTGGCCGACACAGATATTGGCCGCCTGGCCGCCATCGCCTCGGAGGAGATTCTCTATCCGGAGATCGCTCGCTGCCTGGCGATCAAGGGTGCCGAGGTGTTTGTCAACCCATCCAGCGAGGTGGGCAGCCCGGCGCTGACACCCAAGGACATCGCCCGTCGCGCCCGGGCGATTGAAAACCTGGCCTATGTGGTCACGGCCAATTCCGCCAGCCTTCAGGGCCTGCCGTTTCCGCAGGATTCAAGCACGGCCATGTCCAAAGTGGTGGACTACAGTGGCAAGCCGCTGGCCGAAGCCACCGCCGGCGAGAGCATGGCGGCCAATGCCACCATCGACCTGGCGGCGCTACGGCGCACCCGGCGGCAAACGGGGCTGACCAATACCCTTGTGCGCCACCCCTTTTTAGCCTACGCGCCGCTGTTCGAAGGCGCCCGCTTCAAGCTGCCCAATAAGCTCCTGGACGGCGACGGCGCGCGCGCCCCGGAACGTGGCGAGCTGACGCGCTGGCAGGGCGAAGATATCAAGCGGCTGGTTGAGATGGGCGTGCTGCGCTAGGCGGTATCGCCCACCATCAGGCGCTGGCCCGCCGGCTGCTCGCTGACGCGCCCGTCCTGATAGGCCAGCTGGCCGTTTACAAAGGTCATGGCAATCGTGGAACGAAACTCCACGCCCTCGAAAGGCGACCAGCCGCACTTGTACAGCACATTGTCCGCCGTCACCCGCGTGGGCGTTGCCAGATCCACGATGGCCAGATCGGCCCAGTAGCCCTCACGGATATATCCCCGGTCGCGAACACCGAACAGCTCCGCCACGGCGTGGGCCGACTTGCGCGCGATCAGCTCGAGAGAAAAGCGGCCCTCCTGATGGTGTTCCAGCAGCGTCAAAAGCGCATGCTGCACCAGGGGCAGTCCAGCCGGGGCCTGAGCGTAGGGGCTATTCTTCTCAGCCAACAGGTGGGGCGCATGATCCGTGGCGATCACATCGATGACATCCGTCTTCACCCCGTTGATCAGACCCTCCCGATCCGCAGCAGTCTTGATGGCGGGGTTGCACTTGATGCGCGTGCCAAGGGTGGCGTAATCGCTGTCGTCAAACCACAGATGATGCACACAAGCCTCTGCGGTAATGCGCTTGTCTGCAACCGGACCCGCGGCAAACAGCTCAAGCTCCTTGGCCGTGGTGAGGTGGAGCACGTGCAGCCGGGTACCGTACTGCTGCGCCAACCCAACCGCCAGGGAAGACGACTTGTAACAGGCCAGCTCGCTGCGAATCACCGGGTGCAGGGCCATGGGAATGTCATCCCCGTAGCGCTCCCGCTGCTCCGCCTCGGCAGCCCAGATGGTGGGTGAGTCCTCGCAGTGGGTAGCCACCAGGATAGGCGCATGGGCAAAGATGCCCTCCAGAGCCTGGCGATCGTCCACCAGCATGTTGCCCGTAGACGCCCCCATGAAGACCTTTACGCCGCAGGCTTCGCCGGAGCGCAGCGCCTTGATTTCATCCAGATTGTCGTTGGTCGCACCGAGATAAAAGGCGAAATTGGCATGCACCCGGCCGGTAGCCCGCGCGTACTTGTCCGCCAACGCCTCGCGGGTCACGGTAGGGGGGCTGGTGTTGGGCATATCCATGAAGCTGGTGATGCCACCGGCCACCGCCGCCCGCGATTCACTCACCAGATCACCCTTGGGAGTCAGACCCGGATCCCGAAAGTGCACCTGATCGTCGATCATGCCCGGCAGCACCAGCTTGCCGTCAAGATCGATGACCTTAGCACCTGCGGGGGCCGGGAGACCGCTGCCCATAGCCGCAATCCGGCCGTCGCGCAGCAGCAAATCCGCGTCGAAAATCCGCTCTTCGTTAACGACGCGGCCGTTGACCAGCAGCATGAGGCTCACCGCCGGGGCAACCGGTCAATCATCATCGCCCACCGCCAAGGGCATGTCCGGATCCCTGGCCCACTCGGACATGGAGCCATCATAGATCTTCACGGCCCGGTGACCTGCCAGCCGCAAGGCGAAGGCGGTGGTGGTCGCCGAGATACCGCCACCGCAGTAGGCGATCACCTCAGCAGCAGTATCGGCACCCGCCGCAGCGGCCAACTCGGCCAGCGCGGCACCCTGAACGAAAGTGCCATCCTCGTTCAGGAACGCGGCCGCCGGAGCATGGCGGCTACCGGGAATACGCCCGGGCCGGCCATATGGATTGATCTCCCCGCGATGCTGGGCCGCCGTCAACGCATTCAGGGTGACGACACCCTCGGCACGGTGCTTGGCAAACATCTCCTCCTTAGCAACGAAATTGGGCGTCGCCGCTCGGACGTTGAAGTCAGCCGGCGAATAGGCGTTGTCGCCGCTCTCCACCGGGCGCGACTCTGCCTGCCACTTGTCGAAGCCGCCGTCCAGCACCCGGGCAGCGCTGAAACCAAAATGCTCCAACATGAACCACAGGCGGGTCGCCCACCAGCTGGGCCCGCGATTGTAGAGCACCACCTTCGCGCCCGCCCCGATTCCTGCTGCGCCGGCGGCAGCGGCGAAGCGCTGCGTTTCCGGCAACATGAACAGCAGCCGGGGATCCGGCGCTGAGAAATCGGTCTTTAAATCCACAAAGGCAGACCCTGGAATGTGGGCCTGGCGATACTCCTCTCGACCCGCACGGATGTCGTAGCCCCCTCCCTCTTTGGGCTTCATGAATACCGTGCAGTCGTAAATCCGCAGATCAGGCTCGGCGAGCTGGTCGGCCAGCTCAGCGGTGGTGATGGTCAAGCGGTTAGGATCGGTTGCTGTCATAGCTTGCGAACTGATGTCTGGATGAATGGAACGATGCCTGCCTATACTCGGACAATCCCCACGGTTGTCAACTTTAGGCTGTGTCCTTGCCCACCGCACCCGCTTTGTTTTTCCTGCTGGTCGCCCGGCTGCGTGCGACCAACCCGCAAAGACCCCGATGCCTCGCGGATCAGGGGCAGCGGCTTCTCGGCAATGACAATGGGGCTCACGGGTTTCGTAAGGGCCGCAGGTCAAAACGACTGGCGGCACTGTGCCATCGGGCGTTGATCCCGGCTAAAGCAGCTGGACGATGTCCTGCAGCGCAGCGCTGCCCGGACTGCGCACCAGAGTTGCCGGGCAGCGTCCCAGCCCGGGCACTTCCATCTCGGTGAGCGGTGTGAACATGTCCACGTTCAGCTCGGTACAGGCCTGTACTGCAAGATCAGCATCCCGCACCGCGAACTGCTGGGCAAGATAGCCGATATTGGGCGGCACGGCGCGTGCCGTCGGCGAGGCACAGCTGCAGTTTAAGGTCTGCGACATGGCGATCTTGGCGAACATGTGATTGCCCGGCATGAACTGGACGCGGGTGCGGCTGCCCTTGGCCGTATCAAGCCATCAGTCCAGCGTGCTCGTTGCCCTTGACGCACTGATGGATGCCCCGTCTGCTAGACTTCCTCGCCTTTCAGGCCCGCGCGGTAAGGAGCATCATCATGGGTCTTCACAGTCACGTCTGCCGGGGGACGCTGGCCGCCGTGGCGCTGGTCGCCGGCAGCGTGCTGGCTGCGCCGGTGGATATTCCCTATAGCGAGTTCACCCTGGACAACGGCCTGCGGGTCATCGTGCACCGGGACACCAAGGCCCCCATCGTGGCCGTCAACCTCTGGTACCACGTGGGCTCCAAGAATGAGCGCCCCGGCAGGACGGGCTTTGCCCATCTATTCGAACATCTGATGTTCAGCGGCTCGGAAAACTACAACGACGAGTATTTCAAGCCCTTTGACCAGATCGGCGCCACGGGGATGAACGGCACCACCAGCACCGATCGCACCAACTACTTTCAGACCGTGCCCAAGACGGCGCTGGACCTGGCGCTGTGGATGGAATCCGACCGCATGGGGTATCTGCTCGGCGCCATCGACCAGGCCCGCCTGGACGAACAGCGTGCCGTGGTGCGCAACGAAAAACGTCAGGGCGAGAGCCAACCCTACGGCCGCGCGTGGAACGTCATTCTGGCCAACCTGTTTCCAGAGGGTCATCCCTATTCCTGGTCCACGATTGGGTCCATGGAGGACCTGGACGCCGCCAACCTGGACGACGTCCAAGAGTGGTTCAAAACCTACTATGGTCCCAACAATGCCGTGCTGGTGTTGGCTGGTGACATTGATGAGGACACGGCCCGGGAGAAAGCTGCGCATTACTTCGGCGACATCCCGCCCGGCCCGCCCCTGCAGCGACTGCAGCAGTGGATTCCCCAGTGGACCGTAGAGCGCCGAGTGGTAATGCAGGACCGGGTCCCCCAGACCCGGATCTACAAGATCTGGGCCGGCCCCCGGTGGGGCACGCAGGACGCTACCCTGCTGGGACTCGCCAGCACAGCCCTCGCCGGCAATAAGAACTCGCGACTCTACAAGCGCCTGGTCTACGACACCCAGCTGGCCACAGACGTGAGCGCCCTGCCCATTTCCTGGGAGATCGCGGGCGGCTTCGGCATCGTCGCCACCGTTCAGCCGGGGGGCGACGCGGTGGCAGTCGAGGCCCTGCTGGAGGAAGAACTGGAGCGCTTCCTGGCGCGCGGGCCGACCCGGGAAGAACTCCAGCGGGTGAAGGCTCAGACCGAAGCCAGCTTCGTTCGGGGCATCGAGCGGGTGGGTGGCTTTGGCGGGAAGTCGGACATCCTGGCGGAAGGGGCCGTGTTCGGTGACGATCCAGGGCACTACAAGCGGGAGCTTGACTGGGTGGCGTCGGCCTCAGGCCGCGATATTCGCGACGCTGCCAGGCGCTGGCTGAGCAGTGGCCCGTTCGTGCTGGAGGTGCAGCCGTTTGCTGACGACCTCACCGCAGCCACTCAGGGCGCCGACCGCAGCAAGCTGCCGGAGCCCGCGTCCTTCCCCACCGCCCGCTTTGATGCGTTTGACCGGGCCACCCTCGCCAACGGCCTTGAGCTTATCGTCGCCGAGCGCCATGCCGTGCCGGTGGTGCAGTTCAGCCTGATGCTGGATGCGGGCTTTGCCGCCGACCAGTTGGGCACCGCGGGGGCCGCCAGTCTCGCGATGACCATGCTGGACGAAGGCACCGCCAGCCGCAGCGCGCTGGACATCAGCGATGAGGCCGCCCGGCTGGGCGCCTATATCGGCGCGGGATCGAATCTTGATACGTCCGCGGTGAGTCTGTCCGCCCTGACGGCCAATCTGGACCAGTCCCTCGAGCTGTATGCCGACGTGGTCCTTCAGCCGACCTTCCCCCAAGCCGAGCTTGAGCGCCTGCGCAACCTGCGCCTGGCCGCGATCCAGCGGGAAAAGGTATCTGCCGTTGGCATGGCCCTCAGGGTCTTTCCCAAACTGCTCTACGGACCAGACCACGCCTATTCGCTGCCTCTGACTGGATCAGGCACCGAAGCGTCCATTGCCCGGCTGACCCGCGCTGACCTGGTGCGCTTTCACGACACCTGGTTCAAACCCAACAACGCCACCTTGATCGTGGTGGGCGACACCACGCTGGCGGAGATCGTACCCAAGCTTGAACGGTTGTTCGCAAACTGGGCGCCCGGCGAAGTGCCAACCAAGAACATCGCGCCGGTCGCGCTACCGGCGCAGCAACGCATTTTTCTAGTGGATCGCCCCGACTCTGATCAAAGCACCATCTACGCCGGTCACGTCGTCGCGCCGAAGGCCGAAGACGCTGAGCTGGCTCTGCAAACCCTGAACGACATTCTCGGTGGCAGCTTCGTGTCCCGTATCAATCTGAATCTGCGGGAAGACAAGGGTTGGACTTATGGCAGCCGGAGTCGGATCTTGGACGCAGAGGGGCCCCGACCCTTTTACGTGTCGGCGCCGGTGCAGACGGATAAAACCGCTGACACCATTCGCGAGATCATGCGGGAAATAAACCAGATCGTCGGCGCCAGTCCGCCACGCAGGGAAGAAGTGGAGACCGCCAAGCGGCGCAGTGTGCTGACTCTTCCGGGGCGTTGGGAAACCGCGGGCGCCGTGCTGGGCTCGCTGGGCGAGATCGTTCGCTTTGGCCTGCCCGATGACTACTGGGATCGCTATGCGGTCGAAATTGAGCAACTCAGCACAGCGGACGTGGGCCGGGCAGCCCGAGCCACCCTGCGCCCCGACCAGCTGACCTGGGTCGTGGTGGGCGACAGCAGTCAGGTGGCCGCCCAGTTGACCGAGCTCGGTCTGGGGCCAGTGCAGCTGATCGACGCGGATGGCAACCTGCTTGCCGAACAGCCGGCAGCGAGCCTTAATGGCGCTGGTTCATCTCGATGAAATAGCCGTCCGGATCGAAGAAGCTGATGGACGTCATTTTCAAGTGGGTACCGTCATGGCCGGTAATCTCGAAGCTGTGGGGTTCGGCATGAATGCGCGCTTCGGCAGCCGTAAGCCTGGCGAATACGCCGTGGACATCGTCAGATTGCCAGACGAAGACAACGTCCCCGATGCCCACGGAAGTCGGCAGGGGCGGCGCTTGAAGGGGCGGATCAGTAAATTGCAGCAGGCCGATCATGCCCACCACTGGATCCTCACATTTCATGATGACCAGATGGGTACGGTCACCCGCTTTGCCCGCCGCCAGCCCCACGCCGCTGAGCACCACCTGGTCGTCGTACCAGACCGTCATCCCCAGGATGTCGCGGTAGAATTCCACGGATTTGCCGACATCCCGGACCACCAGAGTGGTGCGCTTGACGATATTGCCCATGCTGTTCATCCCCACTGAACTCAAGCCCCGCTAGCCAGTCTATACAGCGGGTTGTTACCCTTGAAAGTAAAAATGCGGGTATGGTAAAAGTTCGCGCCGTCGCCGGGGACCGCCCGGCGGCTTCGGCGCAACGCTCCCGACGGGTATGACCCGATGATTGAAACGAGTGGACTGACTAAACACTTTGGCCGCTTTGTGGCCGTGGACAATCTCAGCTTTCGGGTGGAACCGGGCGAGGTGCTGGGCTTTCTGGGCCCCAACGGCGCCGGCAAATCCACGACCATGAAGATGCTGGCGGGGTTCGTGGCGCCCACCGCCGGCAGCGCCCAAATCTGCGGCTATGACGTGGAAAGCCAGAGCATCGACGCCCGTCGCTGCCTCGGCTACCTCCCCGAAGGAGCCCCCAACTATCCGGAGATGACGCCCGCCAGCTTTCTGAGCTTCGTGGCCGACGTGCGCAGCTTAACGGGCAGCACCCGGCGCAGCCGGATCGACGAGGTCGTTGGCCTGTTGCACCTGGAGTCGGTGCTCCACCAGACCATTGAAACCCTGTCCAAGGGTTACAAACGCCGCCTTGGCCTGGCCCAGGCGCTGCTCCATGACCCGGCCGTCCTGATTCTGGATGAGCCGACCGACGGCCTGGACCCAAACCAGAAGCACGAGGTGCGCCAGCTCATCAACACCATTTCCCGCGACAAGATCATCATTATCTCCACCCATATTCTGGAAGAGGTGGACGCGGTATGCAGCCGGGCCATTATCATTGCCCACGGCAAGATTCTGGCCGATGACACACCGGGCAACCTGGAACGCAGTTCCCGGTTTCATAATGCCGTCACCCTGCGGGTCGCAAACGGCGTCTCCCTGGAGCAGGTACGTGATGCCCTGCGCCAGCTGCCAGAGGTGGCCAACGTGGAAACAGGTGACGACGGCGAGTGCCTGACAGCCTTTCCCGAGACGGGCAAGCGGGCCCTGGCGGCCATCAGCGATCTGGCGCAGAGCCAGGGCTGGGAGCTCTCGGAGCTGCACCTGGAGTCCGGCCGCATGGATGAGGTATTCCGCACCATCACCGGCGGAGCCACCTCATGAGCGTGGTCCAGGCCATCCTGCAACGGGAGCTGCGCGGCTATTTCGCCACGCCCATCGCCTATGTGTTTATTGTGATTTTTCTGATGCTCATGGCGGTGTTTACCTTCTATCTGGGCAGCTTCTACGAGCGCGGCCAGGCTGATCTGGCGCCGTTCTTTAACTATCATCCCTGGCTGTATCTGTTCCTCGTTCCAGCCATCACCATGCGGCTGTGGGCTGAGGAGCGTAAAACCGGCAGCATTGAGCTGCTCATGACCCTGCCGGTGCACACCTGGCAGGCGGTTCTGGGCAAGTACCTGGCCGCCTGGTTGTTCACCGCCTGTGCGCTGGTGCTGACGTTCCCCATCTGGATCACGGTGAACTACCTGGGTAACCCGGACAACGGCGTCATCGTGGCTGCCTATCTGGGCAGCCTGTTCATGGCGGGTGGTTTTCTGGCGGTGGGCGCGATGATCTCGGCGACTACCCGCAATCAGGTCATCGCCTTCGTCATCACCGTGGTGGCCTGCTTCTGCTTACTGCTCGCCGGATTTCCGCTGGTCCTGGACGCCTTCTCACCCTGGCTTCCCCAGGCCGTGGTTGATGCCATCGCCAGCCTGAGTTTCCTCACCCACTTCAACAGCATCTCCAAAGGCGTCATCGATTTGCGAGATCTGGTTTACTTTGCCCTGGTGATCGGCGGGTTCCTCTATGCCAACACCATTATTCTGCGCCTGAAGAAGGCGGACTGACATGAGCCGCGCCCAGCAGACTCAACTGAGCACCGCCGCGCTGGCTCTGCTGGCGGTGGGCTTTGTCGCCGCCGTCATGGTCAGCAACGCCGTGCTCAAAGGCCTGCGGCTGGATCTGACTGAGAACAGGCTGTACACGATATCCGAGGGCACGCGCAGCGTGCTCCAGAGCATCGACGAGCCCATCAATCTATATCTGTTCTTCTCCGATCAGGGGACGGAGGACGTGCCCTTTCTGCGCAGTTACGCGTTCCGCATCGAGGAAATGCTGGAGGAGTTCGTCAGCGCCGCCGACGGCAAACTGGTATTGAGCGTGGTGGACCCGGTGCCCTTTTCCGAGGAAGAGGACCGGGCCTCTCAGTACGGGCTGCAGAGCATCAGCCTGGGCACGCTGAGTGAAAGCGTGTTTCTCGGTCTGGCCGGCAGCAACAGTGTGGGTGACCAGGAGACCATCCCGTTCTTTCAGCCGTCCAAGGAAGCATTTCTGGAATACGACCTGGCGAAGCTGATTTACAGTCTCGCGCGGCCAGACAAGACGGTGATAGGGCTGCTGTCCGGGGTGCCGATGACAGTCGGGTTCGATCCCCAGACCCAGCAGATGCGCGAGCCCTGGGTGGTTACTGCCCAGGCCCGGCAGCTATTTGAAATCCGCAACCTCAACTCTACGCTGACCGAGATCGATCCCGAGATCGATCTGCTCTGGCTGGTGCAGCCAAAGGACCTGACCGACAGCGCCCTGTACGCCATCGACCAGTTCATCCTGGGCGGCGGCAACGCGCTCATCTTTGTGGATCCCCTGGCAGAGATCGATATGGCGGCGGCTGGCGCCAATCCCCAGGCCATGATGGCCGCCGGCGGACCCTCCGCTCTGCAGCCGCTGCTGGACAAGTGGGGCATCGGTTTCACGGCCAACCAGGTGGTTGCTGATGATCAGTACGCCCTGGCTGTCAGCGGCGGCTTCGGCCAGCGGCCCATCCGTCACCTGGGACTTTTGGGCGTGGACAGCAGCGGCTTGAACCTCGAGGACGTTATTACCGCTGACCTGAATTCGGTCAATCTGGGCAGCGCGGGTTTCTTCTCCATGGCGGAAGAGGCCACTGCCCGCCTGGTGCCTCTGATCACCTCCAGCACCAACGCCGGTGTCCTCCCCACCGATCGGTTCCGCTTTCTACCCGACCCGGCCACTCTGCGGGACGATTTTGCCCCGACGGGCGAGACCTACATCCTGGCGGCTCGCCTGGAGGGCGAACTGCCCAGCGCCTTCCCCGACGGCCCGCCACCATTGCCCAGCACAGGTGACGAAACCACTGCCCCAAGCACGAACGTTCAGGAACACTTGAGCCGATCGACGGGCGCCGTCGGCGTCATCCTGGTCGGCGACGTGGATATCCTCAGCGATCGGCTCTGGGTCCAGGTGCAGCGCATCTTCGGCCAACAGATTCCATCGCCGTTCGCGAACAACGGCGATTTCGTAATTAATGCCCTGGACAACCTGACGGGTAGCCCGGAGCTGATCAGCATACGCAGCCGAGCCAGCTTTGCCCGGCCGTTCACCACCGTGGATGAGCTGCGGCGCGAGGCGGATGCACAGTTCCGCGCCACGGAACAGCGACTGGAAGCGGAGCTTGATGAAACGGAACAACGACTGACAGATCTCCAGTCGGCGCGAAATGACAGCAACTCGCTGATGCTGACCCCGGAGCAGCAACAGGAGGTAGAGCGTTTCATCGACCAGCGCAGCCGCATTCGCAAGGAGCTTCGCGCGGTGCGCCGCAATTTGGATCGCGACATCGAGCGTCTCGGCACAACGTTGAAAGTGATCAACATCGGTCTGGTACCCTTGCTGATCACCATCTTTGGCATCGTCATGCTGTTCTTGAAGAGACGCCGGCAGGGGGCCGTATGACCCGGCGCAGTATCATCGTGCTGGCCGCGGTGCTGGCCGTTCTGGTGCTGATTATTCTGGTCGGCCAGCGGGGCGAACAGCCGCCCGGTGACGACTTGGGATCCCTGGTGCCGGGGCTCCAGGAGCGCCTGGATGCCGTCACGGCCGTGACCATTACCGCCGCAGGTGGCGCGGTGGTGGCCACTATTCAGCGGGGCGATTCAGGCTGGACCGTGGCGCAACGGGATGGTTTCCCCGCCGACGTAAGCCGGCTGCGGAACGTTCTCACGGCTTTGGCCGAAGCACGGCGTATCGAGCGCAAGACCGCCAACCCGCAATTTTATGAGCGGCTGGGCGTGCGACCCATCGAGGATGCCGAGGCCAATGGCACCCTGGTCACTATCGCGGGTTTGGACGAGCCCATCGCGATCATTGTCGGCGACGCGGCTGGCACGGACTATCGCTATGTGCGCCTTCAGAACGATGCGGTGAGCTGGCTGATTGACCGGGATCCGGACGTGCCCGATGACACCGGTGAATGGCTGGCCGCAGAGCTGCTGGACATTGCCGGCGATCGTATCCAGGCGGTCACCATTAGCCACCCGGACGGCGAAGTGGTCCAGGTCAGCCGCGGCAGCCGCGACCAGACCAATCTGACCGTGGCGGATATTCCCGCGGGCCGCGAATTACTCTACGACGGCGTCGCTAACGTGATCGGCGACGTGCTGGAAAAGCTGACCCTGGAAGACGTGGAACCGGCCGCGGCCGAGCCCAGCGCAACGCCCATCAGCAGCGTTTTCAAGACGTTCGATGGGCTGGTGATCACCGCCGCCGGGTTCGAACGAGACGACGCTGCCTGGGTAAGTTTTTCCGCCGCTTTCGATGCTGAGCAGGCCGCAGCGTTCGCGCCTGACAAGGCGGAGGGGGTAGCGGGGGAGGCTGAATCTGGCGCCGACGCGGGTGCTGAGCCGGCTGGGGGTGACGACGACGTGGCAAGCGAGGCTGCTCGTCTCAACGAGCGGCTTGCGGGCTGGCACTACAAGATCACCCAGTTCAAGTTTGACCAGATGACGCGGAACATGGACGACCTGCTTCAGACGCCGCCGGCGGAGGATTCCTAGGCCTTCGCTTCTAGCTCCTTGCCCGTCGCCAGGTCATTAAAGATCACCATGCTGAGCCGGGGATCGGACTTCAGTAGCGCGCCGGCTTCGCGATCCAGTACCACATTGAACACCGTGGTTCCGCCGTCCTGCAGGGCCGCTTTGAAGCGCTGCTGAAAGCCGGTCAGATCCTCCACCCGCTCGCCCCTGCAGCCAAACCCTTCGGCCACCAGCTCAAAGCGCTGCTCACCCAGGTCCGTGTTGACGCTGCGCTGAATAGCCTTGAACTGGCCGTGACGCTCAGTGCCCCAGGCGCGATCGTTGCCCACCACCACGACCGCCGCGAGTCCCGCCGAGGAAAAACTCTCCAGCTCGGCGATATAGAACCCGAAAGAACCGTCGCCGGTGACCAGAACCACGGGCCGCTGGGGACTATTGTTGTGCGCCGCTAACTCCCGTGCTCCGGCCGCCGCACCCAGGGCCAGGGGTGTGCCGATGCCCATGGAACCCAGCGGATAGTGGTCCATGAAACCGGGCGCCTGGCGTACCCGCAGGGTGGCGTACATCCAGTTCTGGATCGCCGCGCCATCGCCCACATAAATCGCGTTAGCGGGCAACTCAGCCATGATGGCCCGACCCAGGTCGAGCGGATGGACGGGCGCGGTGGGCAATTGGCGCATTTCCGCCAACCGCCCATCCCGGGCAGCCAGAGCCTGCTTCAGCCAGCCGCCGGACCAGCCGGGCGCAACCGCCCGCGCCTGCAGGCGGGCGGCGATGGCCGCACAGGTCAAGCCCGCATCCGCCGCGATGGGCAAATCGATCGGCCGGTTCCGATGCTGCTCCTCGGCAGCAATGTCCACCTGAATCCAGCGGGCCCGGGGGGAGAAGCGCGGCGGGAGTCCGTAGCCCAGCCGTTGCTTCAGGCGGGCCCCCAGCACCAGCACCAGATCAGCCTCGTTGGCACCAAACTGGCCGTAGGGCCAGGAAAAGGACAGCTCATCATCCTCGGGCACCAGGCCGCGGCCCAGACCGTTGCCCAGGACGGGCATGGGGTACTTTTCCATCAGCTCGCGCAGGGCCGGCCCCGCGCCGGAACGGGCGCCGCCGGCACCGACGATGATCAGAGGCCGCTGAGCCTCGGCAAGCATGTCACAAGCGGCCTCAACGGCCGCTTCGCTCGGGCCTGGCGGGGTGGGCAGCATCCGCGGTCGGGGCACATGAAAAGCGGCCAAGTTCGCTTGCAGAAATTCCTGGGGAATCACCAGCACGGTCGGACCGGGCCGGCCTGTGAGTGCCCGCCGTGCCGCCACGTCCACATACTCGGGCAGACGCTCGGCGCTGGGTACCGTTCGCGACCATTTCACAATGGATTCGGTCAAGGCCTGCTTGTCGTGATCTGTCTCAGCCTCAGCCTCCAGCGATGCGGTGGGCAGGCGTGCCACCAGCACCAGCACCGGCGAGCAGGCATGAAAGGCGGTGGCGATGCCGGTGATGGCATTGGGTACGCCCTGATCGGAAATGATCAGGGCGACGCCCAGCTTGCCGGTGATCCGGGAGTAGCCGTCGGCGGCGGCCACCGTGCCGGTTTCGTGCCGGGTGGAAATAATGGCCACACCGCGCCGATCCAGGGCGTCCAGTAAAAAAGTGTGGGAGGCGCCGCCCAGAGCAAAGGTTGTGCCCACCCGATGATTGGCCAGCACCTCACAAACGGCTTCGGCGCCGCTGAGCATGGGTTCGCTCGCCATGACGACTCCTGCTTATTAATGTTGTCCCAACACTACCACGACCCTTCGACGACCCGGACAAATCGGTTACTCTCAAAGCCGGTCAGCCATCGAGCTCAACATGGATCCGGTTGTTGCCCAATACGTCGAACGGATACTGAAGGCCCGCGTTTACGAAGTCGCGCGAGAGACCCCTCTGGACGCTGCGCTGCAACTGTCCCAGCGACTGAAAAACAATGTGCTGTTCAAGCGCGAGGACCTGCAATCAGTATTTTCCTTCAAGCTGCGCGGTGCCTACAACAAGTTGTCCAGGCTCGACGACGCGGCTTTGCAGCGGGGCGTGGTCGCCAGCTCTGCCGGCAATCACGCCCAGGGCGTGGCGCTGGCGGCGCAACGTCTGGGGAGCAAGGCCACCATCGTCATGCCCACCACCACGCCGTCCATCAAAGTGGCAGCGGTCGTGGCGCTGGGCGGGCAGGTGATTTCCCATGGCGACACCTATGATGACGCCTATGCCCATGCCTTGGCGCTGGCGGAGCAGCGCGGGCTGACATTCATTCACCCCTTCGACGATCCCGACGTCATCGCCGGCCAGGGCACTATCGCCATTGAGATTCTTCGCCAACTCTCTGAGCCGCCAGACGCTGTTTTCGTGCCCGTGGGCGGCGGCGGCCTGATCGCAGGTGTGGGCGCCTACCTGAAACACCTTTACCCCCAGGTGCGGGTCATCGGTGTGGAGCCTTCCGATGCAGCCAGCATGCAGGCGGCGCTTGAGGCCGGCGCGCCGGTCACGCTTTCTCATGTGGGCATCTTTGCTGACGGCGTAGCAGTCCGGCGAGTGGGGGATGAGACTTTTCGCCTTTGCCGCGCGGTCATCGACGAGATAGTGCTGGTCTCTACCGATGAGATCTGTGCCGCCATAAAAGACATCTTTGAGGACAGCCGCGTGGTCATGGAGCCGGCGGGGGCACTGGCCGTAGCAGGCATGAAACGCTTTCTGGAAATCCACCCGGAGACTGACAAGACGCTGGTGACACTGAACTGCGGCGCCAATGTCAATTTCGACCGGCTCCGGCACATCGCCGAGCGTGCGGAAATCGGTGAACACCGGGAGGCGTTGCTCGCGGTGGAAATCCCCGAGCGTCCTGGCGCTTTCAAAGCCTTCTGCCAATCCCTGGGGCGTCGCAACGTCACCGAATTCAATTATCGCTACGGGCATCATGACAGGGCGCGAATCTTTGTCGGCGTAAGCCTGTCCGAGGGTACTGCAGAGATTGCCGAGCTTATGGCCAAGCTTACCGACAGCGGTTACACCGCGCTCAATCTAAGCGACAATGAGCTTGCGAAGCTGCATATACGGCACATGGTCGGTGGCCCGGTGGAGGACCTGTCCGATGAGGTCATCTGCCGTTTCGAGTTTCCCGAACGTCCCGGCGCACTGCTGCGTTTTCTTGAGGCCATCGGCGAGCGCTGGAACATCAGCCTGTTTCACTATCGCAATCACGGCTCCGACTATGGCCGCGTACTTGCGGGGGTTCAGGTACCGCCCGAGCAGCGAGCTGAGTTTCGCGACCACTTGGATAATCTCGGCTACAGCTACTGGGAAGAAACGGACAATCCCGCCTATCAGCTTTTCCTGGGTCCCCCCCGGGCCGTGGCGGATCTGGCCCCCCATGACTGAGGAACGATTCCTCGGACAGTGCCTGTGCGGCGCCGTCCAATTTTCGATCCAGCCACCCACAAAGTGGTGCGCTCATTGCCATTGTTCCATCTGCCAGCGCGCCCACGGCGCGCCCCTGGTCACCTGGGTCGGGGTCGAGATGCCCCAGTTCGCATTGGTCAGCGATGCCGACCTGAGATGGTTCAAATCCTCATCGGATGCCAAACGCGGCTTCTGTCAACGCTGCGGCAGCACCATGTTCTTCAAGAGCAGCCGCTGGCCGGGCGAGATGCACGTGGCTCGAGCCTGTATCAGCGGCGACATAGACCGCTCGCCAGAGGGCCATGTGTTCGCCGGCGCGCGGGCCCACTGGTTTGATTTCAGCGACGAGTTGCCCTGGAAAACCTGATCAACAGAGTCCGCGCGCCCGGGGCAGCGGATGGTAGCTTGCCTCGATATGCTGGATCTTGCCCGGTTGGGAGAGTCTATAGAAATGCTGCAGCTCGCCCGCTAATGAGGCGTGGCTGTGTCTTGCTGCGAGATGCCGCGCCAGCCCCACGCAGTACTTGCCGGCATAGCGGTTTGCGGATTGATAACGATCCAGCTCTTCATCGGACAGATTGGCATGGAATCGCGGCAGCTCGAATAGCCAGCGATGCAGCCGATCCGGCAACATGACGCCCTGGGTCTCAAGCAAACGTGCGGTGGTGATGAATTTGTCTACCTCTGCCTGGAGTTCCATCTCCATCAGAGTAATGGGTTTGTCCAACGCCGCGTTCCACATGTAATAGAGAAAGTGACTGATGCCTTCCAGCACGGTCCAAAAATCCCCCAGATTGTCGCTGTCCAGACCGGCGCGGGGATCGTTGTTGGAGAGCCGCGCGAGCAATTCTTCGCGGATGAATAGCGCGACCTCGGCACTCTCCGGCCGCTCACGAATCAGGAGTTTCTCGTCAATGTCTCGAGTCGCGCCGTCGCCCTGCAGCTCTCGCGCCAGCTCGCTGTCGGTAATTAGAAAATCGTAAACGTCGTAGGGCGTATCAACACCGTAGATCTCACCCAGCAGCGTCTGCAAGTGACTAAGCACTAGTGCGGCAGACGAATTTTGGCGAATTGATTGGGCTCAATGCCGAGTTCGCGCAACAAACCGGCTACCCGCGCGCTCCCCGTGCGCAGCCACATCTCATAAAGGCGCAGAACATCATGATCTGTGCTGGACTTGGCCATGTCCCGCACCTCGTTGAGCACCTCGACGAACTCCTGGAATTTGTCAGCAAGTTCCGCGTAAACACTCTGGAAAACCCTGCCCCGAGTGCTGCCGCCAACGCTTTCAGAGAGCGAGCCATAAGCACCGCCGCCCATATGCACGTAGTAATCCACATCCACCAGACTGCGAGCCAGACTTTCATAGAAAAACCCGGCAATGAACAGGGACACATCGCCAAGCCGCTTCAGCGCAAGATTGCGCTCCTGCTGGCTTTTTGCGTGCAGCGCGTCGGCAAGCATCTTCGCCAGGGGCTTGATGCCAAATCCCTGCTCAGTCTGTTCGTAGAGGGCCTCGGACCGGGAGAATACCGTCAGAAGATTAACCACATAGTAGGCCGTGTGGTCATCGGCATCGACACCTTGATTGACCATTGCGTCGCTTATGGAATCACGAAAGAACTCCTGCAGGTTAATAACAGGAATAACTCTTTCAGCGTTCCTCATGCGACTACCTCCGCGTGTTCGTCCATATCCGACTGGAGGATGTTTTCAAGTATATCGACCGTGCTCCAGCCAACTTTGTGATTTGGTTCACGTTCTATATCTTTATAGGCAATCCGAACCTGCTTGAAAAGCTGGTTCTGGCTCTGATTTACGGTTATTGTTTTTCGGCTGCGTCCCCTTGATCCCATGCCAACGACGTTCTGGATAGCTATCGCGCTTTTGCTCTTGGGAGCCATCCTGCTGGCCAGCTATCTACACGAACAATTCAAGAAAAGCCGCGATGCAGAGAAGAACATCGACTACAGCAAGATCCGTCGCTGGGAAGACGATGATGAGGATGAGGACTGGTGAGGCCAGCTAGTCGTTGGGCAGCACGATGACCTTGCCCGGCCGGGCCTGACCCGTCTCGCCGGCCTGGACGAACGCAGCTTGAAATTCCGCCAGCGGATAACGGCCTGCAATGGCGGCCTGTAATTCTCCGGCAGCGATGAGTTGGGCCAGCCGTTCGTATACGGCGCGTCGCTGGACGGCGTCCCGCTTAGCCATCTGTTTGCTCATGCTCATGCCCACCAGGCTCACGTCCTTGCGGAACATGGTGTAGAAGGAGATCTGACAGGGCTTCCGGGTAACCGCCCCGTAGTTCACCACCTTACCGCCATCACTAAGGCACTGAGCCAGGCGGCCCGTTGCCGCCCCCGCCACCGCATCCAGCGCCAAGCGCAACTCAGCCCCGCCGGTGGCCTGCTGCACCCGCTCCGGCAAATCGTCCCCGTCCATCAGCACCGCGTCGCCGCCCAAAGACGCAAGGTCAGCAACCAGTTCCTGCCGCCGTACCACGTTACAGGTCTTGATCCCCCGGCGGGCCGCCAGGGCGATGACATAGCGGCCACAGTTAGAGTTCGCAGCATTCTGCAGCAGCCAATCGCCCGCGCCGAGATCAGCGAAGTCTTCCAGCAGCGCCACCGCGGTCGCGCCGTTCACCATCGTCAACGCCAGTTGCTCACGATCACCGTCGGGACAGCCGATCAGCGCAGCGGCAGGTGCTACCACAAGCTCAGAGCAGGTGCCGCTCCCCAAGGGCGCAAATACCCGGTCGCCCGGCTGGAATTCCGTTACGCCATCGCCCACGCTCGCTATTCGCCCAACCCCCTCGAAGCCGGGGGTCCTGGGCAGAGGGCTGACAAACCCGTACCGCCCGGTCGTGTGGTAAAGATCCGCAATATGCAGGGCCGCCGCCTCCATGCGGATGACCACTTCCCCCGCGTCCGGCACGGGATCCGGTAGCTCTTCGATAAACAACACCTGAGCGGGTTCCCCGTACTCAGTCTGACGCAGGCGGCGATAGGTCACAGCTATGCAAACTCCGAGAGACGCATGAAGAACGCCTCCAGTCGGGCGGCCACTTCCGCCGGGGCTTCCCAATGTAGCATGTGCCCGCAACCTGCAAGCACGGCGCGCTCGACGCGGGCATAGGCGCTGCCGCCGTCGTCCGGATCCAGGTCGCGGTGCTCCCCCCGGGCAAAGGGCGAATCGCCACCGCTCAACAGCAATACGGGCGCTTGCACGGCCCGCCAGCAGGCTAGTGCCTCGGCGCGCCGGTACAACACCGGATTGACCCGGCGGTGCTTCGGGTCCGCCCGCAGTACCACCCGGTCACCGAGCCGCCGCGCCCAGTGACGAGCCGCGAACTGAGCCAGCTCCGCCGACAGGGTCGGATGGCGGGCGCGGATGCGGGCCGCCAGGGCGTCGAAATCTGGGAAAGTGATCGGCTGGAGGGGCGAGCGCAGTTGGGTCAGCCATTGCCCATAGCGCTCGGGCGCTTTCGAAGGGCCGTCGTCTCTGAGCCCGAATCCCTCCAGACTGACCAGCGCAGCAACCCGCTCCGGCCGGCTACCCCCATAAAGCGCCGCGATATTGCCACCCATGCTGTGACCCACCAGCCGGGCCGGCTCGTGGGCGCTGTAATGATCCAGCAGCTGATCCAGATCCGCCAGGTAGTCCGGGAAAAAGTAATCCCCCGCAGCCCAGCCCGAAGCGCCGAAGCCACGCCAGTCGGGTGCGATCGCCTGCCAGCCGGGCAGCAGACAATTCGCCAGCAATTCAAACGTCCGGCCAGTGTCTCCCCAGCCGTGAAGCAGGAACACCGCCGGCGCGTCAGGCTCGCCCCAGCGATAGACTCGATAGCTGATGCCCCGGATCGACGGGTGCTCGGTGCGCAAGGTGTGTTTGGACATTGCTGTGGTTGTAACGCCTGCGTCGCCTGGCGGCAACCCGACCCCTCTAGTACAGTCCCCACCCAGGCCAACCGGAAGATTGCTCCATGTCAGACGAACAAGAGATCTGGAACGTCGTTAAAAGCATTTTCGAGTCCTTTGCGGCTCGCAACGAGGCCGGCATCGAAAACCGTCTGGCCGAGGATTGCACCGTATGGGACGTTTTCGAGCCGGAACTGATTCGCGGGCGCGCCGAGCGCGACGCCTTTCACGCCCGGGATCGCGCCCAATCCGAAGCCCGCGGGGCGTTCAGCTGGAATCTGGTCCCGGTAGCAGCGTCCCTGTTCGGCGACATAGCCATCGCCCGCTACTATCTGGACTTTGCGTATCAGCCCCCGGGCGCCGCCCGGGGGCGCGTACGCATCACCGACGTTCTGCGTCACGGCGAGCAAGGCTGGCAGATCATTCACCACCACGAGGGATTGTCCCCCCAGGGTGCGCCACCTCTCGACTGAGGTCGTCGGGGGAATCCTGGGCGTTCCGACGCCCGCAGTTTAGAATTCGCCCGGTGTTGTGGCGTGACTTTCTTTCCGCGGCATCTTGGCCGCGGGTCAACGGCTTTAGGTTTTGACACTTCAAATCGGCCTAGTTCTGGGGATCCTGGGTATATCGCTGATTCTGTTTATCAGCGAAAAGATCCGCATGGATGTCATCGCCCTCATGGTGCTGGGGGCGCTGGCTCTGACAGGCCTGGTGTCACCCTCGGAAGCGGTCGCGGGCTTCAGCAATTCCGCCGTCATTGCCGTGTGGGCCATGTTCATTCTCAGCGACGGCCTGACGCGCACAGGGATTGCCGACATCATCGGCCGCAGCGTCCTGCGGGTCGCGGGCCGCAGCGAAGTCCGCATGGTGATCGTCATCATCATCACCGCTGGCGTGTTATCGGCGTTCATGAACAACATTGGCGTCGCTGCCCTGATGCTACCGGTGGTCATCGACATCGCCCGTCGCACCCGGCTACCACCGTCCCGGCTGCTCATGCCCCTGGCCTACGGCAGCCTGCTGGGCGGCCTGACAACGCTGATCGGCACGCCGCCCAACCTGCTCATCAGCGCCGCCTTGGATGATGCGGGCTACCAAGCGTTCCGGCTGTTTGACTTCACCCCCATAGGCGGCATCGTCCTGCTGGTAGGGGCGCTGTTCATCGCGCTGATTGGCCGCCAGCTGCTGCCGGTCAAGAAACCGGACCGGGAGACCCAGCGCCGCAGTCAGCGCAATCTGCGCACCCAGTATGGTCTTCAGGCACGAACCTTTGAGATGGTGGTGCCGATAGATTCCGTATTGGTCGGCAAAAGCCTCGGTCAGAGCCGCATCGGGTCGGCGGCAGGTTTGATTGTGCTGGCGCTCGAGCGGCGCGGCCGCACCGAATCCCTGCCCAGTCGCCAGACTGTGCTGGAAGGGGGCGACAAGCTACTGGTCCAAGGTCGGCTGGACCGGTTCCGGGAGTTTCAGCGGTGGAGCGAGCTGGTCATCGAGCGAGAGGCGCCGGTACTGCAGAGCCTGATGTCCGAGCAAGTGGAGTTCATCGAGGTCACCATTCCGGACGATTCGGCGCTGGTCAACGAACTGCTCCACCATGCCGAGTTCCGCCGCCGTTATAACGCCAACGTGCTGGCCATTCGGCGTGGCGAGCTGGTTCGGCGTATCAACCTGGCCTACGTACCGCTGCGCGCCGGCGACATCATGCTGCTGCAGGCAACGCCGGATACGGTCACAGAGCTCGAGCGGGCGCCGGAATTTGCCAACTGCGTGAAAATGACAGAGGAGCAGATTACCGAAAGCTACCGGCTCGAAGAACGGCTTTTCGTCGTGCGCGTGCCGCGGGAGTCGCAGCTGGCCGGTGACACGCTGGTCCGCAGCCGCCTGGGCGATGCGTTTGACTTCCGCCTGCTGGGCCTGTTCCGCGATGGCGACCTGATGATCATGCCGGATCCGAATCAATCCTTGCGACGCGGGGATCTACTGATCATCCAGGGGCGGCCGGAAGACCTGGACGTCCTGCGAGGCCTGCAGGAATTAGAGATCCAGCCTGGTTCACAGCCCAACTTGAACGTGTTTGAGTCTGACCGTCTGAGCCTGGTGGAAACCACACTGAACCCGCGCTCGTCGCTGGTCGGCCGGCCCGTGTCGGAACTCAACTTTCGCGAAAAATACGGCCTGGAGCTGGTGGGTATCTGGCGCAGCGGCGCCGCCATTCGCTCCAATCTGGATCAGCTGGTAATGCGTTTCGGCGACGCTCTGCTACTGGTCGGCCCGCGCCAGAAGCTGGAGTTGCTGGAACAGGACCCGGACTTTCTGTCGTTGACGCCGGTCAGCCGCCAGGCCGTGAACATGGCCAAAGCACCCCTGGCGGCGACGATCATGGCTGCCGTCGTGGTAACCGTCATGGCGGGCTGGTTGCCCATCTATATTGCGGCGGTGGTGGGCGCCACCTTGATGGTGCTGAGCCGCTGCCTCAACATGGAAGACGCCTACCGGGCCATCGATTGGCGCGCTATTTTTCTCATTGCGGGCATGCTGCCACTGGGCACTGCCATGGAGCAGACCGGGGCTGCCAGCTATATCGCCGAGAGTGCCATGAGTCTGCTGGGCCCCTTGGGCCCCTGGTGGGTGATCGGCGGACTTTACCTGGTCACCGCCACCGCGACCATGATCATCCCCACGGCGGCGCTGGTGGTGTTGATGTCGCCGATCGTACTCTCCGCCAGCGCCGACCTGGGCGTTGCCCCGCAAACGGCCATGATGGCCGTGGCCATGGCGGCATCAGCCAGCTTCACCAGCCCGATTTCCCATCCCGCCAATATCCTGGTCATGGGGCCGGGCGGCTATCGCTTCAGTGACTATTTGAAAATCGGCCTGCCCCTGACCCTGGTGATATTCGCGACCGTCATGTTGCTGTTGCCGGTGCTGTGGCCGTTGACACCGGTGCGCTGACCGCTCGCAGCAAGCCGCAGGTCGACGCGGGCCAAGGTGCCGCTTTGCTCCTGCACCAACCACCGATGCCAGGTTTCCATGCGCAGCCGCGCCAGACCATCGGGTCGATACTGGACGCCGATGACCAGAATGGTGCCGTCCTCGGCGGGAGCCAGGGTGAAGCGCAGCAACTGGTGAAGACGGCAGCTACCCAGCTGGGCAACCTCCCGCAGAGTAGCGCCCACGGGCGGACGTAGCTCCAGCACGCAGCCCCGCCGCTCATGACCGTTCCGGCGGCACCGATAGCGCAATCCAGGGAAGGGTGGGTCCGCGGGCACCCGGTATGACCAGCGGCTGGCTGCCAGCTCCAGCAACAGCGCCGAGTACACGGCCTGCATAGGCGCCGCCAAAACCGCCCTGAATGCCCGCCTGTACACTGCCCCATAGCCCCAAGCCGGGCCTCTGGCCCGAGGCTCCCACAGTAACGGCCGGGCATCCCGGCCCGCCAGGGGCAAAAATCGTCAGACTGGCGACTATTCGGGGATTAGCACCGTTGAGCCGGTGGTGCGCCGCGCTTCCAGATCCCGATGGGCCGCGGCGGCGTCTTGCATAGCGTAACGCTGATGCACTTCGATGGTCACGGCACCGGCTAAGACAACGTCGAACAGGGCCTGGCTACCGGCCCGCAGATCCTCAGGCGTGGCAATGAAATCAAACAGCACCGGCCGCGTTACGAACAGCGAACCGCGACTGGCCAGTTCCGAGAGCGCAAAGGGCTCCACCGGGCCTGACGCGTTGCCATAGCTGACCAGCACGCCGTGAGGACGCAGCGCATCCAGAGATGAAAAGAAAGTCTCCTTGCCCACCGAGTCGTAAACGGCGGGCACGCCGACGCCCCCCGTGAGCGCCCGAGCTTGCTTGCTCACGTCCTGATCCGCGAAGATGATTTCGGCGCATCCATGGGCCCGGGCCAGCTCTGCCTTCTCCGGCGTGCTGACCACGCCGATAACACGCGCACCCAGATGGGCAGCCCACTGGCACGCGATCAAACCCACGCCCCCGGCCGCCGCGTAGAACAGGACGGTGTCACCACGCCGGACCGGATAGCTGCGTTTGAGCAAGTACCAGGCCGTCAGACCCTTGAGCATCATCCCCGCCGCCTGCTCATCGGACACGGCACGGGGCACCTTGACCAGACTTTTGGCCGGCACCAGGCGCGCCTCACTATAGGCATCCGGCGGCAAATGCACGTAACAGACCCGGTCGCCGACGGCGACTTCGCTGACCCCGGGGCCCACCGCCTCCACGATGCCCGCAGCCTCCGTGCCCAGCCCGGTCGGCAGTGGCAACGGATACAGGCCAGAGCGATGGTAAGTGTCAATGAAATTCAGCCCACTGGCGGTATGCCGGACCCGGACTTCGCCAGGCCCCGGCTCCCCCACCTCGATGTCGACCCACTGCAGGACGTCCGGGCCGCCGAAGTCGTTAATGCGGATTGCTTTGGTCATGTGTACCGTTGTCGTTACAGATTCTATGATGATTATTTGGTGACCCAGCCGATCAAGCTCGCCACGAACGCGGGCAATTATGAGATAGGTTTCAGCAATGAGCGAGCATTTCGTCATCCTGGGGGCGGGCCAGGCCGGCGCCCAGGCGGCCGCTACGCTGCGACAGCGGGGATTTGCGGGCCGCTTGACCCTGGTCGGCAGCGAGCCCTATCCCCCTTATCAGCGACCGCCTCTATCCAAGAAGTTCCTGGCGGGCGAGTTGTCCCTGGAGCGCATGCTGATCAAGCCGGAACGCTTTTACGCCGCCCGGGGGATTGATCTGCTACTTAATACGACGGCGGAAGCGCTGCATTTGGATGCCCGGAAAATTGCCCTCTCCAAAGGACCCCCATTAGCCTACGACAAGCTGCTGTTGACGCTGGGCAGCGAGGTGCGGCGGCTCCCGGTGTGCGGCCACGAGCTTGCCGGTGTGCACTATTTACGCACCGTCGCCGATGTGCAGCGCATCCGCGCCGACCTGAGGGCCGGGCAACGTCTGGTCGTCGTCGGTGGCGGCTACATCGGACTGGAGGTGGCAGCCATCGCCGTGCAGTTGGGTCTTGACGTGACCGTGGTCGAGGCCACCGAGCGCCTCATGGCTCGCGTCGTGAGTCCACTGGTCTCGGAGTATTTTCAAGCGCGCCATGCAGCTGCCGGGGTAGCCGTCCGCTGCAATACAGCGGTTACCGCGTTCAGCGGCACGGAGCGGGTGGAGACCGTGCACACGGCAGCGGGTGACGAGTTGGCTTGCGACGTCGTCATCGCGGGCATCGGCGTGCTGCCGGTCACGGCGCTCGCCGAACGCGCCGGTATCGACTGCGCCGACGGCATCCGAGTGGATGAATTTACCCGGACCAGCACAACCGACGTGTTTGCCGCTGGCGATTGCACCAATCACCCGAACAGCATGCTGGCACGACGCGTTCGCCTGGAGTCGGTGCAAAATGCCGCCGATCAAGGCAAAGCAGCGGCGCTGAATATGCTGGGAGACAGGCAGCCATACACGCAGCTGCCGTGGTTCTGGTCCGATCAGTACGGGCTGAAGCTGCAGATCGCCGGGATCCCCAGCGGCGCTGAGCAACAGGTGCTGCGGGGTGAACCCGCCGCCGACGCCTTTGCCGTGTTCTATCTGGCCGACGGCCAGGTCATGGCGGTGGAGGCGGTGAATCGCCCGCGAGCCTTCATGGCGGGCAAGAAACTGATCGCCAGCCGGGCCCGGGTCAGTGCCGCCCAGCTGGCGGATACTGACCGGCCGCTAACCGAGTTAGCCAGGCAAACTGCGGCGACCACCTGAAGCCTCAGGGCGTGACCGCTGGGGGCGACGGGAGCGCGATACCGAGCTCAGCGCTCATCTCAAGCGGCCCCTTCGATGCGCTGTAGCGGCGCAGCTCGTAGCGCTCCTGGGACCGGCCAAGCTGATCGCGGAACTCCCCGGTCACGCCCAGCACGAGCCCATACCCGGACGCCTGCGGCCCGGTCGTGATCGCATAGCCCTTGATGCCGCGCCATTCCCGGGCGAATAGCACAGCCGGAAGCAGAATGTCCCGGGCGATGGGCCAGGCGTTCTCCCGCTCGATCACGAACAGGATGCCACGCCCCGGCGCGCTGATCGTCCAGACGCTATCCACCACAACGCCCGTCAGCAGCACATCGGTCTGCTCCGACAGCGCCGAAATCCGGGTCCCGAAGCCAAATAATCCGCCATCGGACTCGCGCAAAGCCGCCAGCAACAAGGCGGTACCGTCGATGGTGCTTTCCCATAGCTCGGGAACTCTGGGCGGATTCACAGGCAGCGGCAGATCGCCGCCGTGGGTTAATGCCAGGCTGGTCTGAATGGGGGCGTCGTAGGACAGCCACTGCTCATCGCCTACGGCGGGTGCATCGGGATCGGTGAGTGGATTCACGTACAAAAGCCCAGCAGCCGCAGCGGCGCCGAGCAGCAACCCAACAGCGAAGACAGCCAGACCTTTCATCGGCCTCGGAACACCGTGTTCAGCTGGATCGTGCCGCGCAGCTCGCCCGCCGGGCTCACCCCGGTGACTTGCCAGGCCTCTTCATACTGTCCCGTAAGAGCCTCGAACTCGCCGGTGCCCGCGATCAACTCGCCGGCACCGACGGGATCCCTATTCGCTGCCGGAACACGCACGTTCCCGGCCCAGGGCTGACCCGTCTGGAATCCCGCCTCCAACAAGCGGCGATCCAGCGTGCTGGCAACAGCATCGCCGCGCAGCAAAATAGCGCCGCGGCTGGGAATGACCACGCTCCAAGCCGTCTCAAGGCGCTGCTGGGCCTCCACCGTGTGCCGGCTCGCGACCCCGATGACATCGCCGGCCGCGTCGCGGATCTTGAAGTGCTCCAGTAGCACCAACCCCTCACTGGCCACATCGGGGAGACTGACAGCGGCCGGGAACGCTGTCAGGCGAGCATCCGACTGGGCAGTGGCGACCACGGCAACCCGATCGGCGGGCAGTCGAACCAGGAACTGCTCTACGCGACCGCCGTTGGCCTGGACGGAGGTTCGGGAGGGAATACGGACATGATCGACCCACGGGTAATAGAAGGCTGCGGCGAGCACGGCCGCAAACCCGATGATCACGCCGCTGACAAACAAAGATTTCATGGCTGTCGACCTGCCAACCCGTGGCGGAAGTGTAGCGCGGGTGTTAGGGGGTCGCTACGGCGCTAACGGCGCCCGCGGCAGCACACAATACAGCCCGGGCAAGGTGCCGTCGGGGCGTTGCCAATTTCACGACAGCCCGTGAAAGTAGCGCTCCAGATACGCTTCAAACGCCTCGCCCTGTTGTGCCTCCAGGGTCGCCTGACGCTGCAGCGATTCGGTGGCTTCGGACCGCAGCAGATCCTGCTTGGCGGTCGGCAGCGGGCGCAGGTTGCGAAAATAGTCGCGATGCTGGTTGCACATCTGCTGGGCCAGATGAAAGAAGCCCAGCTTGCGATCGTGCATTTCCTGCAGGACGCCGGCTGAGGGCGTCAACTCGGGATCGCGCACGGCCGCGCATTGCTGCGCCACCGCCGCGTCATAGGCGCCGTCGGCATCGTCCAGAAGCTCCGCCACGGCACGCACATGTTCAAGAATTTCCAGCGCCCAATCCCGCAGCAGCACCGACTCACCGCCGCGAGCCAATTGCAGGCCGGGCCGTCGTCCCTGGCGGGCTACGAGGGCCTCGCGCTGCTCAATTTCATCCTGCTCCGCGGCCGCAATGGGCGGACTGTCAGCCAACAGGCAATACACTAAAAACGCCTCCAACAGTCGCGTTTGCACCTGGCTCACACCCACCGGGTGGAACAGGTTGACGTCGAGAGCCCGAACCTCGACGTACTCCACCCCGGCACGGCGCAACGCAAGCGTCGGGCGCTCACCGGAGTGAGCCCGCCGCTTGGGCCGCACGGTGCTGTAATACTCGTTTTCGATTTGCAGCACGTTCGCGTTCAACTGGCGGTACTCACCGTCAACCCGCACCCCGATCTGTTCATAGTCCGGACTGAGCGTGGAGATAGCCTGACTAAGCTGCTCGATGTACTCGGACATGCTGTTAGCGGATATGCGGAGATGCGCCTGAGAGCTATTCTGGTAGCCCAAGTCACTCATGCGCAGCGACGTGGCATAACGGCCGAACCAGGTCTTGCCATCCAAGTCCTCAAGCCCCTGCAAAGCATCGCGATGAAAGGACTTGCACAGTGCCGGTGAGGCGCCAAACAAATACAGAATCAGCCAACCCCAGCGCCGATAGTTACGTACCAGTCCCATATAACGATCGGACTGTAGCTCCAGCAGAGTACCCGCACGGCGCTCCTTTTCCTGCAAAGCCGGCCAGAAGCGCTCAGGCACGGAATAATTGAAATGCACTCCCGAGATCGTCTGCATCTTGCGACCGTAACGATGCCCCAGACCGATCCGGTAAATGGTCTTCATCCGGCCCACGTTGGAATCGCCGTAGCGGGCGATGGGAATCTGATGTTCTTCTTCCATCAGGCACGGCATGCTCGCCACCCACAGCAACTCGTCATCGATCTGAGCGTAGGTGAACTGATGCAGGTCGCAGAGAAACTGGAGGGTCTCCCAATTAGTCGGATACGCCGGTGTCACGAACTCCAGTAACGCCTCGGAGTAGTCGGTGGTGATGAAGCGATGAGTGAGCGCCGAACCCAGCCCGCGGGGGTGGGACCGCTGAGAAAGGCGTCCCGCCTCGTCAACCCGCAGGCTTTCCTTCTCAATACCGCGCAGCCCGCCCTGAATCAGAGACGCGTTGTCGGCTGAGTGCAGCCATCTCAGTCGCTCAGCGAAGCGATCCACGATAATCCGTCTGGGTTTCCTGAGATTATTCAGGCGGTAGGAAAGCGCCGATTATACGGACAAAGTCGGGCAGCAGGGACAGGGCGAGGCCGCTGAAATAGGTCGGCCCGGAAGGAGCTGACCGGCCGCTGTCAAGCAGTGACCGCGCCAACGCGCGGTACTTCTTCCATCTCGTAGCCGATAACCTCGAGGGTACCGGGGTCGCGAATGGGCTTACCCCGGCGGAAACATCCGGTGGTGCGGGCAGTCCGCTCAAAGTCCTCTTCGGACTCGACGTCTTCCAGGGCGATCCGACCATTTGGGTCGCGCACCAGGCGCTGTGCGCCCCGGGCAAGATCAGGCCGGGCAGCCGAGCCCCGGGAGGTTGTCCCCTCGGGCAACAGCAAGGCAATGATTTCACTGTCAGGGTTCATCTGAATCAGCTCACATTCCAGGTGCAACCAACACCAGCAAAAACCTGCAATGTTTATGCCAACCACTTCAGTTACCTAGACGGCTGGCGGAACTGGCCCAAAATCAACCCACTGCGAGGTGACAATTTAAGTCACATGGTGACCCAGGCCGGCGCACCGGTCATTCTGTGACCTCGGTACCTCGCATCAGGCGGTCCGTTGAGCTAAGTTCTCGATCTCTCCTTTCGAGACAGAGCATATGCTGAAGCGCAAACGCCGTATCCTTGACTCCGTGCCGGGTCCCGCGACTTACATCACGCCCTCGACAACTCTCGTCGGCCAGATCGCAGGCTCCGGGTCCTATGTCTTCGCTGGACGCGTCGAGGGTGACTGCGATATTGAGGGACCGGCAACGCTCGCCGCCAGCGGTTCCTGGAAAGGCACCATGCGGGCAACGGATCTGATCATCGCCGGCCAAGTGGATGGCGATGTCATCGCGCGGGAACGGGTTGAGGTTGCGGGAACAGCGCGCGTCACCGGCAGCCTGTCGGGCAACTCCATTGCCGTGTCTGAGGGCGCCGTCATCGACGGCGAGATCAAGGTGGCCGGCGAGCAGCGTCCCCAGCACTTCACAGAGAAACGCCGCGACGCTGCTCAGGAATAAACCGACACTCGGCGCACGATTTCGCGGTCCATCCAGGTCACAAGCCCGAACCCCTCCAGGAAAGCGCAATGGCCACCGCCATCGATCACCTCGATGGCTAAGTTGGGACCGCAGGCCAGATCCAGCAAGTCACCCCGGGGAATCACCGGGTCGTCCGCGGCCGCAATAATTTCGGAGGGCACGGACAACCCGAGCAACGCATCACCGACAATTGCGTAACCGTCCAGATAGCTGAACAGATCAGCAAAGGGCGTATAGCGTTCCACGAAAAAATCCGTTGTGGCGGTCAGCGTCGGGAAACGTCTTAAGTCGCCGAATTGATACCGATCTGGAAAAAGGCGCGCCTTCTTGTACAGGGAGCGCCGCCACTTGGTCAGGAAATACTGGCGGTAAATCCACAACCCCTGCTCGAGGGCTTGCATCGTATTGCGCGGTGACAGCACCGGACAGATTGCGATGATCTTTAGCAGATCCAAACCGGCCCGCTTGGCACGCGCGCCGACCCGCAGTGCAAAATTGCCGCCGAGAGAAAAGCCCACCAGGCAAGTGCGGCGCGCTGGATGCAAGCGCTGAATTTCCGCCACCGCGTCCACGACTTCAGCAATGCGGCAGGAGTGGAACAGATCTTCGTTGAGGTGATGGGTGTCACCATGGTCGCGCAGATTGAGACGAAATACATGGTAGCCGGCGCCATGCAGGGCACGCGCCGCAGACAGCATGTAGTGGGACTCGGCGCCGCCTTCCCAACCGTGCAGCAGGATCACCAGATCCGCCGCTGCGTTGGGATGGGGATTGAAACGCCCCAGCAGACGCGTACCGTCCGGGGTTGTTACCAACTCGGTGCGAGCCCCAGCGACGATCCCCCGGCAGCGCCGCGCGACCATGCGCTTACGAGGCGGACTGCTGGCGACGACGGACTGGATATGACGGTTGCGCAAAACAGGCGCCGGCACAAAAGGGCGGGCTGCCTCCCGGCGTGGTGCTGCGCTTATCACGACGTTACGCGGCTATTCGGCCAGCAGTGTGATTTCAACCCGGTTGTTGAGATCGGCCACCTGATTCCACTCCCCGGCACTCAGGCCCGCCGCCAGCGGCGGATAGTCCGTGGCGGGCCGATCCGTGCCGTGGGATGTGACAATCACGGTCAGGCCATTGTTTGAATTGGCGTTGGCGGCGGCAACGGTGTTGGCAAAACTCAAGGTCTGTCGCCCACCCAGGGCAGTTGCTTCAGCGGGACCCACCCCCAGCTGATCACACTCCGCCACGGGCGCATCCGGCGGCGCGAGCCGCAGTCCGCCGTCGGCGGCCTGGACCAGGCAATAGCGGCCCACGTGACTGTCCACCTGGACGACGCCGGCAAAGCCCGCCACTTCCAGGCGTTCAAGCAAATCAGCCAGCAGCCGGGCTCTAGCATCGCCCAAGGGGATATCGGAAAAACCGTAGCGGGCCGTCTCATTGGCGCCCCACTGCAAGGCCTCCGCCACCAGATCCACCGGCCGCTCCGACGGTTCCGTCGGGACCCGCAGCTCACCGGACGTCTGCTGCTGTTGCAGGGTTTCCAGCAAACGGGCATTGCGGGCGTTTGCCTGCTGCCAGCGCTGCTCCGTCTCCCAGTAGAGGAAGGCAAACCACAGCACCAGCGCGGCCAACAGGATCAGCACCACGGCCAGGGCCGGGCTGACACCCAGGGTGCGCGCTTGCCCGGCCGGAGCGGCCTCCGGTTCACCGTGCTGCAGCGCCAGCTGCTGGTAGCCGTCGCGAATCTCCTCGCGCAGCAGAGCGCGCTGCTGTTGAAATAGATCGGTCAGCAGCGCGCTGAGCTCTGCGTCGCCGGCGAACTCCTCCGGCGCTGGCGGCAGCGCGGCCGCATCCTCCGCTGGCTGATCGTCTTCCGGGATCAGGTGCAGGGACTTGAGCACCTTGGACACTTCGACGGGCTGGACCTGCTTCGGCAGAACGCCCAGAGCTCCCAGCGCCCGAGCCTGCCCCACATACAGCTCGCCCTCCTGAGAGGTGTACATCATGATGGGTATGGTGGCCGTATCAGGATTGGCCTTGATCGCCTGCACGGCTTGAAAGCCGTCCATGCCTGGCATCAGGTGATCCATGAAAATGACGTCGGGACGTTGGCCGAGCAAGTAGTCCAGCGCCTGCTCCGCCGACTCCGCCGTATCCACGTCCAGGTCATGTTCGGCCAGAATCCGGCTCAACACCACGCGGGCCGACGCGGAATCATCCACAATCAAGGCAGTCTTGGACATCTCCCTCATCCGAGACGCACAGCCACAAGTGCCAATCTTACACGGCCCGGCGGCGGGAAAGGCAGGGCTCGCAGCGGAATTTTCCCCGCTGCCTCAGGTAGCCCCGACCCAGATTTGCCGCAATTTTACCTATTGTGCCGGGCAAAGATCTGCGAATATGGTGTTCTGGGTAAGGTTGTTTCCTGCCGCGGGCGGGGGCTTTATAAAAACAAGAAACGAAAGGCCCGGGGGATTACCTGGCGACGGGGGCTGTTAGTAGCGCTGATATGGGCCGACTAGTTAAGAAGCATCTGCTGCGCGTCGTCCTGCTGGTTTCGGCGGGGGCCGCGCTGCTTCTGGCCCTGCTCTGGCTGCAGACCGGCCGAATGGCGGATGTGGCCATGGACAGCGTCGCTACCGCTTACTCGGCGGCGGGCCGGGATAGCGAATTATCCCCCGCCCAGGCTCAGGTGGCAGAACAGCTCAGCACGGTCCGCCGGCAGGCGCTGGGGATTGGCCTGGCCGCCGCGCTGCTGCTGCTTGCGATCACCGCGATTCGGACCTGGATGAGCGTGACGGACCTGGTCAACACGCTCGCTAAGTTGGCTCGCAATGCGCTGCATATCGGGCGCGGTGATTTCGAGCCTCAGCCTGCACATCAACGCGACGACGAGCTTGGCGAGTTGGTCGATGCGTTTGAAGCCATGCGCCAACAGCTCCGCGAAACCACCATTTCACGCGACTATCTGGACCGCATTCTCAAAGGAATGAACGAGGCGGTCATTGTCACCGACCAGAACGGCATTATCACCAGGGTCAATGACGCGGCCGCGGACCTGCTCAACTACGCATCCCAGGACCTGGTCGGCAAGCCGATTACCGACCTGGTGCCCGCCGAATTTCACGCCGAGCTCAAACACTCCGTGCATCAGACGCCGCGCGAAATCAGCTACCTGACCAGTGACGGTCGCAACGTGCCGGTTTCCTACACCTCGTCAACTCTGAAGGACGGCGCCGAGGAAATCGGCAGAATTTTTGCGGCTCAGAATATCAGTGAGCGCAAGCGGGCAGAGCAACGAATCAGGATGCTGGCGCGAGTGGACGCCTTAACCAAACTGCCTAATCGCATGCAGTTCCAGCACCTTCTGCAACGCAACATTGCCCGCAGCCGCCGCTCCGGACAGTATCTGGCGCTGCTTTATCTGGATATCGATCATTTCAAGGATATCAATGACACCTTCGGTCACGCCGCCGGAGATACCAGTTTGGAAATATTCGCCCAGCGCATCGGGGACAGCAAACCGGAAGATGCAGTCGCAGGGCGCCTGTCGGGTGATGAGTTCGCGTTGCTCATCGGCGGTTTCGACACCCTGGACGGTATCTCTCAGGAGCTCACCGCAACTACCCGCAAGCTACTGGCCAAGCTTGCCGAACCATTCCGCGTTCAGGGCGAAGAGGTATTTATCACCGCCAGCATCGGCGTAGCGATTTATCCCCGCGACGCGGACAACGCAATCGACTTGATTCGCAATGCGGATGCGGCTCTCTACTACGCTAAAAACAGCGGCGGCAACTGCTTCGAGTTTTACACGCCGGAGATGAATACCGAGGCAGTGGAGCGGCTGATGCTGAAGAGCAAGCTGCGGCGCGCCTTCGAACGGGACGAGTTGCGGGTGCGATATCAGCCGAAATATAACCTGCGTAACGGGCGCATCGAGGGTGCGGAGGCCCTAGTCCGCTGGGATCTGCCGGACCGCGGGATCATTCTGCCGGCGGACTTCATTCCTCTCGCCGAGGAAACCACCCTCATCCTGCAACTGGGGGAGTGGGTCCTGAACAGAGTGTGTTCGGACTACCGCTTCTGGCAGCGTTCCGTACCTTCCGCCGGTCGAATCTCGGTGAACTTATCGCTGCGCCAGTTACGCCAGCGCGACTTTCTGAACAACGTCAAGCAGATTTTTCGCCAGCATCAAGTTTCGCCAACCTGTTTGGAGCTGGAGATTACCGAGACCACGCTGATGGAGGACACAGAGCGTGCCGTGCGCATCCTGGACAACTTCTACAGCATGGGCTTGCACCTTTCCATCGATGACTTTGGAACGGGTTATTCATCACTGAGTGCGCTGCAAAAATTCCCGATCGGCACTTTGAAGATCGATAAGTCCTTCGTTCGGGATGTAGCCATCGACGCGAACGATGCCACGCTGGTGTCCACCATTATCAAGATGGGACGCAGCCTGAACTTGGACGTGGTCGCCGAGGGCGTAGAGTCGGAGCAGCAGCTGCAATTCCTCCGCGAACAGGATTGCGATTTTGCCCAGGGCCATTTGTTTGGCGATCCGGTTACGGCGGATGGCTACCTCGATCTATTGCTGGCACAAGCGGAAGGTACCGATCTTCACCGCCAGCTGTTCGCCTAGCCA
>JBFFHS010000037.1:0-33923 GCA_041556855.1 Gammaproteobacteria bacterium
CGTGACGAGCTGCTGCCGGCGCTGAATGGCGCCGGCAGCTGACGCCTCGCCAGCAGTCCGGCGGCAGTCATGGCCACAGCGCTAGCTGGCCGGCTCGGCCCGATTCAGCTTAGAGACGGTATCAGCACGGGCAACGGCCTGGCTCTGCTGTATGCAGCGTTCTTTTCAGTCTGTTTGCTGGCATTTATTAATTTCGCCCAGCCCTACCTGCTGCGGGTCAACCTGGAGGTGGCGGCGGACCAGGAGGGCGGCGTATCCGGCCTGCTGGCAGGACTCCAGGAAGTGGTCGTGCTGGTGTTGGTGGCGCCCTTCGGCGCCCTGGCGGATCGCATCGGGCGTCGTCCCGTTTACGTGTTCGGCTTCATCGCCATCGGCTGCGGCTATCTTCTGTGCTCCTTCGCCGCAACCCTCTGGCAGCTGGCCGTCTTTCGCATGCTGTTTGCCGTGGGCTCGGCTGCCGTGGGCACCATGCTCGCAGTCGTGCCTGCGGACTATCCGGAGGAGAGCTCAAGGGGCAAGTTAATCGGTGCTGTCGGCGTGTGTAACGGTCTCGGCATGGCGTTGGTGATCCCGTTGCTGGGCCAGCTGCCGAAATGGTTTGCTGATGCGGGTGCGGGGCCGGCGGCGGCCGGCCGATGGTCATTCGGTACGGTTCTGGTGATCTGCCTGGCCACGGCCTTTGTGTTGCGCCTCGGTCTCAAGGGTGGCAGGCCGGTGCGGCAGACCCAGCAGCACAAGCTCGCCAGCCTGGTGCGGGCGGGGCTGACGGCGGCCCGCAACCCACGCATCGCGTTGGCCTACGGATCCGCGTTCGCGTCCCGGGGGGACATGGTGGTGGTGGGGGCGTTCTTTTCCCTGTGGGTGACTCAGGCGGCCACGGCGCTAGGTCGCAGCGACGCAGACGCGCTGGCGAAGGCGGGCATGTTGTTTGGCATCGTCCAGGTTTCCGCCCTGCTTTGGGCGCCGGTCATCGGCCTGATCGCCGATCGCGTCAATCGAGTCTCGGCCATGGCCTTCGCCATGGCCCTGGGGGCGCTGGGATTTCTGGGTATCGGACTGGTTAAGGATCCGCTGGCGCCCGCGGCGATTGCCGCCTGCGTGTGTCTGGGCATCGGCCAGATGAGTGCCATCACCGCCAGTCAGGTGCTTATTGGCCAGGAAGCCGATGCCCGGCTGCGCGGTTCCATTGTGGGTGTGTACTCGTTCTTCGGCGCCTTGGGGTTGGTCGCGTCCACGGTGGTGGGCGGCCGGCTGTTTGACATGCTCGCGCCGTCGGCGCCGTTTGTAATGGTGGGAGTTGCCAACGGCATCCTGTTTCTGTGGGCATTGGCGGTGCGCCTGTGGGCGCCCGGCGCGGCCCTGCAGGCGCGCTTGGAAGCCGACGGCGGCTAGTCCTGGGCGACCTGAAGTACCGCGCTGCCGGTGAACTCGCCGCCCCGCAGCTGGGCCAGGGCCTCGTTGGCCTGCTCCAGGGCAAACAAGCGGGTCTGGGTCCGAATTTGCGCCGCCGCAGCGATCTTTAGAAACTCCAGCCCGTCTCGGCGCGTCAGATTCGCCACCGAGCGAACCTGACGCTCCCCCCAGAGAATCTCGTAAGGGAAGCTGGGAATGTCGCTCATGTGGATCCCGCCGCACACCACGATGCCGCCCTTGCGCACGGCACGCAGCGCAGCCGGCACCAGCGGCCCCACGGGTGCAAAGATAATGGCAGCGTCCAGCAGTCGATCGGGCCGGGCGTCCGAGTCGCCGGCCCAGCGGGCGCCGAGCTGTTTCGCGAAACGTTGGGCTGCCACATCGCCGGGCCGGGTAAACGCGTAGAAGTGGCGGCCCTGATGGGTCAGCACCTGAGCGAGAATATGGGCTGCGGCACCGAAGCCGTACAGTCCCACATGCTGCGCCGCAGCGGTCATACGCAGTGCCCGGTAACCGATCAGGCCGCCGCATAACAGCGGTGCGATGGCGGCGCTGTCAGCGGCCGGCGATAGAGGCAGACAGTAGCGCTGATCGACGGCCAGGTATTCGGCGTAGCCGCCAGGCAGGGTGTAGCCGGTGAAACGTGCCGAGTCGCAGAGATTTTCCTGCTCCTGTTCGCAGTACTGGCAGTGACCGCAGGTGTAGCCCAGCCAGGGAACGCCCACACGCTCGCCGACCGTCAATCCCTCAGCCGTGGCTCGAAGCACATTGCCGACCACTTGGTGGCCTGGAATGACCGGATAGGGGATGGCCGGCAGCTCGCCATCCACCACATGAAGGTCCGTGCGGCAGACCGCGCAGGTGTCTACTTTGATGAGTGCCTGGCCGGGCGCTGGCTCGGGCACGGGTATGTCGGTGAGAGTCAGGGGCTGGCCTGGACCCTCCTGGACCATGGCGCGCATGGCGGGCGCTCCGGCGGCTGCGCTTGATGGTCGTATTGTACGGCCTGCAACAGGCGAGAGGCGGCGGCTAGCTGGGGCGCGGTCGTCGGCGGTGCAGCGTCGGGATGAGCAGCAGGATCGCCCACACCAGGGCGCCGCCACCCCCACCGGCGGCGGACACGTTTTGCACCGAAATAGTGGCCGCCGCCGTGTTGTTGGCGCCGTCGAGCTCGGCCTCCGTAGCGCTGGCGGCGACGCTGATGCTGTGCTGACCGGCATTCACAGCCGTGTAGTTCAAGGTGAGCTGAGTGGCATCGTTGCCGTCGAGCGTGCCGCCCCCGCAATCGACCCGTTGCTCGCTGACGGCGCAGCTGCCCAGCGGGTAGTTGGCGCTGGAGGCCCTCAGGCCGCCGTCCAGATCGAAACGGACTGCCACGCCGGTGGCGCGCAGGTCGGTATCGTTGCGCACCGTCACCCGCAGCGTGCCGCTGGCGTTCACATCGATAAGCGCGTCGGAGACCGGGGCCACGGCCAGGTCAACGGCAGGATCAGCGGTGATAGCGCCCCGGGCAACGTTGTTGGCGGCATTGTTATCGTCGCTGGCGGACACGGATACGCTGATGGTGAGATCGCCGGGCGTTGCGGCCTGCAGCGTCAATGCGATCGTCCGGCTGCTGTTGCCGGTGACGCTGCCCAGATCACAGTCCACGGCGCCGCCGCCGATGCTGCAGGTGCCCGCCGACGGCTCCGCGGTCTGAACCGTGATGGCCGCGGGTATTTGCACGCTCACGCGAACATTCTCGGCGGTATCCGTCCCGCCATTATCCACCGTGATGCCGTAGCTGAAATCGGTCCCGGTCAGCACCGTCAGGCTGGGGTCGTCTACGCTGGTCGCCATATCAACATCGGCGATGGGCGTAATGCAGCTGGCGGCGGCCACCTCCAGGGCCATCTGATCTTTGCTGCATTGGGAGAACTGATTACTGCCGTTAATGGACGGGGCCATCAGGAATGTGGTGGGCGCGTCGGGACAGCTGCCGCCGGGGTCGCCGTCGTGGTCTGCGCCGAAGTTGTGGCCGATTTCGTGAGCGGCAATCAGACTGTCGGTCAGGGGGCCCCGTCTGCCTTCGCTCAAGCCCGCACCGGCAAAGCTGCTGCACAGCGCACCGATGTAGGCGATGCCCACGGTGGTTTTTTCCAGGTCGCGCCCGGTGAACAGATGGCTCAAGCCCTGGGCGCGTTGGGCGGGGTTGCCGCTGCGGTAGGTACTCAGCTCTGTCAACAGCTCACCCGGCACGGATTGGGTAAAAGGATCATCCGCGGCCGCGAAGATATCGATCTGGTTGACGGTAATCTGCACGCCCAGCTCTGCTGAAAAAATGCCGTCCACGCGGTTGAATCGATCCAGCAGAGCCACCTCAGTTCCGCTGCCAAAGTCCTCAGTGAATTCAAAATCGGCCACGGCGCCCAGGTTGAGATTCCCGGTAGCGCCGGGTTGGGCGCCGGCGGCTAGCGTTTTCAGCTCAGCGACCAGGGTGGCATAAGCGGTGTTACCGCTGGCGCCCCCGGGTTCGGCGGCACAGCCCAGCTGGCCGGGCTCGACCATCACGTCAGCCAGACGGTAGATCACCGGGCCAGCGACACCAGGAGGCAGGGCGTCACCGGGCGCTTCGAGGGAATACAGCTCAGACCCGTCGAACAGCGTGCCCCGGGCGATGCCGTCGGCGATGACCAGGCGCGCCCAGGACGCCGGGACATCGGTGAGGTGCCCGCGATAGACGTGAATATCCCGTTGCGCCAGCTGGCTGCGTGTGGCCGCGGGCAGCAGCGACGCGTTGGGGGTAAGCTGCAGCTCGAAGCGGCGCCCGAAGGCCTCGAACTGAAGGGTCACCGGCTGGCCCGGACCAGGCTTCATCACAATGCCGGCGTTGCTGTCCTGCAGCGTCAGGCCGCGCAAGGGCTCGTGGTAGTGAAGCCCGATACCGCCCTGAACGGCCGGCCCGGATTGGGCTGCGGCGAGGCTTGCGTGGGCGATCCAAAAGACAGCTGCAGTGATCAAGCGTCCCATGGGCTATCCCTTGCGCCGGGTCAAGCTCGAGGGGTCAGGGAAGCACATCCGTTTGATCCCGACAATGTTGCGGCGGTTGCTTTTTGCCCGAAGCCCCGGATCGGCGCAGCAGGCTGTGACCTAGTCGACAAAATAGCGGTAGGCGTGGGTGAGACGTACCCGGGGCGTGGCCACGGGGACGCTGTCCACCAGGCGTGGCCGGAAATGGGTGGCCTCAACGCGCTCCACGTAACGCTGCGCCAGCCGCTCATTGGGCACGCTCATCTCGACCTCGACCTCGCCAGCGCGGCCGTCGGCGTCCACTGAGAAGACCGCTGTCAGCCGGCCCCAGGCCGCCCGCTTGCGCCGCGGCGAGCTGCGGTCCACCTCGTTCAGGGGTGGCACGAAGTCCAGCATCACGGGCTTGTCGAAGCTCGCCCTGGCGGGGTCTTCCGCGGGGAGCGTCTGGGCCCGGCGATAGGCCTCGGACCAGTAGCGTTCAGCCTGCCCGCGATCCTCGACCCGGACGAAATAAAAATCGCCCAGCAATGCCAGCGTGGCAGCGTGCTCAGCGCGGCTGAGTTGACCCTCGTCCAGCAGCCGGGCGATGCGAAGATGTTCGTCTTCGTCACCGAGCAGAACGAAATTCAAGCGCAGAATGTGGCTGAGGGCGCGCAATTGTGCGGCGCTGTCTGCGGGCGCTTGCTCGGTGTAGATGGCCAGCGCCTTCCGGTGTTCCTCCCGCGCCGCCACCTTCAGCCGCGAGCGCTGGTAATAGTCCGCCAACCGCTCCCGATAGGGCGCGACGCGCAGGTCGTTGGCCCCGAAGTTGCGCACCGCCAGGGTCACCTTCTCCTCCTGCATCTGCTGGGCTTTGGCGGTCTCATTGAGGCCCAGGTAAGCGCGGGTCAGGTCGTCGAACAGCTGCACTTGACCCATGTTGAACAGGCCGAAGTTGCGGCGGCTGATGCTGCGCGCTTCCTCCAGAGTGTCCAACGCGGCTTCGAAACGCTCGTCATCCATGAGGGATTGAGCCAGCTCGCGGTAGGGGGTGATGAGGTCGGGTCCGACTTTACCCTGCTCTGCCTGAATAATGTCCAGGACCCGCAGGTAAGTCCGCTCGGCTTCGCCGCCGTTGCCCAGTGCCCGATGGATCCGGGCAAGTTCCAGGAGGGGCTCCGCAAGGGCCATGGCCTTGGGGCCCTGCGCGGACTCGACCCGTCGGATGATCTCCAGGGCGGTTGCCTGGGCGGTCTGCAAGTCGCCGGCCTGCCTGGCCGTGTCGCGCGCAATGATCAGCTCGCTGAGGTCAGCCGAGGTCTGTGCGGCACACCAGCCGACGGCACCTATTCCCAACAGCGCGGCCGCGCTCCACGTCACATACCAACTCGGCGCAGGCATGGTGCCCCAGATCAGCCGGAAGGCTTGAAGGAAAAGGTGAATTTGCGAGCCAGTTTTTCCGCCAGCACGACCTCCCCGTCCACCATGCGCGGCCGAAAGCGGGATCGGCGCATGGAGCGGACGATGGCCTCGTCCTTCTTGCCCGGGGGGTCTGAATCGACCACCTGGACATTCGCGGTTCGCCCTTCCGGCGTCACATCGAAGGTCACCAGCACAAAGCCCTGACTGAGCCCGGGTTCAGAACCCTCCGGCCGCAGGCCGCGCTGAGAGGGGGTCTCGTAGAGCACGAAAGCGGGCTTTGAGTACCAGGCGGCACGCAGCTCGTCGCCGTTCTCAACCTGGCCCAGCGCATTCCAGGACTCCCGATATTCCTGGCTGCCGCGGTCCACTCGGCTGAAGGCCGCATACCAGTCACCCAGATCGCGCAGCGTTTCCGCCAACAATAAGGGGTCCGGCTCTTCCATGGTCTGCACAATATCCAGCGCCCGCTTCAAGGAGCTGGCGCCGAGCCCCTCGGGAAACTTCTGAGCGCGGAAACTGTTGCCCGTTTCCCGCAATGGCTTGACCATCTCGATGCTGTCACGGCCGTGAGCCTGCTTGATGATGTTCATGGCCCGCATGTAGAACAGCCGTTCTTCCTCAAAGCGGCCCTGAACGCGCAGCCAGCGAGCGTACTTGTACAGCGCGGGCAGCACGTCCGGCGTGTCGTAGCCCCGCGTGCGCTCCAGCAGCCGCAGCGCGTCCACCTGCTTTTCATCGGCTTCGCGGTAGCGGCCTAAGGCAATGAAGCTGTCCGTCATGCGGTCCAGGATGGGGATCTGTTCCTCGTTCAGGAGGCCGTAACGGCGCCGGCTGACGGTGCGCGCCTCCCTGAAGGCGCCGATGGCCGGCATGTGCTCGTCGATGTCCTGGTAGGTGGCGCCCAGACCTGTCAATGGCTGGACCAGCTTGCCCGACAGCTTGCCCTCGAGGCGGGTGATGATGGCGACGGCGGCGAGGAAATCGACCTCGGCCTGATCGTACTGGCCAGCGCGCCGCCGCACTTCGGCCAGCTCGGATAGCTCCGTGGCGTACTCGGTGCTTTCCGTGCCGAATTCACCGGCCGTCAGCTCGACCATGCGAGCGCCGATGGGAATCGCTGCCTCGTAGTTCTGCGCATCCACTCGATCCAGAAAGCTCATGCGCGCCTCGAAGCGAGTGGCGATGGTGGCAGGGTCGGGCTGCTCGCCGGCCGGAAGGCCGTCGGCGGCGGCGGGCTCCTCCGGCACAATGATGCCGAACAGCGGCAGCTCCGGCTCCTGGGCTGTGCCCTGCCTCGGCGGGTCCGGCTCGGCGGCATCGTCCTGGGCCGCCGCCAACCCGGGCAGGGCCAGCAAGGTGGCCAGCAGCGCGGCTCCCAGGCCTGCGTCGTAGCCGGGGGGGCGGGCACGATGCTGCGTAGCTGTGGCGTACATCAGAAATTTATTTTAGCGAAATCGCCGGCGCTTGCGATTGCCCGTCTACCTGAGACCCCGGCCGGCTGCCAGGGTTCCGATGGCCGGGGGCTTACCAGTGCACCGGTGCGCGATAGGACCGAGCGAACGGCTTGAGGGCTTCGGGCAGCACGGGTTGGTAGGGCGGATCGTAGCTGAAAGGCGCGGGTTGCTGGGAAAACCGGTTCTCAAGCGGGCCACCCAGATTACGGATCAGCAGGTGGTAGCCGGTGGCGCTCCCCACCGGCCCGTGCCACACGTTCTCCCGCCAGTAGCAATAGCCGCCCGGCCCCATGACGCCCACGTCGCCGAACACGAAGGTGCCGCCCAGGACGAAGATCTCCTCCACCATGGGATGGGTAAACTTGCCCGGCATCACCTTGGACGGCGGCGGATGATGAGGCTGAGAGCAGTAGAGAAATGTCTGTTCGCCGCTGTCCGGGTCGCGGCGCAGCATCTTGGTGGCCAGGGTGGGCGCGAGGGGCTTTCCCGCCACGCTGCCCGCGATGCCGCCGGCCCAAGGCATCGTGAACGGGTCCAGAAACTCGATGGCTGGATCCTCGGCAGCGCCCGGGTCCGGGAGGGTCGCGTCGACGCTGCCGGTCAACATGGTCAACACCACGGCACCCGTGCTGGTCAGCGCGGGCCGCTTGTAACCCGCCGGCAGATAGGCGTAGCAGTGGGGGTGAAAATGCTGCTCGCCGAGGGTAATTTCGCCATCCAGAACGAACAGTTCCTCGGCCACAGTCAGCACTTGCCCCGGGGTCTGGGCGAATTCGTCCGGGTAACGGGCAATCTGGGTGGATGCGCCCGTGTCCGGGTCGCGACTGAGGGTCTTGCACTGAACGCCCGGCCGGATAGCGGTCAGATCGGAGGCCTGCCAGGGTAGCCCCTGACACTGGATAAAGCAGATATGGGGCCGCGCCATGTCAGTCGCCCGGTTTGTCGCTCAGGGTTGGCGCTGCGTTCTCGGCGTCGGCGGGTTTTCCGCTGCTCGGCCGCGTGAGCAAATAGGCGGCCACAGGGAGCAGGCCGATGCCGATGCCTGCCCAGACCGTGGCGCTCAAAGCCAACAGCCAGGCGGACAGGGCCAGACCGCCGTACATCCCCGTTAGCGCGTAGACTTTTCCGCGCCGGCTCAAAATGCCGTGATCGGTGAAGTTACGCACGCCGGCGCCGAACTGGGGATGGTTGTGAATCCAGCGCTTCAGCTCCGGCGCGCTGCTGGCAAAACACCAAACGGCGATGATCCAGAAAATCGTGGTGGGCATGAGGGGCAGGAAAATGCCCAGAGCACCCAGGCCGAGAAACACCAGTCCAAGGGCTTTGAGAAGCCGGTTGGTGGGCGTGTTTGGCGGGCTGTTCTCCAATGATCAGGCCGTGCCGGCTAGGTGACCGGCGGGTCGGGCGGGCGGAAGTCAGCCATATCACTCCACACGTTCATATCCGAGATTTTGCCGTTGCGGATCAGGAAGCGGTCAATATAACGAACGTCCCGATAGGGGCTGCCATCCAGCCAGGTGCCGGACATCGTGCCGAAGCAGTACACCACCACGCCATCCTCAGCGGCGAGCGCTTCGAAGCGGTCAGTGTGTTTGGCCACAGATTTCTGCCGCGTACCGGAATAGGCGACGAAACTGGGCAGGTTATCAAACTGATGACCGCCGCTCACAACCATGTTGAAGTCGTCAGCCGTCAGGGCCGTGGCGTGCTGAAGATTGCGGTTGGATACCGCCTCCAGGAACGCTTCCGCGACCGCGATAGCGTGTTGTTCAGGGCTGCTCATCCTTACCAGCTCCGGGCGGTCGCCAGGGGCCGGGCATACCGCTGCAGGTGTTCGGGAAGTACGGGCTTGTAGGGCGCGTCGTAGTCTACGGGAATGCGCTCTGGTTCGATGAGGTTGGCCAGCGGGCCACCCACCGAGCGAATGAACATCATAAACCCTGTGCGCGAGCCGTAGGGTCCGTGATAACGGCCACTCTGCCACCAGGCATAGGCTCCGGGGGCCATGTTACCCACGTCGTTGATGACATAGCTGCCCGCCAGCACATACATCTCCTGGACTTCGGGGTGACTCCAGCGTTTCTCCATGTAACGGAAGGGCAGCGCGCTGTACAGGATAGAGATTTCGCCCGTGTCCGGATGCTCAAAAAGGGGTCGCACGCCGGTGCCCATCAGGTAGCGGGTGTACGGGTTCTCAACCCAGCCCTCCAGGCCCTGGCTACCCAAGTCCGACAACAGCACCGGGTCAGTCGCAGAAGCAGTAACAGCGAGCGGCGCTGCGGCGGGGTCAGCCGAGAACATGGTCAGCGTGACAGCGCCGCCGGCGCTGGCAAACTGGTCGTGCTCGTGGTTTTCTGGAAAGCGCGCATAGCCCAGGTTGTGCAGCGCGGCGGCGCCAAACTGCAGGCTGCCATCCAGGAGTAGAATCTCCTCCGCACAGGCCAGCGGTTCCGGGCTGCAGGCGAAACCCGCGGGATACCGGATCAGCGCGGTGGCTGCGCCGGTCTCCACATCGTGGCTTAGGAGCTTGATGCTTGTCTCCGGGCGTCCGAGGCGATCGCCCCTTTCCCAGGGCAGGACCTGGGACTGGATAAACATGGTGTGGGGCCGCATGCTTGATTGAGTCCTGGCTGGCCGCCGCCAGTCTAACCCTTCAGCCCGGCCGGCGGCGAGTTACCGCCGGCTGCGTGGCTCTGGTAACCTTGAGCGCCCGCCCGGTGTGGTTGGAACCGGGAACAATAACGACCACGGGAGAATACCCATGCGCACCCTGCTCTGCACGATCCTGGTTTTGTTCTCGCTGACTGCCGCCGCCCAGCAGCGCGCGCCGCTCAGCCCGTTGGCCGAGAAGATTCAGGCGGCGATGCAAAGCGATATCCGCACTGAAGATGAGGTCGCCAGGGATCGCAACCGGCGGCCGATTGAAACCCTGGAGTTTCTGGGTCTGCAGGACGATATGACCGTCGTCGAGCTGATGCCGGGCGGCGGCTGGTACACCAAGATTCTGGGTCAGGTGTTGCGGGGCGACGGCAAGCTCTACCTGGCGCTGGGCGCCACTCGCGCCGGGGCGCTGGCTGAGCAGCACGAGGTCCTGGACGAGGTGGAGGTGCTGGACGTGGTCGCCGAGTTTAAGCCTACGGACACCTTCGGCATCTTCGGACTGGATCCGTTCTCACTGGGTGTGGACAACGTGGACCTGGTGTTGACCTTCCGCAACATGCACAACTTCAATGAAGAGGGCCGTAAGGCCATGACCGATGCCGCCTTCCAGGCGCTCAAGCCCGGGGGGATCTTCGGAGTGGTGGATCACACCCGGCGCCATATGGAACCCATCAACTCGGAAAATCGCCGTCGCATCGATCCGGTCCTGGTCATCAAAGAAGCCCTTGACGCGGGCTTTGAGTTTGCCGGTTACAGCCCGTTGCACTTCAAGCCCGATGACGAGCTGCGTTACGAAGTGGGCCGCAAGTCGGTGACTGGTAACACCGACCGTTTCACCCTCAAGTTTCGCAAGCCCGAGTAAGCAGGTCACAGACACGCCGGGCAGCGGATCGTGACAGCGCTGCGGGTGCCGCTACCGCTGGACCACGTGGGTTGGCTGGTCAGCGATCTGGACGCCCAGCGGCGCGAGCTGCGGCGGGTCGGGTTCGCCGTCACGTCGCCGGGGACGTTGAAGACGGGCGACGCGGCAACCGAGGCGGCGGATGTGGGTCAGCAGTCTGCTCACGTCATGTTCCAGGATACCTATCTGGAGCTCACGGCGGTGGCCGCCGGCGCCCGTCCCGCCCACCTGGCGCCCTATCTGGACCGGCGTGGCCTCATTATCCTGGCGTTGCGGGTGACCGATGCGGAGGCCGCCCGGACGGCTCTGGCGGAGGTCGGCCTGGCGGTTTCGGCGTCAGCCCACTCAGAGCGGCCCATTACCTACCCCGAGCCCGCGCGGCAAGGTATGGCCCATTTTCGCTGGTTCATGTGCGCGGCGGCGCAGTTCCCCGAGCTCCTGGTGTGCTGCGTGGAGCACGTGACGCCGGAACTGGTCTTCCAACCCCCTATGGCGCGCCATGATGTGCATGTGAGCGGCTTGCGGTCGGTGCTCCTGTTCGATCCCGATGCGGCGCGTGCCGCCGAACGCTATGGGCGGTTAGCCGATGTGGCCGTGCAAGGTGGCCAGGGCGAGGGTGAGTTGGTCATCATGGATCGCGCCGCCATGGCAGACCGCTTTGTGGGCCTCCCTGAGCCCGTGCAGCCAGAGGCCATGGGTATTGGCCTGCGCGTTGAGGACGTCGACGGCATTGCCCGGCACCTCGAGGCTGCGGGAGTCGCCGCGGTCCGGGATGGACCGCGTCTCTGGTGCCGTGGGCCGGAAGGTACCGTGCTGGAGTTCGCGGCTTAGAGGATGGCGAGCACGTTCTCGGGCGGTCGGCCGATGGTTGCTTTCCCATCGATGACGACGATCGGGCGTTCCAACAGGCTGGGGTTTGCTGCGATAAGCTCCAGCCACGCCCGCTGATCCCTCTCATCGGTGGGTTTCAGATTCTGTTCCCCCGCTGCCGGCTCCTTGAAGCGGATGATCTGAGGCGCCGACTTGCCCAGTAATTCGAGTATCTGAGCGAGCTCAACGGGCGAGGGCGGCGTTTCCAGGTAGCGGATGACATCCACATCGACGCCTCGTTCTGTCAGCAGAGCCAGGGTGGCTCGGCTCTTGCTGCAGCGCGGGTTGTGGTAGATCGTGGCTTTCATGCTTGCCTCCCCGTCATGGGCACTGGTCCAGCCCGCACAGGGCATGCTTTTGTCCGATACCATGCGTGGCCAGCAGCTCGCCGGATTCCACGCTGCGCTTTTCAATCGTGCCGTCCAGGAAATTGTTCAAGAAAAAGCTGGTGCTGTCACGCGCCAGCTTGAGGCGCGACCAGCCGCGGCGTTCATCCACGTCGTAGCGTCTGATTTCCATGCCATCAGCGCTGAACAGGCTGGCGCCGATTCCCGTCGCCATCAGCAGGCGACCGTCCGGCAGGTGGTCTAGCCCGAAGGTGCCGCGCGGATCGTCGTCGGCCAGTACCAGCATGTCATCCAGCTGCTGCTCGGTCACAACGTTGAAGCGCAGCACTCTGCGGCCGTTCTCGGATACATAACAGAGGACTTGTTCATCCGGCGTCAGCGACATGTGGGTGATGCAATGAAATCTGTGCTTGCCGCCGTCGATGTCAGCAGGCCAGAACACCAGCTCCCCCGTGTCCAGATTCCAACGGGCGAGATGGCCGGGATGGCTGACACTGACGTCTTCGCCGAGCCGGTTATGCACGCCCAGATAGCATTGACCCTCGGTTGCGAACTCCAGGGTGCCGAATTTGCGCGGCGGCAGGGGATGGGAGAGCGGCACCCGCATGCCCCGGGAATCAAAGCGGACCACCGTCCGGGCCTGAGCATCAGCGCAGTACAGGTCGCCGCGCCGCGGATCGAAGGCTACGCCGATCACCAGCCCGTCGGTGCCGGTCCAAAGCTCGCGTTTCAGCGTCAAATCAGCACCCAGGTGCTGCAATCGGCCCGGGCCGCGCAGGTTGCGCAGATCCACATCGCCCGGCACGTCGCTGGCGGCAATCACGATATCGTTGCGAACAAATTTCATGGAGCGGGGCGCAGCTTTGAGAGCCGCGTCGGGTTGCGGCTGAACGCGAGCGTTGAGGAGCCTACATTAAATACCAACAGGCGGCATCTTGATGTTCTGTTTACGAGACCGGTTGGCCACGACGATCCTGTTGGGCGGCGTATGTTACGACATGGCAGGCTGCCATGTGCTGATTCCCCGGGTGGCCTTGGCGGCGCGCTGGCGAACCGTGTTGGGCGCGATCAGCCGGGGATGACTTGGCGGCGCCGACGGGCTGGGGATTTGGACGCGGCCTTGGGGATCGGCGCTCTGGGGAACGCCTTTTTTCAAACCACGCGGCAGAGCTTATTATTCAAGCGGGCTTTGCCCAGCGAACGAGGGATGATCATGGGCATCTATCAGTCCTCCGGCAGTCTGGCCCGGGACGCAGGCCAGGCGAGGTCAGGCACGCGCTATGGACCATTGGGCGTCAACGGGCCTTGCTAATCCGGGATCGTCGCCATGCTGCCGGCTTCCCCGGTTGGCGAATGAGCTGCGGCGGCGCCTGCGCGGCGAAGAGCCGTCACTCTGAGGCGCCGTGCTGATCTACATTGCACAGCGTCTGTTGGTGGCCATTCCAACGCTGCTGATCATCGTCATGGCATCGTTTTTTCTCATGCACGGTGCGCCGGGCGGGCCTTTCGACGGGGACGCTCAGCTGGAGCCGGAGGTCCTGGAGAACATCCGCGCGGCTTACGATCTGGACAAGCCCGTGCCGCTTCAATTCTGGCTGTATCTGAAGGGCCTGCTGCGCGGCGACTTCGGTCCCTCGATCGTCTACAAAGACTTCAACGTGACCGAGCTCATTGCCGTGGGGTTGCCGGTGAGCTTGAAGCTGGGTTTGAGCGCCATGCTCCTGGCCGTCGTGCTGGGCGGCCTGGGCGGCATCATTGCGGCCCTGCGCCAGAATGGCTGGGTCGACTACACCATCATGGCCGTGGCCATGACGGGCATCGCGCTGCCCAGTTTTGTGATTGCCCCGCTTCTGGCCCTGGTGTTCGGACTCTATCTGAGTCTGTTGCCGGTCGCGGGCTGGAACGACGGCGCCGTGGCCAACATGGTGCTGCCGGTGATTGCTCTGGCGCTGCCCCAGGTGGCCATCATCGCGCGGCTGATGCGCGGTGGGATGCTGGAGGTGCTGGGCAGCAACTTCGTGCGGACCGCGCGGGCCAAAGGCTTGAGCGAGGCTCAGGTGGTCAGCCGGCACGTGCTCAAGACGGCTGCGACGCCGTTGATCAGTTATCTGGGTCCGGCCCTGGCCGGCGTGATGACCGGCTCAGTGGTGATCGAGCAGATTTTCAATTTGCCCGGCATGGGTCGTTATTTCGTCCAGGGCGCTCTGAATCGGGATTACCCGGTGGTCATGGGGATCGTGGTGGTGTATGCCACCACCATTATTCTGCTTAATCTGCTGACGGATCTGGCCTATGGCGTTTTGGATCCCCGGGTGCGTCGAGGCTACCGATGAGCCGCCCGGAAGCGCAGCTGCTGGGCTCGGAGAGCGTCGCCGCGGCGGGCGGAGGCCACGTGTCGGCCTCCATGTGGCGTCAGGCCGGGCGGCGCTTTGCCGCAAACCGGGTTGCCATGGCCAGCCTGTTTACTTTGGGGTTGATTGCCCTGGCGTGCCTGTTCGCGCCGTTGCTCTCGCCCCACACGCTGGAGGATACCTACTGGGAGTACATTCTGGTGCCGCCCAGCTTGGAAAACAGCCACTGGTTCGGTACCGACGCCAATGGTCGGGACCTGTTTGTCCGAGTGTTCCACGGGGGCCGGATCTCCCTGGCTATTGGCGTGCTGACGACGCTGGTCGCTCTGACGATAGGCCTGGCCTACGGCGCTACGGCCGGCTTCGTCGGCGGCAAGACCGACGGTGTCATGATGCGCGCCGTAGATGTGCTGTACTCGCTGCCGCTGCTGTTCTTCATCATCATTCTGGTGACCGTATTTGGGCGCAACATCTGGCTCATCTTCCTAAGCATCGGCGCGTTGGAGTGGCTCACCATGTCGCGCATTGTGCGTGGCCAGACGCTCTCCGTGCGTCGCAAGGAATACGTGGAGTCCGCCTACGCCATCGGCCTGCCGGCGGGCGCGATTCTGCGCCGCTATATCGTGCCCAACGTGATCGGGCCGGTCATCGTGTACGTCACGCTGTTGATTCCCACCAACATCGTGGTCGAGAGCTATCTGAGCTTCCTGGGGCTTGGGGTCCAGGAACCGCTCACCAGCTGGGGATTGCTGATCTCCCAGGGTGCTGAAGAGCTGCAGGTTGCGCCCTGGCTGCTGCTGTTTCCAGCCACCCTGCTGTCCTTGACCATGTTCTGTTTCAACTTTATCGGCGACGGTCTGCGCGACGCTCTGGATGCGGCCCAGCGATGATTCCGGTGTTGAGCGTCAAGGATCTGACCGTGCAGTTCGCGCTGGGACCGCGTCAGGTCATCGCCGTGAACGGGCTGAGCTTCGATCTCGGCCCCGGCGAGTGTCTCGGCGTGGTGGGAGAGTCGGGTTCCGGCAAGAGCCAGAGCTTTCTCGCCATGCTCGGCCTGCTGGCCCGCAACGGCAGCGCAGCCGGCTCGGTGCGCTTCAAAGGCAAGGAAATCCTCAATGCCCCGAAAGCCCAGCTGCAGCGGCTGCGCGGGGAGCGCATTTCCATGATGTTCCAGGATGCGCTGTCAGGCTTGACGCCCAACCTGCGCATTGGCCGGCAGCTGGAAGAGGTGCTGATGGTGCACCGTGGCTTGAGCCGCGCCCGGGCTCGCCAGCGTGCGCTCAATATGCTGGAGATCGTTAAGATCCCCGAGCCTGAGCAGCGCTACAACGCGTATCCCTTCGAACTGTCTGGCGGCATGCGCCAGCGGGTCATGATCGCCCTGGCGCTGCTCTGTAAGCCTGACGTGCTGATCTGCGACGAGCCCACCACGGCGCTGGATGTGACCGTACAGGCCCAGGTGCTGAAGCTGCTGGACGACACGCGGCGGCATACGGATACGGCGATAATTCTTATTACGCATGATCTTGGCGTGGTGGCGGGCTTGTGTGATCGCGTGCTGATCATGTACGCGGGCCGCGCCGTGGAAACGGGGTCCGTGGAAGACATCTTCTACCAGGCCGCGCATCCCTATACCCGGGGACTGTTGCGGTCGGTGCCGCGCTTGGACGCTGATCCCGAGCAGCCTCTGCCGGCCATCAGCGGACACCCACCGATCCTGGAAAATCTGCCGGCGGGCTGCGCCTTTGCCGGCCGCTGCGACCGGTACATCCAACGCTGCGCTGCCGGCGTGCCCGAGTTGCGTCAGGTGGCGGCGTCCCACGGCGTCGCCTGCCTGCGCGCGGAGGCGGCACCGTGAGCGGACCCCTTTTGCAGGTCGATGGGCTTAAGGTGCACTATCCGCTGCCCCGCCGCAGCTGGTTCGCCGAGCGGCAAAGCGTCAAGGCCGTGGATGACGTGAGCTTTAAGCTGTATCCCGGGGAGGCTCTGGGGGTGGTCGGTGAGACCGGCTGCGGCAAATCGTCCCTCGGGCGCGCCATACTGCAGCTGGTAGCGCCCACGGCGGGCAAGGTGGTATGGCTGGGACGCAGCCTGGCGGATTTACCCCGCGCTGAGCTGGCTGCGCTGCGCGGCGAGCTGCAACTGATTTTCCAGGATCCCCTGTCCAGCCTGAATCCGCGCATGACCATTGGTGATCTGATCGGTGAGCCGCTGCAGCTGCATCGTAAAGACCTGTCCAGGGATCAGGTGCGGCAGCATGTTCAGGACATGATGGCGCGCGTCGGACTCGTGCCGGAGATGATCAGCCGGTACCCCAACGAATTCAGCGGCGGGCAGTGCCAGCGCATCAGCATTGCCCGCGCCATGATCCTGAGGCCGAAGCTTTTAGTCTGCGATGAGCCAGTGAGCGCCCTGGACGTGTCCATCCAGGCACAGGTGTTGAATCTGCTTAAGGCATTGCAGGCAGAGACCGGCGTAGCCCTCATTTTTATCAGTCACGATTTATCGGTCGTCCGCTACATGTGTCAGCGGGTGCTGGTGATGTATCTGGGGCGGATCATGGAGGTGGCCGACCGGCAGCGCCTGTTTCAGGCACCGCTGCACCCCTACACTCAGGCTCTGCTGAGCGCGGTGCCGGAGCCCGACCCGCGCCGACAGCGCGGCAAGACCATCGTGGAGCTGGAAGGTGACCTGCCGTCACCGATCAACCCGCCCTCCGGCTGCGTGTTTCACACCCGCTGCGGCAAAGCGGCGCCGGCCTGCGTGAGCCAGCGACCGACCCTGGAACGGGCTTTCGGTGCACACCAGGTGGCCTGCCATCGCTGGCGCGACACCTGACATCCCATCAGTCGCGCAGGGTCAGGAAGCGCGTAGGATTAGCCGCCCGCGGATTGTCAACCCACAGACCGACCCGGGTACTTACCAGGCGCCGCCCGGCGTAGAAGTACAACGGAATGACGGGAAAGTCCTCCAACGCCATAGCTTCGGCCCGGTTCAGCAGCCGACTGCGGGCCGCCCCGTCCAGGGTGCGGCGAGCCTCGCGCAGCAGGGCATCGTATTCCGTCCGTGAGTAACCGGTCAGGTTGTTGGGGTTGCCTGTTTCCAGCAGGGACAGGAAGGTTTCCGGGTCGTCGTAGGGTGCGAACCAGGCATAGCGCATCACTTCGTAGTCGCCGGTCCGAGCCATCTTGTTGAGGGTCGAAAGGTCACTGTTCTCAACCGTGGCCTGGACTCCAATGCCACGCCACATGGCGCTGAGAGCCACGGCGATCTTGCGGCTTTCCTCCAGGGTGTCGACTTTCAAAGTGAAGCTTAGGGGGCTGTCCCGGGTGAAGCCCGCCTCCGCCAGCAGGCGTCGCGCCTCCGCCAGTCGCTGGCCCATGGGCTGTTGTGCCCACTCCGGCTGGGGACCCTTATAGGCGCTGAGGGCATCCGGACTGAGTCGATGGGCGGGTGTGACGCCGGTATTGACCAGCTTTTCGATCAGGCCGACCCGGTCAATGCTCAAGCTCAACGCCTTGCGCACCCGTGCGTCATCGAAGGGCGGCTTGCGGTGATTGATTAGAAAATAGTAGAGGGCGAGCGACGGCGTGACGTGCAGCTCGTCGGCCATGTTCTCCTGCAGCCACTCCATCTCGTTGGGCGGAAAGTTGAGGATCACGTCCAGCTCGCCGGCTCGAAAGCGGTTCAGGCTGGTTGCGAGATTCTGGGTCGGATAATAGTAGACGCTGTCGATAGCTACATTTTCCGCGTCGAAGAACTCCGGATTCTTGTCGAGCCGGACATAGGACTGAGGGATCCACTCAGCCAGCTGATAGGCGCCGTTGGAGACCATGCGCCCGGGCCGGGTCCACTGGCGACCAAATTCCTCGATCACATGCCGGGGAACCGGCGCCGCCGCGTTGGTAGCCAGCAGCTGGGGAAAGTAGGCCGCGGGTGCCACCAACTCGTAGCGCACGTGCCGGTCATCATCGGCATAGACGCCCAGTTGCTCAGGATCGGCGCGGCCTCGGATGATGTCCCGCGCGCCTTTAACCGGATAAAAAAAGGCGGCGAAGCGGGCCCCGGTCGCCGGATCCACCAGACGCCGGCCCGAGTACACGAAGTCCCGGGCCGTCATGGGCCGGCCGTCGGACCAACGCGCGTCATCCCGCAAAGCGAAAGTGTAGCTGGTGCCGTCGTCACTCACCGCCCAGGTTGCAGCGACACCGAGCATGGTCTTGCCGGCTGCATCGAAGGTGGTGAGCCCCATGAACAGGTCGTAGAGAATGGCCGCTGCTGAATTCCCGACGGCGCTCTGGGGATCCAGGGTGTTGGGCTCGGACGCGGTGCCCCGGTTGAGCCGGTCCGCCTGGGCGGCGCCGGTGCACACGGCGAGCAGCACACCGGCCAGCGCGGTCGCACGTCGTTGGTCCATCGATATGATTGTAATAACATTCTCGGCGGGCGAACAAATTCAGGGCGCAGCGCCTTAAGGACAATAAATGTGCTGATCAATAACTGGTATGTGGCCGCCATGGGCGATCAGGTGAGCGCCGAGAAACCCCTCGGCGTGCGCATGCTCGGCGTGGATTTCGTCCTGTTCAGAAATAGCGCCGGCAAAGTGATCTGCATGGCCGGCGTATGCTGCCACCGCGGCGCGGCCCTTGGTGACGGTAAGATCAACAACGGCTGCGTGGCCTGCCCCTACCACGGCTGGGAGTACGACGAGAGCGGGCGTTGCGTGAAAGTGCCGGCCTTTACGGATCCCACCAGGACCCCCAAACGGGCCCGGCTGGATACCTACCCCGTGGTGGAAAAGTACGGCTGGGTGTGGGCCTTTTTGGGTGATCTGGAGGAGGCCGAGCGGCCGCCCATCCCGGACCTGTTTCCCGAATACCACGATCAGGAAAATTGGCGCATCGTCTCCTACGGGCTGGAGGCAGACGTGAATTGGGTCCGCATGGAGGAGAATTCGCTGGATACGGTCCACACGTCCTTCGTGCATCGGCGCTTCGGCGGCGACGTCGATCCCGAGTCGGCCAACATGCCCATTGAACGCACCGAGTGGGGTGCCCGGGTGGCGCGGGAAAAGAACGCGCCGAAGGCATCTCAGAAAACGGCTGAGATGGCCCAACTGCTGGGCGGCGATCGCAAGCGCACCAAGGTCAATCTGGAGTTCTCCTTGATCGGTCTGTGCCATCGGATCAACCCCACCTTCCGACCGGGGATGAGCCAGATTCAGTTCACCGCTCGCACGCCCATCGACGCGTATCGGACCCGTGTGTTCGGCTGGCAGGCACGCAACTACATGCTGGAGCCCGAGCACGATGCCGGTCGCATCGAGGGCATCGAGGAGGCCTTGCGGGAGGATCTGCGCGTGGTCACCAAGGTGCAGCCACCGCTGACGCCCAAGCGGTTGCCCGATGAGTTCCTCACCGGGGCGGACGGCATGGAAGGTGCCTTTCGCGCGCTGGTGAAGGCGTGCGCCGAGCGGGGCTGGGAGATCGACCTGGAAGCCATGGAAGCCGAGCAGCGCTACCGGGCGATGGTCATCCCCTCGCCGGGCCGGCGCAAGGATCCGAACAACTGGGTGCAACAGCCGGTGCCGCTGCGGCCGGCCGCAGGACCCGCGGCTGTCCCAACTACCGGCCAGCAGGCCGAGGGGTAAACGAGCTATGAACAGCAAAGTGAACTGCCTGGCCCGGACCAGCATCTTCTGTCGGGACGCGGACAAGTCCCTGGAACTGTACCGCGATGTGCTGGGACTTAAAGTCATCGAGGACAAGGTGGTGGAAGGCAAGGGCATCGGCGGCATGGTGGGTCTGGGCGACTGCCGCATGCACATCGTCTATCTGCAATCGCCGGATGTAAACGGCGCCCTGGTTGCCCTGTTTGAGATCAGCAACCCAGCACCTGACAGCCTGCCGGAGCCGCCGACCCTGCAACAGGTGCACTTGGGACAGCCGGCCCTGGTGTTCGACAGCGATCAGGTCCATGAGATCCATGAAGAGCTGGATCGGCGCGGGTATCGGGTGCTGACGCCGCCCACGCGCTACGAGAAGCCGGACGACAGCGAATACACCAAGGCCGGCGTGTATACGGAATTGATCTTTTTCGATCCCGATAACGTGCTGGTCAGCGTCGTGCAGTACGAGCCCCGATGACGGTCATCAAGAAGGCCTATCTGGATCTGCCCGAGGGCCAGGTGCATTATCGCGCGGTGGCGGGCGACGGCCCGCCGCTGATTCTGCTGCATCGGACGGCGGCCTCCTCGGCGATGTATGACAAACTGTTGCTGGCGCTGGCCGGCCGCCATGCCGTGTACGCTCTGGACACGCCGGGCTTCGGCGCTTCCTTTGACCCATCGGGCCGACCGGCCATGACCGACTACGCCACCTGGGCAGCCAGCGCCGCGGAGGCGCTGGATCTTGGCGCGGCCCACTGGTTTGGCCATCATACGGGCGCGAATATCAGCCTGCAGGTGGCCCGCGAATACCCGGAGAAGGTGGCAAGCCTGATGCTCATGGGTGTGACCTACCTGACCCACGAGGAGCGGGAGGCGTTCCGCCCGGCGTTCGAATCGGTGTTTACGCCCCAGCGCGACGGCAGTCATCTCAAACAGAACTGGGACTGGGTCAATTTGCTGGCTGTGACCGACGATGCGCTGGAACCGCTGCACCAGGAGTTTCTCGATACGACTCGTGCCTATGAGGGTCGCGTTCAGGCGTTCCGCGCCGTTTGGGACCAGGACGTGCCCTATCTGCTGGACCTCATCAGCCAGCCGCTGCTGCTGATGTGCGCCGAGGACGAGATGCTGTTCAAGTATTTCAATACCATGCTGGAGGCGCTGCCCCACGCCCGCCAGGCCACCTTCCGCGGCGGCACCTTTGCCCCCGAGCTGGATACCGAGCGCCTGGCCCAGGCCATCGTGGAATTCGTGGCCAGCTGTTAGAGCTTGACGCCCAGGACGTCGAAAACGAACGCCAGCTCCCGGGCCGTATCCTTGAGGCTTTCGTAACGGCCGCTGTGGCCGCTGTGGCCTGCGTCCATATCAACCCAGAGCAACAGCCGGCTATCGCCGGTCTTGCAGGCCCGCAGCTTGGCGACCCACTTGGCCGGCTCCCAGTACTGCACCGCGGGATCCCACAGGCCCGTTGACACCAGCATGTGGGGGTACTGCTGGGCCGCGACCTGATCGTAGGGTGAGTAGCTCAACATGAACTGAAAGTCCTCCGGGTTGTGGGGATCTCCCCATTCTTCCCGCTCGAAGGTGGTCAGCGGAATGGTGGCATCGAGCATGGTGGTCACCACGTCCACGAAGGGCACTTCGGTCACAATGACCGTGTAAAGGTCCGGCCGCATATTGGCGATGGCGCCCATCAACAGACCCCCGGCGCTGCGCCCCGTGGCGACTACCCGCCGACGATCGCCCCAGCCGCTAGCCAACAGAGACTCGGTGACGTCGATGAAGTCGGTAAATGTGTTGAGTTTGTTGTGCAGTCGGCCCGCCTCGTACCAGCGTCGGCCTTTTTCCTGACCGCCGCGCACGTGGGCCAGCGCGACCACGAAACCGCGGTCTACCAGGGTGAGGAGATCGGCGTCGAATTCCGGATGATTGCTGAGACCGTAGGCACCGTAGCCCACGACGTACAGCGGCTGGCTGCCGTCGGGCTCCGCACCCGCGGCGGTCAGGAGACTCACGGGAATCGTGGTGCCGTCCCGGGCCGTCGCCGACACTCGCAGCGTGCGATAGTCGTCAGCGGCAAAATCGGGCACGGCCTGCCGTTTCAGCAGCGCCCGCTGGCCTGTGGCCAGATCCACGTCGTAGATGCTCTCCGGCGTGGCCAGTGAGCTGTAGGCGTAACGCAACGCGGAGGGATCCGGGCCTCTGTTTTCATCGATCTGGGCGGTGAAGGCGGGTTCGGCGGACGCCACCAGGAAGGAGGCGAGGCTGCGGCGATCCACAATGCGCAGCCGGGTGTTGGCCTCGGCCAGTTCCTCCAGCACCAGGTGGCTGCGGAAGGCGGCGAAGTCCTGCAGGAGAACGCCTGGCTGGTGGGGGATGATCTCCCGCCAGCGGGACTGGTCAGTGCACTGGCCCAGCGGCACTTCCAGGACCCGGAAGTTCTCCGCGTTCCAGTTGCTCAGGATGACGGCCACCTCGTCGATGACATCCAGGTCGTACTCATGGCCCGGCTGGCGCTGCAGCACGACCGCCGGCGACGTGTCCGGCCGGTCCGCGGGGAGGTACCAGCACTCGGTGCTCAGGGTGGCGATGGCCGCGATGAAGATCCAGGCATCATCCTGAGACTTGTCCAGCATCACGAAGAAACTGTCGTCCGTTTCCCGATACACCAGCGCATCCCGGTCCGGGTCGGTGCCCAGCCGGTGGCGAAAGACCCGATCCGGAATGAGCGTGTCGGCCTGCTGTTTGACATAAAACAGCGTGCTGCTGTCGTTGGCCCAGACCATGTCGCCGGCGGTATTGACGATGCGCTCGGGCAGAAATGTCCCATCGAGGAGATCCCTGATCCGCAGGGTCCATTCCCCGCGGGAGATCGGATCCTCAGCGAAGGCCAGGTAGCGGCCGTCCGGACTGACGGTGACGCCCGTCACGTCGAAAAAGCCGTGCCCCGCTGCGAGATCGTTGACGTCCAGCATGACCTCCTCGATCGCGTCCGGGTGGTCCCGGCGACGCATGTAGATCGGATGCTCCAACGCGCCCCGCTCGCGGGTCCAGTACCAGTAGTCGCCCTCCAGATAGGGAACGCTGTCGTCATCCTCTTCGATGCGACTGCGCAGTTCCTCGAACAACACCGCCTCGGCATCGTCACGCGCCGACAGATGATGGGCTGCGTATTCCGTCTCGGCCCGCAGATAGGCTAGCACCTCGGCGTCCTCCCGCTGGTCATCGCGCAGCCAGTAATAGTCGTCAACCCGCTCCACGCCGTGCTGAATGAGGCGCTGGGGGCGGCGGGGGGCCTGGGGCGGTTGCATGGCGTTACGGTGTCCGGGTAGCTCCGGCCGCTGGCAAGTATGGCACGATGCACGCGGGATCTTGTCCGCGGATACGCCATGTTCGCTGTGACCAAAACGGTGCACCTGGTGACCGTGATCACCAGCCTCAGCTTCTTCGTGCTGCGGGCCGTCTGGATGCTGCGAGCAGCGGCCCGCCTGAACGCGGCCTGGGTTCGCATCGCGCCCCACGTGATCGATACGGGGTTGTTCGCCAGCGGCGTGCTGCTGGTCGTTGAGACCGGGCGTTATCCTCTGCCCGCCTGGCTTATCGCCAAGCTCATCGGCCTGCTCTGCTATATCGCGCTCGGTAGCCTGGCTCTGGGCCGGGCGCCGACCTTGACCCTGCGTGTGGCCAGCCTGGCCGGTGCACTCGTGGCGGCATGCTACGTGGTGCTGGTGGCGCTGACGCGTTCAGTCTTGCTGGGGGTCATCTGAGCCGCCAAAATAAGGAGCTGCCGCAAGGAGAGCCGTTATGAGAAACCCCGAGCACGCCATGTTGCCCCAACCGGACGCCGAGGATCTGGCGCGGCAGCGCTATGTGCTGGCCCTGAAAGGCTTTATCGGCCGCAGGCTGCGGCCGGGCAACCGGGACATTTACGAGAACGTGGCCAAGCAGGATTACGCCGCTGAGCACGGCCATGAGCCCGCTGATCGCAAGGAGATCGCTGCCGCCATGTGGGCCAACCCTCAGTACCAGACCTTCAGCGCATTGAACCGCTGTGCCCAGGAGATGCTTTGGGAGGCGGTGGGCGAGACGATCTTTCGCGAACAAGACCGCATCACCAATCTGTACCACGAGCTCAGTGAGAGCGGCGAGCGCCGCGGGTCTCTGGAACTGGACCCCGAATTTGAAGTGCCCAACGCGATCCGGAAGATCAATATACATCTCCAACCAGGCGGCTATGCCCGGGATGAAGCCAGCGATGACATCATCGCCGGGGCCTACTACGAAGCGGGTGGCGCCCTGTATTCCCGCGGCCAGTCCGTCGGGGTGGGTGAGAGCAAGGCAGAATGCATCATGCGCTTCATTGCGCGGCGATACCCGGATGTAAAGCCCCGCCGCATTCTGGACATGGCGTGCTCCGCCGGTTCATCGGCGACGCCCTACGCGCTGGCCTTTCCCGACGCCGAGGTGCACGCTATCGATGTGGGTCCAGGGCTGCTGCGCTATGCCCACGCCCGCGCCGAGGCGCTGGGTGCCGCCGTGCATTTTCATCAGCGCAGCGCGGACGCGCCGGGGTTCGAGGATGAAAGCTTTGACCTGATCGTGTCCCACAACGCCATGCATGAAATATCCGCAAAGACCACGGCGGGCATGATGCGGGAGAGCTATCGACTGTTGAAGCCCGGCGGCGTCTGCGTCCACCAGGACGTGCCGCTCCGCTACAGCGAGTTGGACGAGTTCATGCGCTTTGAGCGCGGTTGGGACCTGAAGAATAATAACGAGCCCTTCTGGGAAGCCTATGCGACCAACGATCCCGAGGCCCTGTTGATCGCGGCCGGGTTCGCGCCCGAGTCCATCTTCGTTGGCAAGGTGCCCCAGATCGACGAGACCATCAGCTGGTTCGTTGCCGCGGCGCGCAAATAGGGTAGGCCGCTAAAGGTCGGCCAGATCGATCCGCAGCCCGGGCCGGGCAAGGGTCACCCGGGCACCGCACTCGCGCTCCAGCTTGCGCTGCAGCGCGGTGGCTGCCTCCGGTTCGCCATGCACCAGGTACACCGGGGGCCCGTCGGAGAATCCTCGGTACCAGCGGATCAAATCATCCTCGTCGCCGTGGGCGGAAAATCCGCCCAGCGTATGAATCCGGGCCGCCACCCGGATGGTCTCGCCGTGAATGCGCACGTACTCGTTGCCGTCTACCAGGCGCCGCCCCAGGGTGCCGGGTGCCTGATAGCCGACGATCACGACATGGGTCTGCTTCTGCCAGAGCTTGTGCTTGAGATGGTGGACGATGCGCCCGCCGGTGCACATGCCGCTGCCCGCGATGACGATGGCGCGCTCGTTGATCTCGTTGATCTGCATGGATTCCTGGGCAGACTCGGTAAAACTCAGATTGGGCAGGGGCGGCATGGCTGTAGTGTCCCGCCGCAGCGTGGTGGCTTCCTCGTCATACAGGTGGGGATAGTCCCAGTAGATGTGGCTGGCAGCGATGGCCATGGGGCTGTCGAGAAAAATGCGCCAGCGATCCATGCCCCAGTCGCGGTAATTCTTACCGAACCAGTACAGCAGTTCCTGGCTGCGGCCGATGGCGAAGGCGGGGATCAGCACCACGCCCCCGGCGGCGCGCGCAGCCGTCAGTATTTCCCCCAGTTCGGTGACTGTGGCCAGGCGATCGCGGTGTTGCCGGCCGCCATAAGTGCTCTCCATGAGCACCAGGTCGGCCCGCTCGACAACCGCAGGATCACGCAATATGGGTGTGTCGTACTGGCCCAGGTCGCCGGAGAAGACCAGCGTGCGCCGGACGTTAGCCTCTTCCAGTTCCACCTGGACGCTGGCCGAGCCCATGATGTGGCCGGCGTCATGGAAGGTCACGCGCACGCCCGGTGCGACTTCCTGGGGCGCCGCGTAGGGTACGCCGCGCAGCTGGGTGCAGGCCGCCTCTGCGTCGGCCATGTCGTACAGTGGCTTGATCGCCGGCCGTCCCCGGCGGGCCCGCCTGCGGTTTTCCCGCTCCGCGTCCCGCTCGGCCAGGCTGGCCGAGTCCCGCAGCATGATCTGGCAGAGGTCGGCGGTTGCCCGGTGGGTCAGCACCGGCCCAGTGAACCCACGCTTCACCAGCAGCGGCAAACGGCCCGAGTGATCGATGTGGGCATGACTCAAAATCACCGCGTCGATCCGGGCTGCGTTGAAGGGAAACGGATCCCGGTTGCGTGCCTCGTCCTTCCGGCCGCCCTGAATGAGTCCGCAATCCAGCAAAATCTGCCGGCCGTTGACCGTGAGGATGTGGCAGGATCCCGTGATCTCACCAGCCGCGCCGAAGAATTCCAGTTCCATGGCCGACATTCTAGCGGCGTTCACGCGCCGCGCAGGCAGGTTTATACTCAGGTGGCTGCTTGGGGGGAGCGATGACTATAGCCACCACCGTGGGCGATGCCCTTGCCTTTGAAGAGATCGATTTCAATATCCTGCGCCACAAGCCCACCTATTCAGCCGCCGAGGCCGCCCGCGCCGCCGGTATCGACGGGCAGAAGCTGGCTAAGGCCGTGCTGTTGAAGGACCCCTTCGGTTTTTTGCTCGCTGTGGTGCCCGCCACCCGCCACCTGGACCTGGAACTGCTGGGCAGCCAGCTGCATCGCCACCTGGCCCTGGCATCAGAGCACGACCTGGACGACTGGTTCTGTGACTGTGCCGTTGGCTCCGTGCCGCCCATCGGGCCCTGGTATCGGTTGCCCACGGTGGTGGACAGCGAGCTGCGCGCCCAGGCCGATATTTACTTCGAGGCGGGCGATCATCGCGCCCTGGTTCACGTCAGCGAGACCAGCTTTGAGCTGCTCATGACGGGAGCTGAGTTCATGGACTGCAGCCGCTAGCCGGGGTGACATAAACGCAACACTCGCGCGGGCGCTGTCCGCCACACCTATTTTGGAGCGCGCATGTTCCGTTGTGGCGCTTTCCAGAGTATGCTTCGCACCGTCTGTGGTATGAACGCGTCGGCCCGCACAGCGTCTAACAAGGTGAGTCAGCCTCTCTAGAAGGGATCAGCACGGCGGCCATGGAACCTACCGAGACCGACAACAGCGAATACTTTCATCAGGTCGTTGACTGTCAGTGGGCGTGTCCGGCCCACACTGATGTTCCCGAATACATCCGCTTGATCGCTCAGGGTCGGTTTGCCGATGCGTACATGGTGAACCGGAAATCCAACGTGTTTCCCGGCATCCTGGGACGGGTTTGCGACCGGCCCTGCGAGCCGGCCTGCCGCCGCACGCGGGTGGAAGACAAGCCGGTGGCCATCTGTCGCTTGAAGCGGGTGGCAGCAGACCATCGGGATCCCATCGAGCACCGGCTTCCCCGAGCGCCGGAGCAAACCAACGGCAAGCGGATCGCGTTGATTGGCGCTGGCTGCGCCTCGCTGGCGGTGGCCAACGACCTGGCGCCGCTGGGTTACGAGTGCGTGATTTTTGAAGCGTTGGACAAGACCGGTGGCCTCATGCGCACCAATATTCCAGCTTTCCGCCTGCCGGCGGAGGTGCTGGATCAGGAGATTGACTACATCCTGGATATGGGCGTTGATCTGCGCCTCAACTCACCCATTACCAGCATGAAAGCCCTGCTGGAAGAAGGCTACGACGCCATTTTTGTGGGTACCGGTGCGCCCAAGGGCAAGGAGCTATCCCTTCCGGGACGGGACGAGAGCGACCGCATCCATATCGGCATTACCTGGCTGGAGTCCGTGGCCTTTGACCACATCAAGTCCATCGGCGAGAAGGTGCTGATTATCGGCGTGGGCAATACGGCCATGGACTGCTGCCGCACCAGTCTGCGCCTGGGGGCCAAGGATGTGAAAGTCATGGCCCGCAAGCCCCGGGAGTTCTTCAAGGCATCCGACTGGGAGTTGGAGGACGCCGAGGAAGAGCAGGTCGAAATTGTTGTCAATCACTCGCCCAAGTCCTTCGTCATCGAAGAGGGCAAGCTGGTGGGCATGCTGTTCGACGAGATGGAGTACGACATCGATGAGAACGGCCGGATCACCGAGCAGCGCACCGTGGGTGAGGCCTTCTTCCCGTGCGACGACGTGGTGCTTGCCATCGGCCAGGAGAATGCTTTTCCCTGGGTGGAACGGGATCTGGGGCTGGAGTTCGACAAGTGGGATGTGCCCGTGGTGGATCCGATCACCTTCGAGTCCACGCTGCCCGGCGTGTTTTTCGGCGGCGACTCCGCGTTCGGCCCAAAGAACATCATCTGGGCCGTTGAGCACGGCCACCAGGCGGCCATCTCCATTCACAAATACTGTCAGAGTCAGGATTTGCGGGATCGCTTGCCGCGGGGGGTGAATCTGCACAGCACCAAGATGGGTATTCACGAGTGGAGTTATTCCAACGACTATGACCCCTCGGCACGTCGTCTGATGCCCCATGTGGATTTAAAGACCCGCTTCAAGCAGCTGGATATCGAGGTGGAGCTGGGCTTCACCGCCGAGCAGGTGGCCACCGAAGTGGAACGCTGCCTGAATTGCGATATTCAGACAGTGTTCACCACCGACCTTTGCATCGAGTGCGATGCCTGTATCGATATCTGCCCCGTGGACTGTCTGACCATTGTGGAGAATGGCGACCGGGATGCCCTGCTGGCCCAGCTCAAGGCCCCGGTTCTGAATGCTGAGCAGCCCCTCTACGTGTCATCTGAACTGAAGCAGACGGGCCGGGTGATGGTGAAGGACGAGAATCTGTGCGTCCACTGCAGCCTGTGCGCCGAGCGGTGCCCAACCGGGGCCTGGGACATGCAGAAGTCAGAGGTAGTGATTCCCTACGCGATTGATGAGGCTCAGGAGAAGGCGCCGTGTCCACAGCGCAAAGCAGGGTAAACGATTTCGTCATTACGCTGGCGAACGTCAACGGAACGGGGTCCGCCAGTGCCAACACCCTGTTGATGAAGTCCTTCTTCCGCATGGGCATTCCTGTCAACGGCAAAAATTTCTTTCCCTCGAATATTCAGGGCCTGCCCACCTGGTACGAGATCCGGGTCAATAAAGATGGCTATCTGGCCCGCTCGGGCCAGGTGGACATCATGGTGGCCATGAATGCCCAGACCTATCAAAAGGATCTGGCGGAAGTGCGATCCGGGGGCACGCTTATCTACGATTCCACCTGGCCCCGGGACCACGTTCTGGTGCGACCCGATATCCAGATCCTGGGGATCCCCCTGGCACGCATGTGCAATGAGCGTTTCGATAACGTGCGGGCCCGGATCCTGATGAAGAATATGGCCTACGTGGGTGCTCTGGCCGCGCTGCTGGAGATCGACACGGATGTGATCAAGACCCTGGTGGAAGAGACCTTCGCCGCCAAGCAGAAACTGATCGCCGCCAACATGGAGGCGATTGAAATAGGCTTCAACTATGCGACGGAGCATTTCGATTGCCCGCTGCCCGAGCGCGTGACGGCCCTGGGTAAGACCAGCGGGCACATCATGATCGATGGCAACACGGCGGCCGCTCTAGGGTGTGTCTACGCCGGCGCCTCAGTGGGCGCCTGGTATCCGATTACCCCGTCCACCTCGCTGATGGATGCCTTTAAGGGGTTCTGCGGCCAACTCCGCGTAGACCCGGAATCCGGCAAACGCAACTACTGCATCGTCCAGGCGGAAGACGAGCTGGCCGCCATCGGGATCGTGCTGGGGGCCGGGTGGAACGGGGCTCGTGCCTTCACGCCCACCAGCGGGCCCGGCATTTCCCTGATGAGCGAATTCCTGGGCTTTGCTTACTATGCCGAGATACCTGCCGTGGTCTTCGACGTCCAGCGGGTGGGGCCGTCCACGGGCATGCCCACTCGCACCCAGCAGTGCGATGTGCTGGCCGCTGCTTATGCGTCCCACGGGGATACCAAACACGTCGTGCTGTTCCCCTCCAATCCCGAGGAATGTTTCGAGCACGCGGTACAGGCCTTTGATCTGGCGGAGCGCCTGCAGACGCCGGTGTTCGTATTGACGGATCTGGACATTGGCATGAATGACTGGATGTGCAAGAAGCTCACCTGGTCCGACGCCTATCAATGGGATCGGGGCAAGGTGCTGGATGCCGAGGCCCTGGAGAGCATGGAGCGCTTCCATCGCTACCTGGACAGCGACGGGGACGGTATTCCCTATCGGACTCTGCCCGGCGAGCATCCCAAGGGGGCCTATTTCGTGCGCGGCAGCGGGCACAACAAATATGGCGCGTACACGGAGGATGCGGACGAGTATCAGGAGGTGGTGGACCGACTACTGGTGAAATTTGCCACAGCGGCTGAGTTGGTGCCGGCGCCGCAGATTCAGCGCCACCGCAACAGCGGCGCTTCGGCCATTGTGTCTCTGGGAAGCTGCGACTATGCGGTTAAGGAAGCGCTGGACCGGCTGGCCGACCAGGGCATGTACCTGGATTACATGTGCATCAAGGCGTTTCCTTTTGGTAAGGCGGTCCGCGAGTTTCTCGATCAATACGAACAGGTGTTCGTGGTAGAGCAGAATCGGGACGGGCAGCTCAAATCGCTGCTCACACTGGAGACCGAGGTGCCCAAGGAACGCCTGGTGTCCATCCTCAGCTACAGCGGCTTGCCTATCGACTGTCACTGCATTGTCGACAGCGTCAGCGCAGAGCTCGCCCGGGGAGCAGCGGCATGACCTATATCCGCAAGCCGCAGATCATTCATGAAGGCACGCCGCGAAACGCGCTGGGTTTGACGTTGCGGGATTACGAAGGCGGCATGTCCACTCTGTGCGCGGGTTGCGGTCATGATTCGGTGACCGCAGCTATCGTGCAGGCGTTCTTCGAACTGGACATCGAGCCCCACCACATCGCCAAGATGAGCGGCATTGGCTGTTCATCCAAGACCCCGGCTTACTTTGCTAACGGCGCCCATGGTTTCAATGCGGTTCATGGACGCATGCCCTCCATTGCGACCGGCGCCAACGCTGCCAACCGCAAGTTGCACTACATTGGCGTTTCCGGCGACGGCGATTCTCTGTCAATCGGCCTGGGTCAGTTCGCCCATGCCCTGCGGCGCAACCTTAATATGCTCTACATTATTGAAAATAATGGGGTATACGGGCTGACCAAGGGGCAGTTTTCGGCATCGGCGGATCTCGGCACCCAGGCTAAGAAGGGCGAGGTCAACGAGCAGCCGCCCATCGACCCGGTACAGATGGCTATTGCCCTGGGTGGCTCATTCGTGGCCCGCAGCTTCTCCGGTGACAAGGGTCAGCTGGTGCCGCTGATCAAGGCGGGCATCATGCATCACGGTTTTGCCCTGATCGACGTTCTCTCGCCCTGCGTGACTTTCAACGACCACGAGGCGTCCACCAAGTCCTACGCCTACACGCGTCAGTTCCGCCATCGCGCCATTCACGCCGACTACGTGCCGCCCGCCCAGGAGATCAAGGCGGCATACGATGAAGGCGAGGTCATGCCGGTGGAGCTGCATGACGGCGGCCGGATCCTGCTGCGCAAGCTGACCGACGACTACAATCCCCACGTCCGGGGTACCGCCATCGAGTACATTCGTTCTCACCAGCGCAAGGGCGAGATCGTTACCGGGTTGTTATTTATTGATGAAATCCAGCCCACGATGCACGGCATCAACCGGACCACGGAAACGCCGCTGAAGGATCTGTCTTTCGACGCGCTGTGTCCCGGCGCGGATACCCTGGCGGAGATTCAAAAGGGCTTCGCCTGAGGGTCGCACTGCCGCGCCGGCCCGGTGGTCAGACCTCAACCAGGGTCTTGCCGAAGTTCTCTCCCCGCATCAGCTTGGCGAATTGGGCTGGCGCCTGCTGGATGCCGACCGCCACGTCTTCCAGGTAGTTGATGCGACCTGCCGCGTACCAGGCCGCAGCCCGATCCTCGAACTCGTCCCGCAGGTTTTCGAAATCGTAGACAATCAGCGGCAGAATCCGCGCCCGCGCGCCCATCAGGGGACCCAGGTTCGGCCCCGGCGGGGGATCCGCCAGATTGTACTGGGCAATCAGGCCGCACAGGATGATCCGGGCGTTGCGCGCCAGGTGATGTCGGACCACGGCGTTAAGCACGTCGCCGCCGGCATTATCAAAATACACATCGATCCCGTGAGGGCGCAGGGCCGTGAGGCGCTCGGTCAGGTCTTGGGTCTTGTAGTTGATACAGTCTTCAAAGCCGGCCTGCTCCACGGCCCAGCGGCATTTCTTGTCGCTGCCGGCAATACCAATGGTGCGCGCGCCCATGATTCGGCCCAGCTGGCCCACCATGCAGCCCACGGGGCCCGAGGCTGCCGACACGAGGATCGTCTCGCCGGCTTTGAGCTCGGCAATCTGGGTGAGACCCGCATAAGCGGTCAGTCCCGGCATGCCCAGAACCCCCAGCGCTGTGGATACGGGCGCCGTCCCGGTACGCGCCAGGCGAACGTCGGTGCCGTCAGACACGCCATAGTGTTGCAGACCTGCTTCCAGCACCACCGTGTCCCCAACCTGCCAGGCCGGGTGCTGGCTGGCTATGATGTCCGCGACCGCGCGGCTGGGCATCAGGTCGCCGGGTTGTGGCGTGCCCAGGAAATGCCGGCCGCTCATCAGGGCGCGCACGTAGGGGTCCAGCGACAAGTAACGGGTGCGACAGAGAAACTCGCCGGCTCCGGCCTCGGGCATGGGGCCGGCCACGATTTCAAAATCGCTCTCCCGGGGCACACCCCGGGGTAATTGGCGCAGCCGCATCTGCAGATTGGTGTCGGCCATTTAGGCTGCCTTCAAAAAGGCGGCCACCGCGTCGCTCCAGGCGTCCGGTTGCTCTTCGACGATGTCATGGGTGCCGCCGGCAAGCTCCACGTAGGCAAAATCGGGCCGCAACTCCCGGGCCCGCTGGGCGGCATAGTAGATGTCATCGCCCGTGTTGGTGAGAATCAGGGTGGGCTGGGTCATGGCCGTCAGCAGCACGCTGATATCGTGGGCAAAGGCGGCATTGTGGCCATACCATTCGGTCTCCCCGGCAATGAGCATTTGCACAACACCGGCATGCATGGCCGCCACGCTGCGCCAGCCTGGCGTGAAATGGACCCGGCGTTCCCAGATGTTCATCAGGTGACTGCCGTCGGCATGGATTTCGAAGGACGGCGCCTGCTTGAGAGCCTGCCGAAATTCATCGCGCTCATCCTCGGTGAGCACCGCCGGGCCGTTCAGCACCACGCGGGTTGCCCGTTGCGGGACCCGGACGGCAACTTCGGCGGCGATTGATGCGCCGGTGTGATGTCCAAGCCAGGCGCATTGGTCCAGATGCAGATGATCCAGCACTGCCAGCATGGCATCCGCATAGTCTTGGATGCTGGGAACCTCAGCCGGGAGGTCCGACATACCAAACCCCGGCGTGTCCACACCAATGGCTCTGATGCCGCGCTCGGCCAGCCGGTGGTACGCCATCCGGAACATGTCTGAGGATGCGGGGCTCTGGTGGCAGAGTATCAGCGGCAGGCCAGTGCCCGCCTCCTGAAAATGGATCTGGCCGGTGGGGCCATCGGCGTAGCCCTTGCGCGTCGTGGTCGGCACGGAAGCTCCTTCTGGTTTGCAGGCCCGAACCCGCGGCGCTGCAGGACAGCCCCGGGCCGCGGCGGCATCGGATGTCACCGATGCTGCCCGCAGGGCGCGTATTCACCGAGCGGGGTGATGCCTTGGCCTGATGTTAACAGCTTGGCCTGCACAGATTGGCCGCGGCCGGTTTCTTCCGCCTTGGCCCCGATCCGTTGTGGCTGGCGGCGGGGAGAACGGGGATGACCGGCCTGAGGATTCCGCAGCAGGCGCCGACCATTGGGTAGCACGCTGTCCTGGCCCGCTCCAGCGGTCGGATTCTTGCCGGTGTCGTGA
>JBFFHS010000038.1:0-33619 GCA_041556855.1 Gammaproteobacteria bacterium
CCCGAGCGTGGGACCGGCTTCAAGCTGGTCAGCCGCGAGATTCTGCTCTATCAGGATCCCAATACCGGTGAGGTGCTGCGAACCTGGACCAACCCCTGGACCGGCCAAGAAGTGGAAGTTCTGCATGTGGCCAATGATCCGGTCAACAACGGGCCGTTCTTTGCGCCCTTTCCCTGGACCGGCACCATTCGCGAAGGCCGCTGGTGGAGCACGGCCACCATCCCGCTGTTCTACACCAATCCCCTGGGGGGGAATTATCAGGAGTACGTGGGCGGCACCTATCACGCAACAGAGATGTTTAACTTCATGGGTGACGTGGAGAGCCTGGTTGACAGCACCCGACCCGCAGAGGTGCAGGTGGGTTGGGTGCGCATGTCGAGCTGGTTGCCCTGGATGCGCATGGGCGATCGCATCGGGGTGATCTACATGCACACGGCGGGTAAGAAGCTGGATGATTTCGATGCATTGCCTGCGGTTATGAAGGCGGAGATCAAAAAGAACTATCCCGAGTACGTCGACCCGCCGCCCGGCGATGACGAACGCAAAAACGAGACCAGCTGGACCTATTTCAAAAAGATCATCGATCAGCGCGGCGGCGCGGCGGCGGGCGCTGAGGGCGGCCACTAGGCCGATCAGGAAGGAGGAAGTCATGGGACGGGAGGCGGTATTCACCGATCTGCAGGCGCGGATTGGCGAGGTGATGCACGTCAGCGACTGGCTGATGATCGATCAGGCGCGCATCAACGCTTTTGCTGATGCCACGGACGACCATCAGTGGATTCACGTGGACGAGGAGCGGGCCCGGGCCGAGTCGCCCTACGGCGCGCCGATCGCCCATGGCTACCTGACCCTAGCACTGCACCCGTTGCTGCGGGATCTGGTGCAGCCCGATCGACCCGTTTATCCGGGCGTCAAGAACGTCATCAATTACGGGCTGAACAAGCTGCGCTTCCCGAGCGCCGTGCGGGCGGGGTCCCGGGTGCGGGGCCAGTTCACCCTGGTGGCCGTGACGCCCAAGGGCGATGAGGTGCTTGAGATCGTGGAAACCTACGCGGTCGAGGTGGAGGGCCAGGACCGGCCCGCCTGTGTCGCCGAGACGATCATGCGCCTCTACTTCTAGGCTAAAAAAACAGCACGCTATTGCGCTGCTCTGATGTTCGGGGCATTTTCCTGGGTGGCACGATTCGGCAGCAGTCTACGTCGGTCGGCGTGGCAGCAAGGACGCTGAAAGACGGCGGGGGGTTGGGCCACCCTTTCTTTGGTGGGCGGCGTACTCATCCCCGGTCAGAAAACCATGGCTGCCGGTTCTCGCTGCGGTTCACATGCAAACAAAAACCGTCGCGGCGCATGCTGGAACCCACCACTGGGCTTAGAACATCTCCGAGGAGTCCGGTTCCGTGTCGTGGGGCGCGTACCGGCTGGGGATGAAATCGCCGGTGACCATATCCTGGTAGGACAAACCGGGTCCAACCATGGGATAGACCCCGGCATCCGGATCGATCATGACTTCGAGAAACGCCGGACCTGGGAATTCGATGAATTCCTGGATGACGTTTGGTACATCGCCCTTGTTCTCCAGTCGCTTCGCATAAGGAAAGCCGTCGGCCTCGGCAGCTTTGACGAAATCCTTCTTGTGCAGGGACTTGTCACTGGCCGACAGGCGCCCCTTGAAATAGAGCTTCTGCCACTGTTTTACCATCCCGTCGCCGAAGTTGTTCAGGACCACGACCTTGATGGGCAGGTCGTACGTGGTGACAGTCTCCAGTTCGCCCAGGTTCATGCGGATGCTGGCGTCACCGTCCACGTCGATGACCAGTTTGTCGGGTCGCGCAAATTGAGCGCCAATCGCTGCGGGCAGTCCGAAACCCATGGTGCCCATGCTGCCCGAAGTCAGCCACAGGCGCGGTTCCTTGAAATCCGCATATTGGGCTGCCCACATCTGGTGTTGGCCTACACCGGTGGAAATGACCGCCTTGCCCCGGGTAATGTCGTTGATCGTCTCGATAATGTAGTTGGGCTGGATGAGCGGGTTGTCGCGATCGTAGTTATGGCGGTAGGTCGTTTTCAGTTCGGCCAGTTCCCGGTGCCACTGGGCAAAGCCGGCAGAAAAACCGGTGCGTCGGCCGTGGGCGGACAGAGCCCGCAGGGCTTCGGCCAGCACGCCGACGTGATGCCAGTCAGCGCTCTTCACCTTGCCGATCTCCGAGGGGTCGACGTCGAAGTGGATTATCCGTTTTGCTTTCGGGGCGAATTGCGCCGGCACACCGGCGACCCGATCGTCAAAGCGAGCGCCCACGGCGATCAGCAGGTCGCAGTCATCCACGGCATAGTTGGCGTGAGCGGCGCCGTGCATGCCGAGCATGCCCATGGCGAGTCGGTGGGTGGTGTCGAACGCGCCCAGACCCATTAATGTTGTGACGACGGGAATGTCCAACTGTTCCGCCAGGGTGCGCAGGGCGTCGCTGGCTTCGCCGTTGATGACACCGCCGCCGACATAGATCAACGGTCGGCTGCTGTCGCCCAGCATGGCGAAAAACTCTGCGCAGCGACTGTCTGACAAAAGGTTGCCGGCTACGGCAGCCAGCCGATGACTGTAGCCGGGCATGGGCAACAGGCCGCCGCCGGAAAATTCTCCCTCCCAGTTTTGTATGTCCTTGGGCACATCGATCACGACCGGACCCGGGCGGCCGGTACGGGCGATCTCGAAGGCGGTGCGTACCGTGGCCTCCAGACGTTCTGGTTCGGTGACCAGAAAAACATGCTTGGCGACGGAACCCATGATGGCGGTTACCGGCGCCTCCTGGAAGCCGTCGGTGCCGATGGCATCGGTGGGCACCTGACCGCAGATGACCACGATGGGCACGGAGTCGGCGAAGCAATCCCGGACCGGCGTGACCATGTTGGTCGCGCCGGGCCCGGAGGTGACCATGGCCACGCCCACTTCACCGCTGGCCCGGGCATAGCCGGATGCCATGAAACCGGCGCCTTGCTCATTGGCCGGCACGATGAGCGGCATGGGCTCGGCGCCCCCTTCGGTGTGCTGCGCGTTGAAACGGAACACCGCATCGTAGGTGGGCAGGATAGCGCCGCCGCTGTAGCCGAACAGGGTTTTAACGCCCTCGTCGGCCAGCACCTGAACAATCATCTCGGCACCGGTCATGGTGGTCCCTGCCAGGGGATGGGTGGCCGAGGGGCGGTGTTGAACCTGGGTGCTCATGGCAGGATCGGCGGCCGTGGAGCCGCCCGTTTTGAAGACATAGACTGACCGAGTGTTGTCGAAAAGTTTGTGCATTGCAATAGGGAACCTTCTAAGCCACCATTAAAAAATCCAGCGCCATACGGATGGGTGGCGATAATGCGACACATTATTTCCATTTTGCTTCAGAACGAGGCCGGGGCGTTGTCCCGGGTGGCGGGTTTGTTTTCATCCCGCGGCTACAACATCGAAAGCCTCAATGTGGCGCCCACCGATGACGATGTGGTGTCGCGGCTAACCCTGGTGACGACCGGTTCCGACGCTGTGATCGAGCAGATCTCCAACCAGCTGGGCAAGCTGGTAGACGTGGTGAATATCGTGGACATGACCAGCGATGATCACATCGAGCGCGAGCTGGCCTTGCTCAAGCTGCGTCTGCCCGACGGCACGCGGGAGCAGTTCGAAACCATGGTGGTCGATTTCGGCGGCCGCATTCTGGATGACCATGAGGGCCATTTCACCGTTGAGTTGACCGGCGGCGCCGACAAGATCGACCGTTTTCTGGCTGGTGTGCGTGACGTGGCCAACGTCCTGGCCGTGGTGCGCAGCGGCGTGATGGCCGTCGCCCGGGGTGCACCCATACTCACCCCTAACTGACTTAAGTCCCGCCCGGTCCTCGCCATGTCCACCCGCTCCGCCGCAAGGCTTGCCGCCGCTCAACGGGTGGTGGTCAAGATCGGCTCGACGCTGTTGGTGGAGCCTGCTACCGGTACGTTGGACCGCGATTGGCTGGATGGGTTGTGTGCCGACGTGGCCGATTTGAAGCGCCAGGGCAAGGAGGTGGTACTGGTGTCGTCCGGGGCCGTCGCGCTGGGCGCCGCGGAGCTGGGTCTGGACACCCGCCGTCTGCGCCTGGCGGAAAGCCAGGCAGCAGCCGCGGCCGGACAGATCACGCTGGCGCATGCCTATCAGGAGGTGCTGTCCAGCTGGGATATCACGGCAGCGCAGGTGCTGCTGACGCTGGATGACAGCGAGAGTCGCCGACGGTACCTGAATGCGCGCAACACTCTGCGCACCCTGTTAGCCAACGGTGCCGTACCGGTCGTTAACGAGAACGATACGGTCGCCACGGAAGAGATTCGTTATGGCGATAACGATCGGCTGGCTGCCCGGGTTGCCCAGATGGTGAGCGCCGACCACCTGATCCTGCTGTCGGATGTGGACGGTCTGTACACCGCTGACCCCATGGTGAACCCGGACGCCCAGCATGTCGCGGAGGTCACCGCGCTGAATGCCGAGATCCTGGCCATGGCCAGCGGTCCCACATCGGTCCACGGCTCCGGCGGCATGCACACCAAACTGGACGCGGCCCGGGTCGCGCTGGCGGCGGGCTGTGAGATGCTGATCACCAGCGGTCGGGTCCGGCGGCCACTGCGCCACCTGGCCGAGGGTGGCCGCAGCACAGCCTTCGTGCCACCGTCCACGCCCGGGGCCGCGCGCAAACAGTGGATTGCGGGCAGCCTGAAGGTGCGCGGCAGCCTCACCCTGGACGCCGGCGCCCGGAACGCGCTGCTCAAGGGCCGCAGCCTGCTGCCAGCCGGCATCACCGCGGTGACGGGGGAATTCGATCGGGGTGATGCAGTCAGTATTCTGGGCCCCGACGGCACCGAGCTGGGCCGGGGCCTGGTGGGCTACCCTGCCGCCGAGGCGCGCGCGCTTGCCGGCCAGCAGTCGGCGCGGATCGAGGAACTCTTGGGCTATCGCGGTCGGGATGAGATGATTCACCGCGACGACCTGGTGCTGTTCAATACGAGTCCAAGCCGATGAGTACCGCCAAAGCCGATCTGGGTGCTGATGCCCTGCACGCCGCCATGCTGGAGATGGGCCGCGCGGCGCGTGCCGCGGCGGACCAACTCGGGCGTTCGTCCGGTGAGCAACGCGCCGCCGCGCTGACCCGCGCAGCCGCCGAGATCCGTGCCGCCCGTGCGGCGATTCTCAGCGCCAATGAGCAGGATATGGCCGCCGGCCGGGAGCGGGGCTTGAGTGCGGCGATGCTGGATCGGCTGGCGTTGTCCGATGAGCGAGTCGAGGCCATGGCGGCGGGGATTGATGCCATCGTCGCATTGCCGGACCCGATCGGCGACGTGATCGCCGAGTGGACCCGCCCCAACGGGCTGACAATCCAGCGGGTGCGAGTACCCCTGGGCGTGATCGGCATCATTTATGAGAGTCGACCCAATGTGACTGCCGATGCCGGCGCGCTGTGCCTGAAGTCGGGCAACGCGGTCATTCTGCGGGGTGGGTCGGAGAGCTTTCATTCCTCCACCGCGATCCATACCTGTCTCCAGCGTGCTCTTGAGGCCACCGGCTTGCCCGCCGCGGCGGTCCAGATGGTCCCCACCCGGGACCGGGAGGCTGTCGGCATCTTGTTGCGGGAGATGGGGGAATTCATCGACGTGATCGTGCCCCGAGGGGGCAAGAACCTGATCGCGCGGGTGCAGGAGGATGCGCGCGTGCCGGTGATGGGGCACCTGGAAGGCCTCTGTCATGTCTACGTGCACGAGGCCGCCGATCTGGCCATGGCTCGGGACATCACCTTGAATGCCAAGCTGCGTCGAACCGGTATCTGCGGCGCTGCGGAAACGCTGCTGGTGGATCAGGGATGTGCCGACACCCATCTCAAGCCGCTGGTCACCGCTTTGCTGGATGCCGGATGTGAAGTGCGCGGCGATGCTGCCACCCAGGCATGTGATGGGCGCGTCAAGCCCGCCAGCGCGTCGGATTGGGACACAGAGTATCTGGATGCCATCATGGCTGTGAGAGTGGTGCCGGATCTGGACGCAGCCCTCAGTCATATCCGTGAGCATGGCTCGGGCCACACCGACAGCATCATCACGGCTGATGCACACGCGGCGGAGCGTTTCCTCACGGAACTGGACAGCGCCATACTGCTGCACAATGCGTCCACCCAGTTTGCTGACGGCGGTGAATTCGGCATGGGTGCGGAGATCGGCATCGCGACCGGCAAAGTGCACGCCCGCGGTCCCGTGGGCGCCAATCAGCTTACCAGCTACAAGTATGTGGTCCGCGGTAGCGGTCAAACCCGTCCATGACCTGAGCCCCCGTGGTGTCGCGTGACTACGATGTCATCGTAGTCGGCGCCGGTATTAACGGTGCGGCTATTGCCCGTGATGCTGCCCTGCGCGGTTACCGCGTGCTGCTGCTGGAACAGGGGGATCTATGCAACGGAACCTCGAGCTGGTCAAGCCGCCTGATTCACGGTGGCCTGCGTTACCTCGAATACGGTGAACTGCCCCTGGTGTACGAGTCGCTCCATGAGCGGCAGCGCTTGTTGCGCCTGGCACCCCATCTGGTTCAACCCCTGGCGCTGAACATCCCCATATACGCTGCGGGGCGGCGGCCGCGCTGGAAGATCAAAACCGGGCTGCTGCTCTACGATCTGCTGGCCGGCCGACACGGGCTGGCTGGACATCAGATGCTCAGCGCGGCAGCGCTGCTGGCCAGCGAGCCGGGGGTAAATCCCCGGGGTCTGATCGCCGGCGCACGCTACTACGACGCCCAGATCCGTTATCCCGAGCGGCTTGTCGTGGCCCAGGTCACTGACGCTGCGGCCCACGGTGCGCGGATCGAAACGCGGGCCAAAGTCCGGCGCTTGATGGTTGATGGCGGTCGGGTGCGGGGCGTGCGCTATCAACGGGCGGATGAGGGAAGCTATCGCGACGCGGTCGCGCCGGCAGTGATCAATGCAGCGGGCCCCTGGCTGGACGAGTTGCTTGAGGACGTGACCGGGCGGCCACTGTTGGGCGGCACCAAGGGCAGCCATATCATCGTGCCGCCGTGGCCGAATGCGCCCCGCCGTGGTTTTTATTCCGAGGCACGCAGCGATGGTCGACCCTTTTTTATTCTGCCCTGGAACGGCATGTACCTGATCGGCACCACGGACATTCGGTATCAGGGGGACCCGAGCGCCGTCAGCATCAGTGATTGCGAACTGGACTATCTGCTCAGTGAGACCGGCCATATATTTCCCGGTGCCGGCTTGAGCCGCGCCAGCGTGGCCTACTGCTACGCGGGCGTCCGTCCGTTACCCCACCGCCCGGCCGGCGTTGAGGGCGCCATCACCCGGCGGCACATTATCAAGCATCACAAGCGGGTCGCGCGCGGATTGTTCTCGATCATCGGCGGCAAGCTGACCACCCATCGAAATCTTGCCGAGCAGGCGGTGGACCGGGTCCAGCGGCTGCTGGGCGGCGGCGGGCGCTGCGTGACTCGCCAGCGCCCCCTGCCCGGGTGCGCCGACGACCGGGCGCGGGACGGGTTTCTGGAAGAGGCGGGTGCGCGCTTGAGCCCCGCCGTGGCGCATCATCTTTGGGCCGTCCACGGCGCAGGTGGGCAGCAGATCCTCGCCCGGGTTGCCGCGGCCCCCGAGCTTGCTGACCGGCTGGGCAACGCAAGTCCCGCGGTGACCGCCGAGTTGATTCACGGGCTTGAGCAGGAGTGGGCCGTGGATCTGATCGATCTGCTGCAGCGACGTACCATGGTCGGCCTGGATGCCGATTTTGGCCTGAGCGCCGCCGGTGCCGCCTGTGCCGCGCTCACCCGGCTGAGCATCTGGGACCATCAGCGGGCGACGGCTGAGCTTGAGGCCTACCGGCGTTACGCGGCTCGGTTTCGGGCCCGGGCGCTCGCCGGCCCCCTGACGCCGGCTTGAAGGGCAATCCCTCAGGGGCGGCGATAGCGGATCGTGACGCCAAACCGTCGCCCCGGATCGGGGAAATAGCGGTAGGTGCCAAAGGCGAAATCGGCGCGGTCAGCAAAGCGGGTATCGAACACGTTGTCGACGGCCAGCTGCAGGTCCCAGCCCCCGTTGAGCTGGATTGCGGCGCGGAAGTCGGCGATGTCGTGACCCTCGTAATAGTGCAGATTGGCCGCGTCCAGAAAGTAGCTGCCCTGATGCAGCCAGCGGAGTTGCAGATCGACGCTATCCAGGGGTCGGAAATGCAGCGCCAGCTGTCCTAACGTATTCGGCGCCGTGTCCACCTCGTTGCCCGCCGTGATGATTTCCCCTTGCCCTGCCAGCCGGTCGAAGCGATAGGTATGGCGCGCATAGGTGGCGGCAAGCTGCAGGTCCCAGCGCGGCGCCAGGCGCGCCGCCAGGTCCAGTTCCAGACCCAGGTGCCGGGTCTGGCCATCGCTGACGTTGAAGCCCGCGGCGTCGCGAAAAATGAAGTTGCGTTTGCGTCCGGCGAAGGCGGCTGCGTTCACAGACCAGCCGGTCGCCCTGTGGCGCAGGCCCAGCTCGGCAGCATCCAGAGTCTCGGTATCCAGATCCGCGACGCTTTGCTGGCGCTGCAGCCGATACAGTTCGGTGGCCTGGGGTACGCGAAAGCCCCGGGCCAGGCTGGCAAACAGGACTGTTTTGGCGCTCAGCTCATGGACCACGCCCAGCTTGGGCGCCAGATTAAAAAAATCGTCGCTGCGATCCGAGGGCCGGGAGAACAGGCAGCCGCCGAAGCCGCAGGGCGTGCCGTCATCACGCGTATTGCCGTCCAGCATCTGATTGTCATACTGATAGTGCAGGTACTCAGCTCGCAGCGCGGCGCTGAGCTCGGTCCGCTCGCCCAGTTGCCAGCTATAGCTCACGTGGGGTGCCAGCAGTGTGGCGGTGACGTCGTAATCATAATGGGCGCCCGCCGGTCGGGTCTCTTGCAGGAATGCTGAGCCGGTTGTCAGGGGGCGGGGCTGGTGCTCGCGCAAAAACCCGGTGCTGGCCTCGAAATCGATCCCCGTGTGAAAACCGGGCCGGGTCTCATCGGCCAGCGTGAGGCTGGCACCGATGCTGGTTTGGCCGTTTTCCTCCACCGGCTGACCGGGGAGGAAGTGCTGCAGAAATTCCATGTCTGAATGGCGCAGGTAAGACCGCAGGTCCATCGCCCAAGGGCCCAGCTCGCGCTGCCAGACGGCGACCAGGCGCAACGCGGTCGCGTCTCGATAGGCTTCCGGGTTCGGGTTGCTTTGCGCCAGGGCCTCGTCCTGGTAGGCGTTCAGACCGGTGATGAAACCGGCGGTGTCCTGGTTGAGATAGGCGCCGGACAGGCTGACGCGCAGGTTCCCCTTCGCCAGGGGACGACCCCAGTGGGCGTTGAGCTTGGTGGAGTCAAAGCCGGCAGCGTCGCGGCCGCCAGCTTCGCTGGCGCTGACCAGGGACAGGCCCTTGAAGTGGTCACCGCGCTGCTCGGACCAGCCCACCATGCCCCGCACATACTGCTCATTCCAGACCTCAGCGCTCACATCCAGACCGCTGCCAGTTACCCGGGGGAGGACGTTGATGATGCCGTGCACGGCGTTGGATCCATGCAGCCCGGAGCCGGCGCCCCGCCAGACCTCGATACGCTCAGCCTGTTCGGTGTTGACCTCGAATAACTGATTCACATTGCAAAAACCCACCGGGCGAATGGGTATGCCGTCTTCCAGCATCAGAAAGGCGCCGCAGGCGCCGGCACCCGTGAGTACCGGCGAGCGAATGGCGGTGAGATGCTCCTGACCGCTGCCCCGGCTGATCCAGGTGCCGGGAACGGCGAACAAGACTTCGCTGGGGTGGCGGTGACCCACCTGGCGCAGAGTGGTCGCGTCGACGACGCCAATGCTGCCCGGCAACGTCGCGGCGGGTTGCGCCCGCCGTGATGCCGTGACCACGACGGTTTCCAGCACCGTCTCCTGAGCGTGCCCGCCGACGCAGATCAGCATCAGGACCGCCAGCAGGGTGCGGGCCGGAAGGTGCATGGGGTGGGGCTGGGTCAGCGCGGCCGCTCAACGATGAGCTGCGGCCCTGTGCGCCCGAATACGTGCTTGGTGAAGACACCGTAAACGTGACCGCAGTCTTTGCAGTGGGCCACGAAGAACCAGGGCGTGCCCTGCTTGCCTGTCTCTGTGCTCGCGGTAGACACGATGTGTTCGATGCCGGCAACCTCGCATTTGGGACAGGTAGGCTCAGTCATGGCGTTCAATCCTGGTGGGCGGCAATCCTCCAACCCTAGGCTGCTTGGTCGTCGCGTTCCAGGGTGGTGAAGACCAGTCGGGGGCGATCGCCCTGGCGCGAGTAAAGATGCTCGCGGCGCATCTCCTGAAGGGCTCGGTCCCGCTCGGCAGCGGAGGCGAACCAGTGCTCCCGGTTCCAGTCGGCACCGATTACGCCAAGCAGGCTGTCGCCGGCCGGCAGCGCGACGCGGATGCCGAACCGCTTCTCGCGGCCGAGATCTTTACTGAGATTATGGGCGTGACAGATGTCCATGGTCGGCAGGCTCGTTCTTGGGCGGCCGCTACTATAGCGCAGCTGTCACGCACGGTGCCTGTCCGCGGCGCCTTCCCGATCTTCCCAGCCCAGCCAACGCCGGGTCACCAGCAGGTAAACGGGTTTAAGCAGTCGCCGGGACCAGCGGCTTGGCCATGCCGGGCGATCCAGCATGGCCCGCTGGCGGGTCGTGAGATGCTCAGGGCAGTAGGTCCGCTTGTGTTTGAGCAAGTGGCGCAGATCCTCCCGCGCCAGCATGCGGAACAGCCGGCCATGGCGGGTGCTGCTGATGGCCAGCTGAAAATCGATGATGGCCGGTGATCCGTCTGCCGCGCACAGCCAGTTGGGTTCCTTGGCCAGATCGTTGTGGGCGATTCCGCGCCGGTGCAGTTGGCGCAGTAACCGTAGCGCTGCCCGATAATAGGCGGGGTCCTCAGGTTGCGCTTGAAACATTGGGTATCCGCCCAGCCAGCTGCGTGTCAGCGTCCGACCGTCGAAGTTCAGCAAGCGGGGCACGCCGGGGACGTCCCCGACTGCTGCCAGCGCTCGGGCCTCCCGTGCCGCCAGGCGCCGCGCCAGCCAGCGGGCCCACCAGGCGGCGCCTGCGACATCCCGTTGAACGACCAGGTTGCCTTGGCTATCGGTGGTCACGGTCACGCAACCGAACGGATCCTGCTTCAATAACTTGGGCACCGATTCCGGGGTGATGTCCAGATCCTGGGGCGCAAAACGATGCGCCGTGGCAGGCGGTTGCAGCCTGTTAGAATCGCCAGAGGGGGGATTGGTCGAGTCCGTCATGATCGTCGGCGCAGGTCACGACCCCGAGTCGTCGCAAAGCGGGTAGAGGTTACCCTACGTTCGCGCTCAGTCGGCGTCCAGGAGTGATCGTGGCCAAGATGGTGCAGACAGGCGAATTCTTCGTGGTTGGTGGCTCGGTGCAGGCCGATCGGCCCAGCTACATCGAGCGCGCTGCGGATGGGGAACTGTTCGAGGCCCTGCGTCAGGGCGAGTTCTGTTACGTCCTGGAGCCGCGTGCGTCTGGTAAGAGCAGTCTCATGGGGCGTGCCGTGCGCCGCGTGCGGGAGGACGGTCAACTGGCAGCCATTGTTGACCTCACCCAGATCAGCGCTCGCGAGCGGGATGCGACGCCGGGTCGCTGGTATTACAGCATTGCTTACCGGATTGTTCGCGAGCTGCGCCTGAAGCTCGATCTGCAGACCTGGTGGCAGGAACGGAATGCGCTCAGCGGCGAGCAACGTCTATTGGAGTTCTTCCGAGATCTGGTGCTGGCCAACACTACAGCGCGGGTCTGCATTTTTTTCGATGACATGGAGCGCGCCGTGGGCGCGCCGTTTGCCGAGGCGTTGTTCACGAGCGTCAAAGCCTGTTATGCCGGCCGCACCGGGGACCCCGACCTCGGGCGTTTGAACTTTGTTATGGTCGGCGCGGTGTCGGCGCGCGACTTGTGCCCCGACCCCAGCATCTCGCCCTTTGAAGACGGGCGCCGCGTCGCCCTGCCGGATTTTACTCTGGACGAGTTGCAGCGGCTTGCGCCCGGTTTTGGCGTCGACCTGGCAACGGCCCGGCAACTGCTGGCGCAGATCTTCACCTGGACCCGCGGTCAGCCCTATCTCACCCAGAAGCTGGCCCGGCAGTTAGCCCGCAGCGCCGCGGCAAAGGTGGACGAGCAGTTCGTGGAGCGCCTGGTGCGCGAGCGCTTCCTGAGCGCCGCCGCGAGCCGGGACGAGGCCTTGCTCAGTCACATCCGGTCGCTCTTGACGACGCCTTCGCCCGATATGCGTCAGGCGCTGGCGCTGCTGGGCCGGGTGTGCAAGGGCATCCCCGTAGCCAGTGATCTGGATTCTGTGCCCCAGAGTCGGCTGCGCCTTTCCGGCGTGGTGATCGATACGGAGAACGGGCAGCTGGCGCTGCGCAATCCCATATACGAGCAGGTGTTCACCGCGCGCTGGGTGAACAGCGTACTGCCGTTCGAATGGCGCCAGGTGTTCATCGCCGCGGCCGCCGCGTCGCTGCTGATCCTGGTGCCGCTATGGTATCTGCGGGTGCTGCCACGCCCCTATGTGGCGACCCTGATGGAGGGTCAGGCGGATGAGCAAAGCGTGGTGGCCGCATACGAACGGCTGCGCAGTCTGCCGGGTTTCGCCCAGACTGCCGATCGCCTGCTGACAGACCTGATGACCCGCCGCAGCCAGGACGCCCAGAGCCTGGCGGCTGCCATGGCGGCGGATCGGGGCTTGCGCCAAGTGCCCGGGGGTGGAGCGCTGGCCGATGAGATGCAGGCGGAATACTGGTTTCGTCAGGCCCGGGCCGCCGCCGCCCGGGAAGAGCGGGACGCAGCCCTGCTGTTCAGTCTGGCGGGGGTTGACGCTTTTGCCGAGCCGGCAGGTCGGTCTCTGCTAGGGGAGCTGATCGATGAGGACTACGGCCTGCTGCGGCGTACCTTGCGTGCTCCTGGCAGCATCGGTAGCTGGGTGATGAACTGGTCCACCCGGGACCTTACCCTGGTGGATCAGGCTCACCGGGTGTTTCGTTATGGCCCCGCTGCGGGCGGGCCAGCTGAAATCGGCCGACTCACGGCTTTGCAGTACATTCCCGTGTCGCGGGATCTGGCGGTGGATGAGACAGGCTCCGTAGGGCGCTTCGAGCTCGTGCTGGATTTGAACCATCCGGCAACCCAGCAGCTGCGGTTGACTCTGCAGAGCCCGGACGGCGCGACGGCGCGGCTGTCCCTGGCGAATCGCACGCCACAGCGGTCGGGCCGTTTGCGGGTGCGCTCGGCCGGAACGCCCTTAAGTGAGCTGGCGGATGCTGGCCGCCAGGGTATCTGGCGGCTCACCCTGGCGGATGAAACACAGGGCGATGCCGGGTTGCTGGCACGCTGGAGTTTGAGTTTCAGCAGCCAGGGAGAAATCTGGACCGACACACCGGAGTCCGGGCTGGCGATACCGGACCCCATTCGCACCGATCAAATTGAGGTGCGCATGAGCGGCGATGGGAGGTTGGCTGCCGCCGTTCCCTCCCGTGCCGATGGCGTCGGCGCAGTGACACTATGGGATCTTAAGCAGGGTGCGGCGCTGGCGGATTTGCAGCTCTCCGCAGCACCCACAGCGGTGGGCTTCGTCGCCGATGGGACCCGCCTCTACACCGTGACGGAAGATGTGTTGACGCTGTGGGATGTGGCCCGCGCCGCACCCGTAGCCCGGATTGCTGCCGAAGCGGGCTTCACCCTGGAGCCTACGGTTTCGCCCGACGGCGCTTACCTGATGGTCGCCGAAGCCCTGGCGGAGGCAGCGCCCCTGTTCAGCTTGCTCCGGGCCAGTGACGGTCGTCTGCTCGCCAGTGGAGGAGGGTCTGCTCAAGCCCGCGCCTGGTGGTTGGGACCCGGGGCAGGCTATCTGGCTGTTGTAGAGACGGATCGCCTGATGCGGATTTTTGAGCCGCGTCGCCGGGTGGTGTTGGCGACACTGGCTCATACGGACCGGATCGAGGCCGTGCTGCCGCTGAACAACGCCTTGATTACCGCCGACAGTCGCGGCGTCATCCGTTACTGGCAATGGTCCGAACAGGGGGGTGACCTGCGGGTGCGTCGCGTGGGTGTTACCCGAGCGCCGGAAAGCCTCAGCGCTGCCGGCAACCGCCTGGCCTATCAGGCTATGGACTACGCCGTTACGGTGCGGAGTTTGCCCGAGGGCAGCCCGGTCGCTGTGCGGCCCGGCATCGGCACGCCGCTGGAGCTTGCGCTGTCCGCCGACGGTAGCGCTTTGGCAAGCCGCACGGCCAACGTGCTGCGAATCTGGGCGCTGCCGCCGTCAGCCGGTGAGCCCCAGCCAACAGTCGCCGTAGCCAGTCTTGCTCTGGACGCCGGCGCGGATGGAGCCGTGTTCGGCGACTGGGACGGACATCTGCGCACCGTTTCCCGCGCCGACCCGACGCTGGGTATGGCCCGGGATGACCCGGGTCTGGAATACATTGGCCATAACGGCCCCATCACGGCGGTGGCCGTGGACAGCGGGCGCGGCATCGCCGCCAGCGGCGGGAGCGATGGCGTGGTGCGCCTTTGGGACCTTGAAAGTGGCGCGCCCACCGCAGCGTTTCTGCGCCACCCTCAGGGACCGATTCACGACCTTAAGCTCAGCGACGATGGCCGCTTTGTTGCCAGTGCTGCGGAATATGCAGCCCGGGTGTGGGACGCTGCGGATGGCCGTTTGCTTGCTGAGATCCCCGTCAATGGCGCCGCGATGGCGGTCGCCTTTGTGCCGGGCGGCGAGCGCGTGCTGACGGGCGACAGTGCCGGCAACGTGCTGATAGCCGAGCTGGACGCGCCGGAACGCGTGCAGGCGCTGCTGGCGGCCGGACCGGTCACCGCGCTGGCTGTTGCCCTCGACGGCGGGCAATTTGCCGTGGGCGGTGCCGGCGGCAGCCTTGAGCTGTGGCGTTTGCCTGACGGCAGCCCGAGCGGGTCGCTGAGTTTTCCCAGTCCGATTCGCCGAGTCAGCTTCGACCGGGATAGCCAGCACATGCTGGTGGAAACTGTGGGCTGGTATCATCGCGTTGATCTGGCCGGCCCGAATCCCCGCTTGGCCGACAGCCGGCTGGCGCCGCTTGGCGCGGCGTCCCAAGTTGCTCAACTGGGGCCCGGCGGGCGCACGCTGCGCGTCGTGACGGCCGGTCCCCGGCTTGAGTTCCGGGATCTGGACATGAACCGGCCCAACGCAGCGCCCGTGGATGGCGAAGCGGCTGCCCTGGGTCAGCGCTGGCGGCGCGCCCTGGGCCTATCCCTGGATAGTGACGGGCTGATCCAACCCCTGTCCTTAGCCAGTCAAGCAGGCGCGGCACGGGATGCTGAATCTGTGAACTAGGTTGCGAGCTCCCAGCAGATTCCCGCTATCGTAGAGCCACTTGACTTAACGTGGTCTCCGTATGTCTTCAGGCATCCCCGGAAGGGAATCAAGTGGCTGATAAAAAAGAGAAAAATCTCTTTTTCAGCGCGGCTGGTTGGGCTCTGTTGATGACCAGCCTGGGGTTTCTGTGGGGTTGCGAGGAGCCCCGGCCCCGAACCTTCACCGAGTACCTGGGGGATTCTGTTGCCCGGGAGGCGACCCTGGTCCGATGCAATGCTGATCGCGCTGCCACGCTGGATGATCCGGAGTGCAGGAACGCTCGCCGCGCGGCATCCGCCATCGCGGCCCAGGCCGAGGCCGAGCGTCGCGCTGAGCTTGAAGCACAGTCTGAGCGCAAGCGCGCTGCCGTGCGCGAGCGTATTGCGGCCCAGCAGGAAGCAGCGCGGCGCGCGGCTGAGGCAGCACGTCGCGCGGCCCAAGTGGCTTACGATGAGCAGTTTCTCTACGGCGGCACGAAACTCGACTCTATCCCGCCGCCGACCGACGGCGACGCGGCGTCGCCGATGGCGGCTCCCCAGCCGTCGCCCAGCGACGTTGGGGCGGAGTTCCCCATGGCGGTTCCCGAACCGCCGCCAACCGACGCCGCGGCGGAGTCATCGATGGCGATGCCTGAGCCGCCGCCAACCGACGCCGCGGCGGAGTCATCGATGGCGATGCCTGAGCCGTTGCCAACTGACGCCGCGGCGGAGTCATCGATGGTGATGCCTGAGCCGCCGCCGACCGACGGTGTGGCGGAGTGGCCCGCGGAGATTCCCCAGCCCCAGCCGACGAACAGTGCGGCGCAGTGGCCCGTGGAGACTCCCGAGCCCCAGCCGACGAATAGTGCGGCGGAGCTGCCCGTGGAGGCTCCCGAGCCGCTGCTAACGGACGGTGCAGCGGAGCTGCCCACAGAGGCTTCCCAGTTGCCGCCTAACGACGTCGCGACGCAGTCATCCATGGCGGTTCAGGGACCGACCCGGGATGGGGTGGCGGAGTCACCGGCGCCCATCCCGCGGCTGCAGCCTGTGGTTCCGACCGAGGACGGATCAGCCCTTGTTGAGCAACCGGCGGAGCCCTCGGCCCAGTTGACGGATATGCCGGGCGCCGGCTGATCTTCGGGCCGGCGTCTAGCCGCTGGCCTGTTTGATGTGCACGTCCCTCTGGGGGAAGGGGATTTCGACACCAGCAGCCTGGAATGCCTTATACACTGCCCCGTTCAACTCATGTTCCAGGCGGCCCCGCAGCACCGGCTGAGGAACCCAGGCGAGCAGCTCAAAATCGAGGCTGGAATCGCCGAAGGCGCGGAACCGCACGCGCGGTTCCGGAGTCGTGCAGAGTTCCCCATGACGCGCGGCGACGTCCCGCAGCACCGCCTCCACCTGATCGATGTCGCTGCCATATGCCACGCCGACCTTGATCCGCAAGCGGAACTTCTCGTGGGGGCCGCCCGTTTCGTTGATGATTTTGGCATTGCCCATCACGCTGTTGGGAATGCTGACCTCCACGTCGTCCCGGGTGAGCAGACGCGTGCTGCGCAGCCCGATGCTGGTCACCTCACCGCGCTCACCGGAGTCCAGATTGATGTAGTCGCCCACTCGATAGGGGCGATCGGCCAGGATGGACATGCCACCGAAAATGTTGGAGAGGGCATCCCGGGCTGCGAAGCTGAGCGCTAATCCGACAATACCGGCCGACGCCAACAGGGCGCTGACGTTAATACCCCAGGCGAGAAAGACAAAATAAATTGCGGCACCCACCAGGACGATCTTGGCCGTGTTGTCGAACAGCGGCAGCGTGCTGGGTTGTATGAACTCGTAGCGACCCCGCAGCGCGCTCAGGGCGCGCAGCACCAGGCCACTGAGCTTCATCGCAAAGACCAGCCAGACGAAGATGGCAATGGTCGCCAGCGCCGCTACGGTGATGTGCGTGAGTCCCGCGCCCAGACTCATCTGGTAGGTCGCGGCCGCCAGGCCAGCCAGAAACAGGCTCATGAAAACGGGTCTTCGTAGACTGGCGATCAGGACGTCGTCGAAGTCCGTGTGGGATCGTTTGACCAGGCCGCCGACGGCGCCCGCCACGAGCTTCTCGGCCACTTTGGCAACCAGGAATGCCACCACCACAATGACCAGAGCCCGAACTGAAGCATAGGGGCCAACAAGGTCCAACCAGCTTTGGGCAATGCCCAAAGCCTTTTCGATCCGATCATCCACGGTGGCGTTGTCGTTGCAATTTACTCAACGTCTTCCAGGGCGTAGGTCTTGCCGGACTCCGTGTCATCCGCAGCGTCGTTGTCTGGCTGCGCAGTGGGTGCGGCCGGCGCGGCACTCTCCAAAGCCAGAATAAAACGTCGCGCGCTCGCTGGCGTCGCCAACGTTTGGTCCGCCAGCACCTCATTCGCGGTGATGCCTTTGTTGCCATAAAAAGCTCGGTTGGCAGTCTCGTCAATGCTGATCATCGAGCCCTCCAAGGACAGGCCGGCGAACAGGCCGCGGCTGCGAGAATAGCTGTAGACCTCGGCCGCCAGGCGCAGGTCGGTGGCGGCAGCGGTCTGCCGACCTACGGGGCCTGCAGCAATGGCGGCATCACCGCCCAGCGTCAGCTTGCCCTCGGTGATGTTGTCGATGGATTTTGACGATTTGAATACCAGGATCACATCGGTGGACTGACCGCCAATCTGCCAGCCAATGCTGCCGCCGGTCAGCGTGATAAACGACGGGTTGCTCCACTCGCCGTTGCCCGAGCGGACGACCAGGATACCCTTGCCGCGGCGGCCGCCGACAAAAAAGCCACCCTTGATGACGCTCGGGATGACCGCCACGCCATAGGCGCCGCGAAGCAGCGCTGGCGGGATGGATTCCTCGGGAATGCGGGTGAAACGTTCCAGCACCTCCGTGGCACGGGCCAACTTGGCTTGCTCGCGACTGTCCGCGGCCTGGGTGGGAAGAGCCAGCAGCAACACACTGGCCAGCAGTACAAGGCGCGGTGCACCCATGAAGATACTCCTGCATAAGTTTGAGGGCTGACATGGCATCCGGCACATCAGCGGATCACGGCTTGCGTCCCCCGACATAGTAACCAAAGCCGTCAATTGCGACATCGGTTTAGACCAGAGGCGGGAGCGGAATCCGCAGGGCCGCACTGACGGCGCGCAACAACTCCTGCTCAGCCACCGTGAGGGTCTGGTCATGAGCGATGGTCCCATAGACGGCTGTCAGGACCGCTCGGCGGCCACGATCGTTCAGGCTCGCCAGGTGGCTCAATGCCTCATCAAAAACGTCCAGGTCGATCTCGCGCTCAGGCAATCGGCTTGGGGTGCCGGGGGCGAGCTGGTCGAGACCGCGGCGGTAGGCGCTCTCGGCCTGTTCCCGATCGGCGTGGCCGCAGCGCGCGACCAGCGCCAGCACCTGGGCTGCCGCCGCTGCGGCAGCGCGCCGCTCCCGGCGGCCCCGGCCCCGCGGTTGGGACGGTCGTTGGGCATCCCGCAGGAGTTCCCGCAGCACCCGCAGCAGAGTGTACTCAAAGAGCTCCAGCTGACCGTCGTGCCGGACCAGCTCATGGATCAAATCAAGAACAAACTGCAGCTGTTGCCACGGCCGGTCTTTTAGGCTGGGGAAAGCCAGCTCCAAAACCGGCAGGCGATACTGTGGGCCCAGGCCGCGCAGCGTGTTGGCGTAGCCCGCGCAGCGTTCGCTGCGAGCGGGCCCGATCTTTGCGCCGAGTATCTTGAGCTGGCCGGCCAGGATGGGTGGCTCATGGTGCAGCGCCAGCGCGAGTGCCAGCAGCACACTGTCGTCTCGGGAGTGGGCGGCGTTCAACAACGCCTCGGGCAGACTGCGGTGTACCCGGGAAGCAAAATCAATTTGTGCCGGACCCACCTGCCCTACGGCGCCTACCAGCTGCTCGGCCGTCAATCGCCGCGCGTTCAGCTGAACCTCCGGTGCCAGCGGGATCAGGGCGGGTTCCGGGGACGCTGTCGCCAGGGTTGGTTTGGGGCTCGGGTAGTCGCCCGGCTTGAATGCTGGATCCAGACGCCGAATGCGCTCACCCAGCGGCGGATGGGTCGCAAACAGGCCGCGAAAGACCGTAGCGCCCTTGGTGAACAGCATATGGGCGATTTCTTCGCTGTCGGTGCTGGTGAGAGTGCTGCCGAAGCCGCCGATCTTTTTTAGAGCGCCGGCGATGCCCGATGGATCGCGGGTGAACTGTACGGCTGACGCGTCCGCCAGGAACTCGCGCTGTCGGGACACGCCGGCCTTGATCAAGCGGCCGCAGAAAAAGCCCAGGGCACCGATCACCGTCAGCGCCAAGCCCAGCATCAGCGCGGCCGCTGCGCCGCCCGAGCTACGACCCCGCCCAGAGTAGCGGCTGCCGCGCAGCAGCCAGCGTCCCACCAGCGAGAGGACGAGAATGCCATACAGCAAGCCCATCAGGCGGATATTCAGGCGCATGTCGCCATTGAGGATGTGACTGAATTCATGGGCTACTACGCCCTGTAGCTCTGCGCGATCCAATTGCTCCAGCGCGCCGCGGGTGACGGCCACGGCGGCATCGGCAGGCGTATAACCGGCGGCAAAGGCGTTGATGCCCGATTCTTGCTCCAGGACGAAGACTTCCGGCACGGGCACGCCCGAGGCGATAGCCATCTCTTCCACCACATTCAGCAGTCGGCGCCGCAGCGGATCGGTGACGTCGGGCGTCACTGCAGTGCCACCCGCCAGCTGGGCTACCTGGCCGCCGCCACGGGACAGGCGCGCGATGCGATACAGACTGGCCAAACCAATGAACAGCAACGTGGCGATCGCGGCCAGGGCGAGTTCTGGCCAGTGGTCACCGAGCCACAATGCCCAGGGTTGGTTGCCGCTGCCGGCGTAGCCCGGCGGAGACCCGTAGATGCGCAGCAGCGCGGCGGCCAGGGCGGTGACGGCGGCCACGATGCCAAGCGTGGCCAGAGAGAACATGATCACCAGGAAACGGCTGGTGCGACGCGATTGCTCCTGAGCGGAAAAGAAATCCACCGCCCTGGGCCCTTGAAGATCAGTTGAAAGAGACTTGCGGGACTTCTCGTTTTTCCTCTGACTCTATCTCCAGGAACTCGGCGTGCTCGAAGTTGAAAGTGTTGGCGATCAGATTATTAGGGAAATTCTGACACGCATTGTTATAGGTCATGACTGAATCGTTGAACGCCTGACGGGAGAACGCGACTTTGTTTTCGGTGCTGGTGAGCTCTTCCTGGAGTTGCATCATGTTCTCGTTAGCCTTCAGATCGGGATACGCCTCCGCCAACGCAAACAGCCGGCCCAGTGTGCCGCTGAGCGCCGCCTCGGCGCCTGCCAGGGCTTTGATAGCCTCGCCGTTGGACGGATCCGCAGCCGCCGCCTGCAACCCGCTCATGGCCGCGTTGCGGGCCTGCACCACGGCTTCCAGGGTTTCGCGCTCATGATTCATATAACCCTTCACGGCGTCTACGAGATTAGGGATCAGATCGTAACGGCGGGTCAGTTGCACGCTGATTTGTGAAAAAGCGTTACGCACCCGGTTGCGCAGGTTCACCAGGTTGTTATACAGGGCGATGCCCCAGACGATGACCGCTGCCAACAGGCCTAACGTAATGAAGAAACTCATCAAACGAACTCCGCGCCTGATCGGTTGCGAGCGAGGATACGCCGAATGATCACCACCCGCCAGCGTGGTCCCGGGCTGCTCGCGGCGCTGCTGCTGAGTCCGGCAACGACGTGCGTTCACAGCGAGTTCATTCAGAAGCGCGGCGCTGTCACGAGCACCCGCGTGTCCCCGGCCGTCTGGCACGAGGCCCCCGAACGGCTCGCGCAGCGGCGATAGCAACAAGAGCTTTCCTAACCGGGAAGAGAGCGAGATGGTTATTGTTTGCAAAAAGGGCGCCATCCATGCCGTCTGCAACGGTGCCCTGCGCCGCAAGCCGAGCCGGGAAGGCAGGCTGGTCTTGGGGTGGGCTGATGCGCCGGATGGCCCGGCCACCTGCCGCGGGGTGGTGTTCAGCGATGTCTTTGCTGGCTAGATTTCCGCCTTGAGCTGTTCTTTGTAGCGGGCCACGCAGGCGTCGCAGATCAGCGCGCCGGACCCGGCCAGCATGCAGTCCACTTCCGCAGCGCTCTTGCCGCAGAACGAGCAGCGGCCTTGTTGCAGCCCGCTGTTGCCCGATCCGGCGACGACTCCCAGCTCAATGTCCTCATCCTGCTTGTCTTGGGTCATCTTGCCCGTCCAGCAAAGCTCACGGACCGCAGCATAACAGCTTCGCCCGGCCTCGCGTTGTCTGGCTCCGGGGGCTCGGGCATGATTCATTCATGAATCTGCGGACCTTCGTGCTTGATCTGCTGCAGCGTTCCGGGGAGACCGCGCTGCGGTATTTTCGTACCGACCTGGGGGTGGATAACAAGGCTGGCGGAGGCGCTTATGATCCGGTCACGATTGCCGATCGGGCGATTGAGGAGTTGCTTCGGGCGGCGATACGGGAGAATTATCCGGCCCACGGAATTATCGGCGAGGAGTTCGGGGCGTATCAGCCGCAGGCGCGCTGGCAGTGGTATATCGACCCCATCGACGGCACCCGCGCCTTCATGTCCGGTTCCCCGCTGTGGGGTACGCTGATCGGGCTGGCGGATGGGGGCCAGCCGGTGCTGGGTGCTCTGGGCCAGCCGTTTACCGGCGAAGTGTTTTTCGCCCAAGAGGGTGCCGGCGAGCTCATGCGCGGCGATCAGAGTCGTCCGCTGCAAACCCGGGCCACCGCAGTGTTGGGCCAGGCTGTTTTGTACAGTACCGACCCGGACATGTTCAGCGGCGATGCAGCGCAGCGCTTTGCTGCGCTGAGCGAGCGCGTGATGCTGCGCCGCTTTGGCGGCGATTGCTATAACTACGGGATGTTGGCGGCCGGCCATATCGACCTGGTCGCGGAGGCGGGCTTGAGTCCCTATGACATCATGCCGCTCATCCCGCTGCTGGAAGCCGCCGGCGCCGTGGTCACCGACTGGGACGGTGGCAGCGCAGCCAGCGGTGGCCGGGTCCTGGCGGCCGCGAATGCCGACTTGCATGCCCAGGCGCTGGCCGTGCTCGCCGGCTAAGCGCTACATTTCGCTGCAGGAGGAACCGTACGCAAAGCAGCTGTAGCAGCGGTGATGGCTGAGCATGACCCGCGGCTGCAGACTGTCGTAGAGCGTTGCACCCTGGTCGTAGCGCTCGTCATCATCGACCAGCGTGCATGCATAGACACGCATCCGGCCGGCCTTTTTTACGACCATCTTGCTGAACGCGCACATGAACAAACGCCTGGACTCTGCCGTTTGATAGGTGGTCATACAGCTCGTCGTGACGTGCGGCACTTCCAGGTTGTTGCCGGGCGTTGAGAAATCAGGAAACGCGACCTGGGTCAGATTTGCGGGCAGGCCGTGGACGGTGCACAGCGCGCGAAACGCCGCCTCCACCTGGGCGGTGTCCTCGCCGGCTTCCATCTGGCGGGCCAGGGAAACATTAAAGCCCATGTCGCTCAGTGCTTTCAGCGCCTGCCATGACAGGGCGAATGTGCCCGGGCCGCGGCCCGCATCGTGACGCTGGGCATCGGGATAGTCGATGCTGATACGAAAGCTGATCGGGTGCGCTTGCGCCCGCAGGGTTTCGATCTGGTGCAGCCGCTTCAGCACCGGCTCGGTACCGTTGGTCAGCACCAGACAGGGTCGGTGGCTGGACGCGTAGCGGAGCATGTTGACGAAATCCTTGATAATAAAAGGTTCGCCGCCGGTGAAGGAAAACTGTTTGACGCCCAGGGTCAGCGCCTCGTCCATGAACGGCCGGACGTCCGCCAGCGTGACCCGATCAAGCCGGTTGTCGCCGGGCTTTGAGCCCTCCAGGCAGAAGGGGCAGGCAAGGTTGCAGGCGGTGCCGGTATGAAACCACAGCTCCTCCAGGGCGTGGGGGTCGATGAAGCCGCGGGTCTCACCCGCGGGCGTATGGGTCCAGTCGTTGAGGGCCGGAGCGGGATTATCCATGGCTGCGTTCCTGACGCTGGTAGCTGGCGGCCAGTTGAATCGGTCGAGCTCCGCAAGCATAACGCAGGGCCAGCCAGCGATTGCGCAGCGTACGCTTGAGCCAGCCGTCCCGCTCCCAGCGGCGCGGGTCCACGCCAATAGGCAGCGGCAGGGCGACAAACGGGCCCTGCCGCCGCAGGCATTTCACCACGGTCACCTCTTCGAACAGAGGCTGATGGGGAAAACCCCCTGTCCGAGCATAGGCCTCACGGGTGGCGAATAGCCCCTGGTCGCCGTAGGGCACACCGACCCGGGCCCGCAGGTTGATCGCTGCAGCCAACAGCCGTTTGCCGACGGTGGGGGCGCCCTGAAAACGAAAGCGAAGGTAGCCGCCCACCGCCCCGTCTGCCACGGCCCTGCGAATTGCGAAGCAGGTTGCGGCGGCGGGCGCGGCGTCGGCATGCAGAAACCACAGGATGGTGGCCGTTGTGGCCCGGGCGCCCAGGTCCAGTTGCATGCCGCGGCAAGGCGGGCTGTTGAGATAGCGTCCACCCACCCTGGCGGTCACCCGGGCCGTGTCCGGGTCCTCATCGGCCGCCACGACGACGATTTCCAGGGCAGGGTCCCGCCAGGCGGCGATGCGTTCCAGCAGGCGGGCCAGGGGCGCCGCGTCCCCCCGCACGGGTATCACCACGGCAAGGGTGGCTGCCATTACGCCAGCCATCCCAGCCAGCCGCGAAACAGCCGGGCCACCAGAGGTGTCAGACGGGTGCGCCCATAGGCGTCGCCGAGGCGGCGCAGATATTCCGAGCGTGTGGGATAGGGCAGCAGGGTTCGGCCCAGGGCGCCCAGTCCAAGCCCGTTGTTCATCATGACGCACAGGGCGGCGAGCTGCTCGCCGGCGTCGTGCCCCACCAGAGTTGCGCCCAGGATTTGGTCGCCGCCCTTTGCCGTCAGCACTTCGGCAAAACCCGGCGCTGCCAGCTCGGCCCGACCGCGATCAAGTTCCGTCCATTCCACCCGGTAGGTATCGAAGGGCTGACCGCGTTCACTCAGCTGCGTCGCGCTGGCCCCCACCTGGGCCAACTCCGGATCCGTATAGGTGCAGCGGGGCACCACCAGCTTGGCGATGCTGGCCGTGGGCGCGAACAGGGCGTTCTGGACCGCGACCCGGGCATGGGCATCTGCATTGTGGGTGAACTGCAGAGAGGAACAGACATCGCCGGCCGCCAGGATGCGCGGGTTGGTGCTGCGCAATCGCCCATCCACGCGGATCAGCCCCCGGTCCGTCGTCTCAACACCGACCACGTCCAGATTCAGATCTTCAGTATTGGCGCGCCGTCCCAGCGCGACGAGGACCTGATCGGCCTCGACCTGCTGATGCGCAGTGACGATCCTCGCGCCGCTTGCGCCATGGGCCACGCGCTCGACGGGCGCATCCAGGTGCAGCATGACGCCGTCATTGGTCAGGGCTTGAGCAACCAGCCCGCTGGCGTCCGGATGTTCCAGGGGCAATACCCGGGGCGCCATTTCGAATACGTGCACAGCCACATCCAGGCGGGCAAACACCTGAGCCAGCTCGCAGCCGATGGCGCCGGCGCCCAGGATAGCCAGTCGCTCGGGTCGCTGGGTCAGGTCAAACACGGTCTCGTTGGTCAGGGGGGTTGCTTCCCCCAGTCCCGGGATGGGCGGAATGGCGGCCCGGGCGCCGGTCGCAACGATCACGCGGCGACCATTGAGCCGCTGATCGCGAACTTGCACCGTCTGCTCGTCGATAAACCGCGCCTCGCCGAGAAACACGTCCACGCCAGCGTCGCTATAGCGGGCTACGGAATCATGGGGAGCAATGCCCGCGCGCACCTGGCGCAGCCAGGCAAACGCGTCATCGAAGGCCGCCGCGCCCCGGTGCTGGGCGGTGAACTCCAGCAGGGCCTTGGACGGCACACAGCCCACATTCAAGCAGTCGCCGCCCATGGCGTGACGCTCAATCAGGGCCACCTTGGCGCCGAGACCTGCTGCCGCGATGGCGGTGATCAGGCCGGCGGGCCCGGCGCCGATCACGATGATGTGATAGCGGTCCCGGGGGATGGGATTACGATAGTCCGGCGGAAATACCAGGTTGCGATGCGCCTGGTCATACGCGGCCCCGGGGTACGCGGGTTGGGCAGCGGCGTCGGGCATCAGTCACCGGCGCGGATCTTTTCCGCCTCCAGATGGGAGACCAGCGAGCGGGTCGCGATGCGGGTGATGATGACCGTCAGGACAAAGGTGGCGGCGAGACCGGCGAACAGGGCGATTCGACCGGCAGTGCCGGTCTCCAGGTCGCCCGAGAAGATCTCTGCCAGGTTCTTTGCCGCGGAGCCGAGATACACGTACAACACCGTGACAGGGAACATGCCGATCCAGGTCGCCAAGAAATAGTCCCGGAACTTCACCCCGGTGAGGCCGTAGGCGTAATTGATCAGGTTGAAGGGAAAAAGTGGCGACAGGCGAGTCAGAAACACGATCAGAAAACCGCGCCGCCCGACGGCTGCATCCAGCGCCGCAAAACGGGGCTGCTGTTGGATCTTGCCGGCCACCCAGTCTCGAGCGAGAAAACGACCCACCAGAAAAGCAGCCCCGGCGCCCAGTACGCTGCCCAGGGAGACCAGCACGACGCCCAGGGGCAGTCCGAAAAGAAAGCCCGCAGCCAGGGTCAACAGGGAGCCTGGAACAACCAGCACCGTCGCCAGGATGTAACCGATAATGTAGACCGGCCAGGCGATCTGGGGATGGGCAGCAATCCAGTCCAGGGCCAGCTGCAGCCACTGGGCGATGGGCAGGGTCAGTGCGGCGCTCATCAGCAGCCCCAGTATCACCACAAAAACGGCAACTTTGGCGCGGGGCTTCATGGCGGAGTCTGCAAAAAGTCGGGCTGCTCGGCGAGCCAGGCGGACAGCGCCCGCCGGCTGGCGCGGGCATCTGGTGCCAGCTTCGTGGCCAGGCCGCGGACGTCAGCGGCCGTATCCACATCAGCCAGCTGCTTCAGCCTGGCGACGCGGTGGCCGGCGGCGCGGCAGCGCTCCGCCAGAGCCGCGTCGAGGTCGGCGGTGCTCCAGGGCAGGGTAGCCAGATCGGGCCAGCGGCGGGCGCTGCCCATCAGCACGACGCCGCCATCGCGGGCAGGCCCCAACACCACCTCGTGGGTATCCAGGGCGGCGTTGGCTTGGGCCAGGTAGTGCGCATCCAGCGTGGGGCAGTCGGTGCCAAGCATGATCACTCGCTGTTCTCCCTGTGTGCGCAATAAGCTATCGATCTGCACAATTCGCTGGCCCAAGTTACCACTCCGCTGGGCCAGCAGATATCGGCGTCCCGTGCCGGTGGACAGCGTTTCCGCCCAACCCAGCTCGTCCGGGCTTGCCGGCGCCAGACACACCGCACCCGGCCAGGCGGCCAGATCCTCCAACGCACAAGCCAGCAATAGCTGGGCCAACTCGTCGGCGCGGGCGCCCAGCTCGGCGGCAATGCGCCGCTTGGAGCGCTGCGGGCGCTTCAGCATCAGCACCAGACAGGCGTGAATCTTTTATCCTCCGCAAGCGCGTGGCCTTCCTGGCCACAAGACCGGGGCAGGCGCGGGGTTATTACCTGTCGACCGGGCGACAGCGCTTATAATAGCGAGTCTTGAGACGTCGCATGCGGGATCGGAAGCGCTCGCCCTGGCGGGCGCTGTAGCCGTGGCGCAGGCGAGCGCGCAGGCGGCTGATGTCGCGCTGCAGCTTCTGGCACGCAGGCTGCCTGGCGGCAGGCGCCGCTGACGCCGGCGTGGTTTCAAGAGCAATCAGCAGGGCGGCCAGCAGCGTGATGCGCGACAATGCTTTCATGCGTTAAGTGTGGCCTGGAGTGGCCGCGGCACCAGCCACGAATCGGCCCGCTGCGCCCGGTTTTTCAAGACGACGAGAGAAGTTGATTCCAGGCACCGCAGCGCCGTTGCCCTCGGCCACCGTCATGATCCTCCGCGATGCGCCGGAGGGCCCCCAGGTATTGCTTGGGCGTCGCCGCCAGGGGCGGGCCTTCGGCGAGGCCTACGTTTTCCCCGGCGGCGTGGTCGATGAGGATGACCGACGCACGGCGCAATACTGTCGCGGCCTGTCATCGGCTCAGGCCTGTCAGTGTCTGGGCCTTGCGAGCGGGGGTCTTGAGTACTGGGCGGCGGCGGTGCGCGAGGTCTTCGAGGAGACGGGGCTCGCATTTCTCGGCGGTCCGCCCGGCTCGCTGCAACAGCTCGGCCGGCTGCGACCGCGATTGCTCGGGGGCGACCTGCGGTTCAGCGAGCTCTGTGCGGACGGCAACCTGTTTCCCCAGTTGCGCGAGTTGCATTACGTAGCGCACTGGATTACCCCCGAGGTGCGCCCTGTGCGTTTCGACACCCGCTTCTTCATGACCGCGCTGCCGCCCGGCCAGCACGCCGTCCACGACGGCGTCGAGTTGACCGACAGCATCTGGTTGACGCCGGCAAGTGCCCTGGCGCGAATGCGCGCGGGTGAGATCAAGCTGGCGCCGCCCACCATGGTGGAGTTGCAGCGCTTGAGCCGTTTTACCCGGGTGGCCGCCGCAGCGGCGTGGGCCCGGGACTGTTGGCGCGGCGGCGTCTCGACCATTCTTCCGGTGGTGGAGCAGGACGGGGGCGAAGAGCGGATGCACCTGCCCGCCGAGCCGGCAACGGCGCTGCAACGGGCGATCCGCAACCGTGATTGATACGGCGCTGCTGTTCGAACAACTCGCGCCAAGCATTCGCCGAGTGGTGGCGCCTAATCCGGGCATGATGACGGGGCCGGGCACCAATACCTATCTGCTCGGCACTCGCAGCGTCACCGTCATCGATCCGGGGCCCTACATTCCCGAGCATCAGTCCCGCATCCGCCGCGCCGCGCCGGGGCCGATTCAGCAGATTCTGGTCACCCATACCCACCGTGATCACTCGCCGGGCGCCATGCCACTGGCGGCGGCGACCGGCGCCAAAGTATTGGGACCTCTGCCGCCCGATGGGGCTCGCCAGGATCACAGCTTTCAGCCAGACCGTCTGCTGCGTGATGGCGACGAGGTCCAGGCCGATGCCGCCGCGCTGCGGGTGGTGGCAACGCCCGGGCATGCCTCCAACCATCTGTGCTATCTGCACCACCCGGGCGGATGGTTATTCACGGGCGATCACATCATGCAGGGCTCCACCGTGGTGATCGCGCCGCCCGACGGCGATATGAGCGTGTACCTTCAGTCCCTGCGGCGGCTGCAGACACTCAATTTGAAACGGCTGGCGCCAGGCCATGGTGACGTGATGGGGGATCCTCAGGGTGTGGTCCGCTGGCTGCTGGCGCATCGTGCGGCGCGCGAGGCGAAGGTGGTGGCCGCGCTTGGGGCGCGGCCTGTGAGCCTGGTCGATGAGCTGTTGCCCGTGGTCTATGCTGACGTGGATGAAGCCGTGCTGCCCGTGGCCCGCCTCTCTCTGCTGGCGCACCTGCTGAAGCTGGCCCAGGACAACCGCGCCGTGTGCAAGGATGAACGCTGGCGGTTGCTGTAGAGCTTGGCACGTTCTTGCGTACGGATCAGACCTCGCCCCGACGGTGGCGCCTTAGTCTGTCGCGTGCTGCCTTTGGTCGATCGGGGCAAGGTTGTTTTACAGACCGGTACCGTCAATCGATGCGGCAAACCGCGGCGAAATCGAAACGCGGTGCCCGCGGATGCAGGCGGCTGGGATCGCCATAGCCGAGATTGCACAGGAAGTTGGACTGAAACCGCCCGTCAGGAAAGAAATCCGCGTCCAGCGCCTTTTGGTCAAAGCCCGACATGGGTCCGCAGTCCAGTCCTTTCGCCCGCGCGGCCAGCATGAAGTAGGCGGCCTGCAGCGAACCGTTGCGCAGGGCATTCACACTGCCCGCGTCTTGATCGCCTTCAAACCAGGAGCGTGCGTCGGGAGCGTGGGGCGCAAGCATGGGCATGTGCTCGAAGAACCGAGTGTCGTGGGCAAAGATCGCGGTGACCGGCGCCGCCATGGTCTGTTCCAGATTGCCCCGAGACAGATAGGGTCGGAGGCGCTGTTTGGCTCTGGCGGACTTGACGAACACGATGCGCAACGGGCAGCAGTTGGCGCTGGTGGGGCCCATTTTCGCAAGCTCGTAGATCTCTGTAAGCAGCGCATCGGCCACGGGCCTGTCCAGCCAGGCGCGATGGGTACGAGCGTCGCGAAATATGCCGTCCAGTGCCCCGTCCCTCGCGGCCAGCGCGTCGCTCTCGACTGACCGGGCCACTCAGTGGCGTTCCAGAAAATCGAACAGAATCTTGCAGAAGGCGATTTTCTGCTCCTTGCCCGCCACGACATGAGCGATCTCCGCCATCAGAACGCCTTCGGCATTGGGAATGCCTTCCTCCAGCGGTATGGTGTTGCGCGGGCTGGTCACCACGTCCTGCCCGGCGTGAATGATCAGGCTGGGGCATTTGATCAGCTGGAGGCGGTCGCGCACGTCATGATTCAAACACGCTTCCACGAATCGGGCGTGGGCCTCGTAGTGGCCGTTGAGCTCCTTCCAGCCGCCCTCGGGGCCGAGCAGCTTGTCTTTGTGGGCGTTGTAATACTCAGGCAGGAATGACATGACGGTGACGAATTTCTGGAAGGTGTAAAAGCCACAGTCCCGGTGCACGTCGCGGAACAGCGCCAGCTGGTCGCCCAGAAAATCGTCGCAGTATGCCCAGGAGCCCATGTTCACCATTGAGCGCACCAGATCGGGGCGGGCGATGGCGACCTCCTGGGAAATGCATGCACCCATACCCACCAGGCCGATGAAGTGCACATTGCTCCAGCCCAGGTGATCCAGAAGCTGGATGACGTCTTCAGCATAGAGTTGCATCGTTGGGGCGCGGTTCAACTCGTCCGTGGATTCACCAATCCCCCGGTAGTCGATGATCAGAGTCTGGTAACGGTCGGTGAGGCCGCGTGCCAGATGACGCTCGCCACCGTGGCAGAAGGTGCCCCAGCCACCCATACAGATGGCCGGCTCGCCCTTGCCGTGGATCTCGTAATACATGTCGTGGCCGTTGATCTGGGCTATGGGCATCACCGTCTCCTGAACGCGCGGACCCCCGCGAGCGGGGGCGTAACTTAGCACACAGCCCCGCGGGCGGCTAACCGGCGCCGGCGGGCAGATTGACAGGGATCCTGCTATAGTGCGCGCCGCTCTTGGCTCAACACGGGATGCTCAAGGCATGGCAAAGCTCGTCGTCACCGATCGGCAAGGCAACACCCAGGAGGTGGAGGCCACTACCGGGCTGTCGGTCATGGAAAACATCCGGGACCTTGACGACAGCGTGGAGGCGATTTGCGGCGGCATGTGTTCCTGTGCCACCTGTCATTGCCTGATAGATCCCGCATGGTTTGCCAGGCTGGATCCAGCCAGCCCGGATGAGCTGGATCTTCTGGAAGAGCTGGATTCCTTCGATGTTGAGCAGTCCCGGCTGTCGTGTCAGATTCCCTTCACGGAGGAGTTGGATGGGATGGTCTTGACAGTCGGCCCGGAGGAATAGGGCCAGGCTTGAAGCTGACGGTGCAACGCCGTCCCGGGGGACGTCCCGGTATCCGCCGTGAGCGGTGATCGACAGCAGCGTTTTACCGGCACCAAGGCCGTCGGGCCCGGCCTGGAGTTAAGCGTGCCGCGCCTGGAGGCCTATCTGGGAGATACGATCAAAGGCTTCGCGCCACCGCTGACCGTTGCCCAGTTCAAAGGCGGCCAGTCCAACCCCACTTACCGCTTGGACAGTCCGTCGGGCAGCTACGTGCTGCGCCGCAAACCGCCAGGTGAGCTGCTGCCTTCGGCCCACGCCGTGGATCGGGAATACCGGGTGATCTGCGCTTTGCACGCGGCCGGGTTTCCCGTGCCGCGACCCTACGCTCTGTGCGCGGACGATGCGGTTGCCGGCACCATGTTTTTCATCATGGAGTTCGTGCCCGGCCGGATCTTCTGGGACGCCGCTCTGCCCGACGTGGACGGGGCGGAACGCTGCGCCATCTATGACGCTATGAACGAGACGCTGGCTCGGCTGCACGGGATGGACTACGAGGCCCTGGGACTGTCCGACTTCGGCAAGCCCGGCAACTATTTTGCCCGCCAGATCAGCCGTTGGTCGAAACAGTACCGCGCCTCCGTCACCACACCCATCGCGGAGATGGAGCGCCTGCTCGACTGGCTGCCGGCCCATATTCCGGCGGACGACACCGTGAGCCTGGTGCATGGCGACTTCCGGCTGGACAATCTGGTTTTTGATCCCAACCGGCCAGTGGTGCGTGCCGTGCTGGACTGGGAGCTCAGTACGCTGGGTCATCCTCTCGGCGACTTCACCTACCATCTGATGCAATGGCGTCTGCCTCCCAGCGCCAACGGGCTTGGTATCAGCACTCTGGCGGGCAAGGATTTAGCCCGCCTGGGCATTCCCGACGAGGCGCAGTACGCGCGGCGCTACTGCGAACGCACCGGGAGGGCCGGCATCGCCCACCGGGAGTTTTACGCCGCCTATAACTTTTTCCGGCTTGCCGCCATCCTGCAGGGCATCGCCGGGCGCGTCCGGGCGGGCACGGCGGCCAGCGATCACGCCAAGGCCATGGCCGCCAACGTGGAGCCCATGGCTCGTCTGGCATGGCAGTTTGCCCGCCAGGCAGGAGCCCAATGAGCCGGATCGACGTTTCGCCAGCGCACGCGACGCCGTAAACTTGGCGTGAGTCAGGGAAAAGGTCGGCGAGGTGCTGGAGCGGCAACGGGCCGACGTGCACCGGTGAATCGAGGGCGGCGTCGCGGCCGGGCCGGTCAAACCGGACCGTCACGCGCACCGCCACGCGGAGCGATTCGTGGCCAGCAGCGCCCGTGTCACTTACCGGTGGCTGGTAAGTCCCGACCCCATTGATTTTGCGCCTGCCCATAACGAGCTCAAACAGACCATGCGGCGCGCGCTGTTAGCGGCTAACTGAAAAGGAAAACGCCATGGCAGAGGCCTACATTTATGATCACGTGCGCTCGCCCCGGGGGCGCGGTCGGCCCAACGGCGCGCTGCACCAGATAACACCCGTGGAGCTCACGACCCAGGTGTTGGAGGCTATCCGCGACCGCAACGAGCTGAATACGGCGCTTCTGGATGACGTCGTGCTGGGCTGCGTGGCACCCGTTGGCGAGCAGGGCGCGAACATCGCCCGGGTGGCCGCCTTAAACGCCGATTACGATCAGCAGGTTCCCGGTAAACAGTTGAACCGCTTTTGTGCTTCGGGTCTTGAGGCCATCAATACGGCAGCGGCGCAGATCATGGCCGGCCAGTCGGATCTCACCATCGGGGGCGGCGTGGAGTGTATGTCACGAGTTCCCATGGGGGCAGATGGTGGTGCCGTCGCCATCGATCCCCAAGTGGCCTACCACACGTACTACGCGCCGCAAGGGATCGGCGCCGATCTGATTGCCACCAAGTATGGTTTTTCGCGCACAGACGTGGACACCTATGCGGTAGAGAGTCAGCGACGGGCGGCGGTGGCCTGGGACGAAGGCCGCTTTGACCACTCGGTCATTGCTATCAGGGACAGCCTGGGTCTTCGGATACTGGACAAGGACGAGCACATGCGCCCCGGCACCACCATGGATGATCTGGCCCAGCTCAAGCCTGCTTTTACGGTGCCGGGTGAGCAGGGGGGGTTCGACGATGTGGCGCTGCAGCGTTACCCGGAGGTGGAGCGCATCGAGCACGTGCACACGGCGGGCAACTCCAGCGGCATCGTGGACGGCGCAGCCGCGGTCCTGGTGGGGTCGAAGGAGATGGAGGACCGGATCGGCCTGAAGGCGCGGGCACGCATCGTGGGGTTTGCCTCCATCGGGACCGAGCCCACCATCATGTTGACCGGGCCGGGCCCCTCGGCGGAAAAAGTGCTGGCCCGCTGCGGCATGTCCACGGCGGACATCGATCTGTTCGAGTTGAACGAGGCCTTCGCCTCGGTAGTTCTGCGCTTCATGCAGCAGCTGAATATTCCCCACGAAAAGATCAACGTCAACGGCGGCGCGATCGCCATGGGGCACCCGCTGGGCGCAACCGGCGCCATGATCTTTGGCACCGTTCTGGACGAGCTGGAGCGCCGAGGACTGGGCACTGCATTGGTCAATTTGTGCATCGGTGCGGGCATGGGCACCGCAACCATCATCGAACGCGTATAGCCGCAGCG
>JBFFHS010000039.1:0-33398 GCA_041556855.1 Gammaproteobacteria bacterium
GGCTGCCGCCGGACTGGCGCGGTCCCGCCGGTGCCCACTACCATTCGGGCTTCGAGGAAGCCCTGATCCTCTCTGGTGACTGTGATCTGAATGGCAATGATCTGTTGGTCGCCGGCTCCTATCTGTATCGGCCCGGCGGCATCGTGCACGGCTGGGTGGACCATTCGCCCAGCGGCGCGGACATCATCATCAAAATGGGCCGAGCGACCGATCTGGTTTCCGTGGGTGAGCCCGAATACCCACACGAATACGACTACGAGGGCAAAAGGGTTCCGGACGGTCGCCCCCACATCGTGCATCTGCGCACGGCGGATCAGCCCTTCGAACCCTGGAACGGCGGCCATCCGGGCGCGCAGCAGAAGCTGCTGAGCCGGGACCGGGAAACGGGAGCCGCAACGCTGCTGCTCGATCTGGACGCGGGTTTCAGCGGGCAACTCGAGCTGGCAGCGCACACCACCTGGGAGTGGGTGGTGCTTGCGGGCAGCGTGAGCTTAGCCGACGGCAGCACCTTTGGACCCATCGACTACAGCCACAGAAGGGCCGGCAGCCACGAAACCGTCATCACCGGCTCGCCGGATGGTTGCAGGTTGCTCGTGTGGCGCGAAAGCTGACCGCTTAGTTACAGGTCATACGCTCAGCTCCTCGATCTCCACGCCGGTGGGGAAGTTCTCCAGGAACATGAAGATCGAGCCTGCCACGATCAGCGGGACCACGCCAAACAGCGTAAAGGTCCAATTCCAGCCAAGGGCGGGCACGATCCCGGTAATCACCAGCGGCGCGATGAGCGAGGCGACGGTGACCGCCAGAGAACCCACCGCGGCGGAAGCGGTGGCCCGCAGGCGGGTGGGGAAGATCTCCGCCACCATGGGCATGCGCATGCTTTCCGAGCCGAAAAAGAACATGGCCGAAATCCCGAGCCCCAGCATCAACAGGATGGGGGTATCCGCCAACCACAAGGTCACGGCAAAACACGCCGCGCCCAGAAGCTGATAAAGAATCACCGTATTGCGGCGGGTAAGCACAAACTCGCCCACATAGGAGGCGATCAAATAGCCGATGGCCGCGATGCCCCAGGACCACACCAGGAGCCCCGCCGCCGCCGCTTCCGAGACACCTCGGTCCTGATTCAAAAACGTGGGCAGAAAGTAGGTGGCGCCGGCGATCGCGATATTGGAGCACACCGTGCCCAGAAAACAGATCGTGGTGCGAGCGCGCAGCTGCGGTGAAAACAGCTCCGCCAGATGCTCGCCCAGGGCGCGGCGCCTGCTCTGCGTTTGCACGGCCTGATGGGCGGCATCGGCCTCGGGTACCGCCGCCTGAACCGTGGCAAAGCGGTCCGTTTCCTTCAGCCGCGCGCCCAGCAGGAACGCCGCCGGGATGACCAGAAAGGCGGGATAAAAGGTGGCCCGCCAGCCCAGGTCAGCCAGCAGTAGAGACGCCACCAGAGCGCCGATGGCGAAACCGAACGGGTAGCTCAGCTGCAGCCAGGCGGACAGCATCCCCCGGTAGCGGGCCGGCGCAACCTCCACCACGATGGTCGCCGCGATGGGGAATAGTCCGGCCGCGACGGCAAACCCCAGGACCCGGAACGCCGTCAGCCATTGAATGGTTGGTGCCAGCGCATGGCATCCAACGAAGAACGCCGATAACGCCATCATCGCAATGAACATGCGCCGCCGGCCCAGGTAATCGGTGAGCACGCCGGCAGCAACCACGGTCACGCTGGCAACCAGGAACGACAGCGACAGAATCAGCCCCGCGACATCCAAACCCACATCGAACTCTGCCGTGAGGCCTGGAATCGCGTAGGAAAACAGCGCCTGATCCATCGTCGACAGGGTCATGCCCACAAAACAGATCAGGAACGTCCGGATCGGGTGGCCCGCCACCGCGGCCATGAAAGCCGACAGAGAAAACCGCTGCTGGCCTTTGGCGGCGACCATGAGTGGATCAGCCGCGCGCCGGACGGGGGGCTGCCCGACCGGCTGCAGCAGCACCGCTGGGATCGGCTTGCGTGTCTCGCGCCAGGCGCCCGCCAAGCCAACGCCCGAAGCTGATGGCCGGTGTCACGGACATGCCGCCGACGAAGGCGCTGCCGCTTACGGCCGCTATGCCCAGCACCTCGCCCGCGGCGTACAGGCCCGGGATGGGCTGCGCCTGGGCATCCACCACGCGTAAACTCTGATCCACCGCCAGACCCGCCCAACTCAGCACCGAGCAAGCTTGAAAGCGAAACGCATAATAGGGCGGCGTGGTCAACGGATAATCGGGTTTCTGCCGGCCCAGTGAATCATGGCCCCGTTCCACGGCGGCGTTGTAGTCGGCGACGCTCGCCGCCAGGCCGTGGGGATCGATACCGGCCCGCTCGGCCAGCCCCGCGATGGTGTCCGCGCACCAGCAGAACTCCCCGGCTCGGGCCGCGGCCTCGATCTGCTCATGATCCCAGCCCATGATCAGACAGTCACCGTCGCCGAGAGCCAGCCGGTCGAAGACCGCCCAGAAGACCTCGTCCGGCAAAGCCCGCACGCTGTGCTCCCGGCGGTCGTTGCTGACCTCATCTTCGTTGATAAAACGCTGGCCGTCCTGATCCACAAAAATCTCGCGGACCCGGCGCATGCGGGCAGAGCTGATGAGACCCCAGCCATCGCGCCAGTCGCCGATGCGACCGGGCCCAAGGTCGGCCTTGAAGCCGCCCAGACTGGGTACGTATACGTGGCTGTTGCGAATCTGCGCGCCAACTTGAAGCGCCAGCTGAATCCCGTCTCCCGTGGAGGTCTCGCGCGCATGGGTGACCAGCGGTGGCGCGGCAGGCGTCAGTTGGGCAAAGAGTTCCGGGTTGGCTGCATAACCGCCCGTGGTCAGCACCGTCGCGGCGGCCCGGACGTGACTTCGCCCACCGCGCTCATCCTGGAGCACGGCGCCCACGACCCTGCCCCCATCCACCTCCAGCTCTACCGCCGTGCTCGCAAGCTGGGCTCGAATGGCGCCCTCGCCAAGCCAGTGGTCCCAGGGCCCCCGCAGCGTCTTGAGCACGCTCAGGCCCGCCTCGGGACCCCAATAGGTGCGCGGCACGCTGTAGTACTCGTGATCGGGCACCAGCGCCGGACAATCCGGGTCGAAGGGAAAGCCGAGATCCTGCAGCCAGTCCACGGTCCGGGGCGCGAGCTGTGCGGCACGGCGCACCAGCCCTTTATCGACCGGCTCACCGGCCATGCGGACAATGTCCGCATAGTGCTGATCGACGCTGTCTTCAATGCCCCGCTCTCGCTGCAAACGGGCCCCTGCGGCGCTGAGCTGGCCACCCGAGAGCCAGAGCGTCCCGCCCACCTGGTCGGATTTCTCAACCACGACCACCGACGCGCCGGCGCTGGCAGCCTCAATAGCACAGGGCATGCCCGCCGTTCCCGCACCGATCACGAGGATATCTGCGTTGAGCTCGTTGGCGTCCATGATCCTCCTATTTCAAACGCTGCGTGCGTGAGTGGCAGCGTGCCCGGAGATTAGCACACCGGTCTTGCGCCGTAGGCCAGGGCTTGAGTTCCGTGCTAAGGTCAGGCCGCTCAATCGCGCCAACAACAAACGCAAACCGAACGAGGTTGTTAACTATGGCGGACAGACCCGAGCGACCCCTGGTGACGGCTATGGCAGGCATGACCATCAGCTGTTCACAGCCCGACCAGCTCATCGAGCTGATCTTGCGCGACATGGGCTGGCAGCTCATTTGTGAGGGCAGGATCGACGCATCTCTCGAGAAGCTCTGGGGTATCGCGGCCGGCAGCGCGGGGCAACGGTTCTCTGTATACGGATCCCCCGGTTCGTCCCGGGGCATGATTCGAGTCGTCGGCGGCACCGATCGCGTGCGCACACGACCCATGGGCACCCGCTGGACGGGCGTGGAGATCGTGGTGATGGAGGATCTCGACGGGCTGCACCAGAGCCTCGAGGCCCGGGACGACTTCACCACCATCAAGGCGCCGGCCGAGGCCGACTTCACCGACGTGGGCGCCAACATTCATCGCTTTTTTCATGGCCACGCCCCCGGTGGCACCCACCTGATGTTCACCATGGCAGTGACGGCGCCGGAAGCTGATTATGATTTCCCGGCGGCGCCCAGTCGCGTCGGCTACATTTTCGACATCCCCCTGGTCACTAGCGATTACCCGCGCAGCTTCGAATTCCTACGGGACGTGCTCGGCATGGAGCCTTTGTTGGAGGACGCCTTTGACGAGGGCATCTGGCACGAGGCCTGGCATTTGCCGGCGGGCGCCCATGTCGATCTGGCCATATTGAAAGGCGATGCGGAGAACTTCGGGCTGGGCGGCATCGAGCTGCAGGGTTATGACCCGATCCACATCGATCCCATTCCCGTCGTCAACCATCGCTTCGACGGCGGCGCCTGCCTGGCCACCTACACGGCGAAGGATGTGGCTGCCGTGCACAGCGCCGTGGCCGCCTGCAGCGACGTGGTGGTGCTGTCCGAGCCCGCCAGCTGCGCGGCCTACGGCGGCAGCCAGGCCTTCTGCTTTTTAGGCCCCAGCGGCGAGCGCTACGAGATCTGCGAGCAGCTCTGGACCTGAGGGTCCCGCGCCCCTCGACTTGAGCCTGCTCAGCTGCCGAAGAAGCCGAGCAACTCCTCAGCCAGCGCGCCCGACTCGTGGGGCAGGGGCCTGACTGCGCAGTTCGCCATCTCAGCGATCTCACCCCGGCCGGGATAGCCGCCGTCACCGATCAGCACCGGGCAATGGGTCTGGGGCAGCCGCTCCCCAACCGCATACCCGAAGTGGGAGGCGTAGCGCGCCTGGTAGACATCAGCACACTTGAGCAAATCCATGGTGCGCTGATGGAGAATCTCCGGGTCAAGCTCCGGCTCATGGGAACGCACGGCGTTCGCTCCCTTGCGCTGGAACCAGGGCGCAAACAGCTGCTGATCGCGCACCATGTTCCAGGCTTTGATGAGATGGGTGCCATACTCGTCCGGCACGATATCGGGCGTGTAGCTTGCCAGGTATTTGTCGCGGGTGGCGGCATCCAGCTGCAACAGATTGGGGATGGCCAGATGCCTCACCAGCTCCGGCTCCTGGACGGACAGCTCGATGCCCACGGTGCCCCCACCCCAGTCACCGATCATATCCACCTCCGAATAGCCGGCGGCGCGAATGGCGCCAGCCAGATACTTCGCCTGATCGGCAACGCTCAAAGGCTCTGCGGCGCTCACCTTATCCGACTCGCCGTTACCGGGTAGATCAACGGCCAGCAGCGGCCGTCGGCCGATGAAACGGGTCATGAGCGCTGCGCAGGATCGGCTCGAGCCGGCCGAGGCGTGTTGCAGGACCACCGGCCGCCCGGAACCGTCCGTGTTGCGCAGGGCGCGCAGCGAAACATCACCGACCCTCAGATAGTCTGACCAGAGCCGTCCTGCCATGGGCCGCGCGGCGACCATGGCCGGCGCAGATCCATTGCCGGCATACTCCGCCAACAGGTCCTCCAGGAGATCCTCGCTGGCGGCGTGGCTTTCCGGTCGGAAGGTTCGCACGCTGGCGGCAGGTTCCGGCATGCGATCCATGCCGGGATACAGCACATCTTCCTTGGAGGTCATGACCACCGCGGGCGCGCGCGCCTGCTGCACTGCCTCATCGGCACGAAACGTGAAGGCGCAGCGATAGGGCCCCCGATAGGCATCCCCGGCGCGCAGGATCTCCATCACCGCCTGGTGAATATGCTCGTTCGAGGGCAGATCCCAATCAGTGCGCGCGCTTAAGTTGCGTTTGAACCAGGGAAAGAAAATGTACTGGTCCCGCATGCGGGACCAGATCCAGGTGAGGTGGCTGCCGGTCCAGTCCAGACTCAGCTCGGCGAAATAATGGTCGAGGATATCCTGGCGGTCGGACTCCTCCATGTGCAGATAGCCGTTGGTGATGGTCACCGCCGCCCGCTCCGGGTGTCGGACCGCAAACTGCAGGGCACACAGCCCGCCCGTGTGATAGCCGTAAACGGCTGCTTTGTCGATCTCAAGCTCATCGAACAAGGCCGCCAGGGCATCGGCGAAATCGGGCATGGTGGGCTTTGCGATGGGCAGCGGGTCCGACAGGCCGTTGCCCGGCGTATCCGGCGCAAATACCGTGTACTTCCCCGCCAGACGTTTGATCAGCGGAATGTATTCCGTGGACGAGTTTGGCGACTGGTTGAGCAAGAAGACCGGCGGACCGCTGCCAGCGCGGCGGTAGTGGACCTGTCGCTCGCCGACGGTGGCGAAATGTCGCGTGATCTGCACAGTCATGGGCGTTCTCCTCTTATAAGCGCAGGTCGAATACGACCTTGCCATCCCGTTCCGCGCCGCTCTTCATGGCATGGGCGGCGGCCTCTTTACACGCAGCCAGCGGATAGGTGGCCGCGATCTTAGCCCTGAGCACCCCCTGACTGATGAGATCCGCCAGCTCCGCGACCATGGCACGGCGCGCAGCCTGCGACCGCGCCGACAGGTTGAAGCCCGCGTACAAGCCCCGCAGGGCCACCTGCTTGTAGAGCAGCACCCAGGTGGGCATCTGACAATCTTCTTCTGCCATGGAGCCCATATTAAACACGCTGGCCCCGTCAGACAGGCATTCGGCCAGACGACCGCTGGCCGCACCGCCGATACCGTCCAGGCCCACCCGCAGCGGTGCACCATTGGTGGCGTCCCGCACCCGCTGAGGAAGATCAGGGCCCTCCACCAGCACCACGTCGGCGCCCAGCTCGGTGAGTTCCGCAACCAGGGATTCGCGCCGCACGATATTCAAGGTCTTGATGCCGTGGCGTTTGGCCAGCACGATGAGATCCCGGCCCACGTTAGAATTGGCCGAGTTCTGCACGAACCACTCGCCCGCCTGCACGGGCCCCAAGTCCTGCAAGGCGACCTCGGCCGTGAGCGCGTTAATGATCAGACACAGATGCACCGGATCGCCCTCGGGCGCGGGGAAGACATCGGCTGCTTTGGCATTGATCTCGCTGCGCCAGCTGCCGCATTGAAAGGGCAGATAGACCCGGTCCCCAAGGGCGAACTCGCTCACCGCCCTGCCGCTGGCCTTGACCCGGCCAATGCCTTCAATGCCCGGCACCTGGGGCAACTCAACGTTCAGCGCCTCGCCCGGCGTCACGGTTCGAAACATCGTCTTCTCGCCGGCGATGTTATGCAGGTCCCCGGTATGAATGGGCGTCGCTTCCACCGCAATAGTAATCTCGTCGTCGGCCGGCGGCGGCAGCTCGCTCACCGAGAATTCCAAAACCTCCGGCGGGGGACCAAAACGGTTGTGTTGAACAAGCTGCATGGCGTGACCTCTATGAGTCGGTTGTTGCGGCGAGCGAGCTGCGCTTACGACAGAGCCTGCTCCACCCACTGGGTGTCGGGGCGGGCCAACAGCATCGGCTGCTGGGCCAGCTGCTCTGCGACCCGGACTGCGTGGGCTGACCGGGAGTCCCCAGGATACGTGCAAATCCGAGCGGCCGCCGACGTTCTGGCGAGCCCGGCCCGCCATTCAGCGTCGAACCCTATTTCATAGGCGCGGCCGACGACGCTCAGCGCCTTCAGCAACCCCAGAACCTGTTCGTGGGTGCGTTTCAGGTCAAGCTCCGGCACGTCCCAGATAATGCCGTGGGCGCTCTTGTCGAACCAGGGCGAGTACAGACCCTGGTCGCGCACGAAGCCCCAGGCTTCCAGCAGATAGCCGCCGTCGTGATCGGGCTCGATGACGGGCGCGTATCGGTCCGCGAACGCCGCCCGCTCGTCTTCGCCAGGAAAGAGTACTTCGTTCCAGGCAATGGTGCGTATCCTTTCCGGGTCGAGCCTGGCGAGCGCCCCAGCAATCGCCGCGCCGCATTCCAGCGCGAAAATATCCAGCTGCTCGCTGCCGATATGCGCCAGCGCTGCCCGGAAAAGCTCCGCCACGGCCATGAGATCATTTCCATCAGTGTCCGGCCAGGGGCCCGACTCGCCGTGTCCCGGCCAGTCCAGCGCCAGCACCGGGCGACGCCCCAGGAGCGAGCCGCCGTAACGCTCGATGCAGCGCGCCGTTCCGCCCGCCCCGTGAATCAGCAACACGGCGCGTTCGTCCCCCTCATCGCAGCGGCGCAGATGCAGCTGCTGCTTACCCACGAACACGCAGTCACTCACCACTTGCCCCGGAACAGCCCGTGCCGCCGGTGGCGGCGGCGGCGGATCGGCGGGTGGCAGCGACTTGAGCACACCCACGATGTCTTCCGGCAGACGTCCCCAATCGTCAAACCAGTGAATGCGCGCGCCCTTGGGCAGTGGCGCCAGTCGCTCGGCGTGGGCGCCGAAGGGCGGCGCCCGGTCGCTGAAGAAGACGGTGGGCGCCCGGATGTCGCCAATGCTGGCCCGGCGCAGATAGCGGAACGCCGCCTTGGCCCCCCAGCCATATTCCGTGCCGGCGGACAGGCAATTCAGCAAACGCAGATGCAACTCCTCCGGCTCAGGCAAGGGCAGGTTGAAGCGGGTGTTGGGACCCGGTTTGAACCAGGGATAGGCAATGGCGTTGCGGCGCATCAGGTCCCAGGCCTGAACGATGTGCAGACCGTCGGCGCGCAGGGGCATGGGTGGCGTGAATCGCTCTTCAAACTCGGCAAGCTCCGCGTCCGTGTGCACCAGCATGGTGTTGAGGATCACCGCGGCGAACCGCTCCGGATAACGGCTGGCCAGATCCACCCCGATCATGGTGCCGGTCAACATGCCATACAGGGCTACCCGTTCCAGGCCCAGCGCATCCATGAATTCGATCACGCCATCGGCGTAGTCCTCGATCTCGGGCGGCTTCGGGCTCAGCACATCGGACAGGCCGTAGCCCGGCGTGTCCATGGCGATCACGCTGAAATCGTTCCCAAGCGGACCGATCAGCGGCAGAAAGGTGGCCGACGTATTCAGCGAGGCGTGCAGCATCAAGAGGGTCGGACCCTCGCCGGCGCGCCTGTAGTGCACCTGACGGCGGTCGATGGTGACGAAATGGCGCGAGATTTCCATGCTCACTCAACTGGGGACCGGCTGCGCTCAGCGCCTGGGAGCCGGTCCGGCGCGCAGCCACAGCCGTACCGGCGGGTGTTTCCTGGCGGTTCGGCGCTCGCTGCAGCGAGCCCGCTCACAGATAGGTGCGCTTCTCCATGTACCGGTTGACCCGCTCCTCCCAATCATCCACGTCGTGAAAGATGCCGGTGTACTTGTCACTCTGATAGAGCAGAAACAGCGCGCCGCTCTGAGTGCACACCGGCCCGTGGCGAATACCCGGCGGCCGACCAATATAGAAATCCTTGGTGAATTCCAGATCCTGTTTGTAGTCTTCTTTCTTGTGGTCGTAGGTGTGGCCCACGCACAGCTCGCCGGAGATGACGTATAGACACTCATCATGAGGATGGGTCTCCGTGCCCGGATCCACGAAACCGGCGGAGATCTGGGTCAGATAGAGCGTTTCCTTGGTGTCCTCGTTGTAGCGCAGCAGCTTGGTCAACACCCCCGGTGGACGCCCGGGGTGACCGGTGTTGGGATCGATATAGGTGGACTTCTTCACCACCGTCTTCATGGGATCTTCCCAGGCCAGGCGCCAGGTCTTCACCGGCGCCACCGCAGAAGCCGTATCCGCGTCGGGCAGGGACTCGGCGGCCGCGACGAACTCATGGGGCTTGTTGTGATAGACCAGCATCTTGCAGCCGCCGTCACTGCTCACGGGGCCAAAAACCACGCCCTCGGGAATATAGGTGTAGCAGGCCGTGGTCAGCCGATCCTGGCCAATGGTCAGGTCACCCTCCAGAAGGTAGATATCCTGACCGGCGGTGACATAGCCGATGGCGTCGTTGGACCAGCCGGCGGGGACCGTGACATGCAGGTGGTCCCCACCCGTCTTGTCATTCTTTGTCAGCTCCCGACATGTGAGTCCCGGCGCGAACCCGCTGTTCATGGGCTCAGGCGCCACCGCGTAGACGTCCAGACAATCCTCGCGTCGCACCGGCATGGCGTCGTCCTCCCCAGGAGCTATTCGTAATTGAACCGGACGCTTAAGCCCCAGCGGCGCGGATCGGCGATGAACCGAGCACCCAGGAAATCGGTGCCCAGCCACCGCTCATCGGTGCAGTTGTCGCAATCCAGCTGCACCGACCAGCGGCCGCTTTCGGTGACGTAGCCTACGGAAGCGTTGACCGACTCCCAACCCGGATTGAAGGCAACGGCATCATTTGCCGCGTTACCCCAGAAGTCGGCGGTGCTCTGGATATCCACGTTGGCGAAGAGTTCTCCGCCCAGCCCGCTGAGCTCGGTGGCATACTCCAGCCCCACCAGCCAGGTGGTCTCCGGGGCTCGCTGCGGCGTCGTGGTGAGGAAGATGCCGGCCACCTGGGCAGCCTCCGAGACCTCGTTGTACTCAGCGTCCTGCAGCCCCAGGGTGACATAAAGACTCAGGTTGTCCGTGAGCGCTGTATAGAGATCAACCTCGAGGCCCGTCACTTCCATTTCGCCGGCGTTGTTGTTCACGAACGTCGGCGGTTCACCGGGGCCGGGCGGGAAAGCCAGCGAAGGCAGCTGCAGATCATCGTAGGTCACGTTAAACAGCGTGGCATTCAGGCGCAGGCGGTTGTCGAACCATTCTGTGCGCGCGCCCAGCTCGAAGGACAGGGCTTCCTCTTCGGTAAAGGCCGTCATGAGATTCGCGGCACCCGCCCGCCCGTTCCAGCCGCCGGACTTGAAGCCGGTAGTGACCGAGCCGAACAGCATGGCGTTATCCGTGGCCTGGTAGGACAGCACCAGCCGCCCGCTGGTCTTGTTGACGTCCTGCTCAGTCGGAATGCCTTCCGCGCGGATGTCGTCCAGGTCGAAGTTGTTGCCAGCATCATTGGTATGGGAATAGAAGGGAATCGACTTCTTTTCGTTGGTGGCGCGCAGACCGGCGGTGAGAGTCCACTGGTCCGTGAGCTGGTAGTCGATCTGACCGTACCAGGCCAGGTTCTCCGTGTCGTTCTCCATGGTATTCAAGTTGAGCACCAGGACGTTGAAACCGGGTATGCCTAAGATTCCATCGGGGTTCGCCAACGAGGTTTCAAATACGGAGAAGTTGTCTTCGTCCAGATAAAACAGACCGGTCACGTAGTTGAGACGCCCGTCCTGGGCGTCGCCGGTCACTTTCAGCTCCAGCTGGAACATATCGTGATCGCCATTGTTGGCCAGGGGCAGCTCAACGCCATCCCGCAGGGAGGCGAACAGGGGGCTGACGAAATTATGATCCAGCTCCCGGTAGCCGGCGATAAAGTTGAGCGTGGGCCCGTCCAGCTGGATCTCCAGATTGGAATAGACATTGAATCCGAAGGTCTCGTTGGCCGTGCAGCCATTGCGTAACCACCTGAGAGTATCGCTACCGCTCTTGCAGTTGCTTAAGTACACGTCGTTCAGCTTCGGTGAGCCCAGCGCCCAGACGGGGCCGTCGTCGGCTGATTGAATGGTGGGCGCCAACGCGCGATCGTTGATGGACTGCAGATTCTGGTGATCCTGATCGAACATGTCGGCGGAGATGTCCCACGTGACGTTGTCGCTGAATAGAAAGCGGAACGCGGCGCGGGCCCCGAACCCGTCGATGAAGTTGTATTTCTCGCCGGTAATAACGCTGGTCTGCCAACCGTCATCCTCGATGTTGTAGGCGGATAGCTTGGCGAATATCTTGTCGGTGATTGGAACGTTAATCATGCCGCGGACCATCAGCTCGGAGAACTCACCGACCCGCACTTCCGCACTACCCTCCAGCTGATCGGAAGGTTTCTTGGTCACCACGTTGATCGCCCCACCCGTGGTGTTACGGCCGAACAGGGTGCCCTGGGGACCGCGCAGCACCTCCAGGCGCTCGATGTCCACCAGCAGCATGTTGTTGCTGTTCTGGCGGGGATTAACGATCTCGTCCACGTACGTCAACACTGGCGGATCGATGGTCGCTAACGACTCGGTGCTACCCACGGCGCGCAGCCAGTAGGCGTTGGACGCACCCAGAGTCACGTTGTTGTAGGAGATCAGATTGGGCACCTGCCGGCCGATGTCCAGCACCTCCGTCAGCACTCGACGTTCCATCTGGGTGGGGTCCAGGGAAGTCACGGCGACCGGCGTCTGCTGCAGATCGGTGACGCGCCGCTGCGCGCTCACGACCACCTCTTCCAGCTCTTGCGCCAGTGGCGCATGCGCAACGCATAACGCCGCGCTGATCACGGTAATCCGAAGCCAGTTCGCTACTCGCATGGTGATCCCCCTCACTGTGCACTGCTGCTTTATCTTGTTGGGTCAGCGACTCAGCCAAACCCCGTCACAGGGGCCCGGCAGGCGCCGATGCTCCTTTGATTATGCAAGCTACGCGCCGGACGTTGCCAGCTAGCCGCAATGCAACGCCGTTGCTCAGTGCTCTATGAAGGCATGAATACTTTACAATCAGAAGCTTACGTAGTGCGGCGGAAGTGCCCCGAAGACCAGGTCGGCGGGCCAACTTGCGCTGAAAACGGCGGCAGGATAGTCGGCACTGAGGTCTGGCGAGGAGAAAAACCTATGCACGCTGTGATTTACCAGCGCTTTGGCGGTCCGGAAGTCCTCCAGCTGGCGGAAGTCGATCCGCCGCAGGCGAACGATACGGCGATACTGATCGACGTGCACTATGCCAGCGTCAACCCCATCGACTGGAAACTGCGCGAGGGTCTCTACGCCTCATTGTTGCGATTCCAGTTTCCCGTCATTCCCGGCTGGGATGTGGCGGGCACCGTCGCAGCCGTGGGCGAATCGGTGACGCAGTTTGCACCCGGCGATTTGGTGTATGCCATGGCCGTATCGGATCCCATCGGCATCGGCACGTACGCGGAGCAAACCCTGGCCAGGGAGGCGGTGCTGGCCCATATCCCTGAGGCCCTGTCCTTACGTGAGGCCGCCGCGGTACCGCTGGTGGCCACGTCAGCCCACGATGCGCTGTTTCGCTTGGGAGGCGTCCGGGCCGGCCAGCGCGTGCTGATTCAGCAGGGCGCAGGCGGCGTGGGTAACCTGGCCATTCAGCTCGCCAAGGCCGCCGGCGCGTTTGTCTATGCCACCTGCAGCACGCCAAACATCGACTACGTTGCCGCCTTCGGCGCCGACCGCGTGATTGACTATACCCGCGAAGACTTTGCCGCGGCGGTCACTGCTGCCGAGCCGCAGGGGCTTGATTTTGTCCTGGACGGCGTGGGCGGCGACACGCTGCGCAGGAGTTACGCCGTCGTGAAGGCCGGTGGTGTGCTGATCACCATGGGCGACCCACCGGACATGGGGCTGGCCGCCGCGCGGGGGGTCAGAACCGCGTTCCTGGATTCCACCCCCAATGGTGAGCTGCTCGCCGAGCTCGGCAAAGGCCTGGACCAGGGCCGCATCAAGCTACCCGAGATCCTCGAGCTGCCGTTGTCAGACGCAGCCGAGGCGCAGCGCCGCAGTCAGACCGGCCATGTGCGCGGCAAGATCGTGTTGAAAGTGCGCTAGCGTGGTTGCCCTCGTCACCGTTGGCGTTTGGGCCCTGTCAGGTCTGTTGCCGATAACGGGCTCGGTTATGATGACTTGAAACCGTACCCGAGCAAATCAGAATGACCCGGCCACACATCGAGTTCATTCATGCCCAACAGCTGGACTGGGCGCAGAACGTGTTGCCCGGAGCCTGGGGCGAGCTGGACTGCAAAACGCTCAGCAGCGACCCGGACACGGGCGCGTGCTCGATGCTGCTGCGTTATCCCGCGGGCTGGCGCCGCGACCGCGTTGAGCACCTGGACGCCGCCCTGGAATTTCTGATTCTGGAAGGCAACCTCACGATCAACGGGCAAGATTACGGTCTGGACTGCTATGCCTATCTACCCCGCGGCATGACCTATCGCTCGGTGACAAGCTCCCAAGGCGCCGTCGCCCTGACTTTCTTCGACGCCCGACCGACCACCCATGAAGGCGAAGGCGCGCTTGCGGAAGATCCCAATGCACCCGCCGTCCCTTACATCAATCTGCACGACATGCCCTGGAGCACCGAAGGTATCGACCCGGACATCGCGCGCAATCGTTACATCGCCCACAAGCGGCTGCGCTACAACCCGGAGACGGGGGATACGACCTTTGTGCTGGAAGGCGGGGCCCATTCTCACGCTGACGGTTGGCAGGAGAGAGAGCTGCGCCACCCCTGTGTTGAAGAGATGTATCTGCTGTCGGGCGACATCGTCGGGCCCCAGGGCGTGATCCGGGGCGGCGGCTACTTCTGGCGACCGCCCGACATCTGGCACGGCCCCTTTGCCTCCAGGATGGGTTATCTGGGCCTGTTTCGCTTTCTGGATGGCCATCATGTGAACATCTGGAGTGACGAAAGCCGGCCCATCAGCCTGACGCCGGCGCACCGCCCGGTGCTTCCCCCGGATCTCCAGCGGACCGCCGGCAAACCGCTGCGCGCGCGGCAGCCCTTCTGAGCGCTGGGGCCCGCCGCAAACCCATGAGCAGCGTCGCTCGCCAACCCACCCGGGCGCTTTAGAATGGTTCAACGCAGCGCGCCCCTGGCGGTAGATCCGCCCATCGATCACAGACCCGAGGCCTCGCTATCGGTGCCGCTGCAGCTGGGTTTCGGGGTGGGCCAGGTGGGCGGCTCCATCATCGCCAACACACCGGCCATGATCCTGTTGTTCTTCATGACCGATACGCTGGAAATTCCGCCGGCGCTTGCCGGGCTGGCCGTATTCATCCCCAAGGCCTGGGTGATCCTGTTCGACCCCATCATGGGCCGCATTTCCGATCACAGCCGCAGCCGCTGGGGCCGGCGCCGCCCCTTCATCCTCTGGGGCGCGATTGCCTGCGGCATCGGCTTTTATTTCCTGTTCGACGTGCCCTGGCTGGCCACACCGACCGGACGTGCCGCCTACATGACCCTCCTGTTCGGTCTGGTATCCACCGCGTTCTCTATCTTCTCCGTGCCCTACCTGGCCATGGCGGCGGAGCTTGCCCCCACGTATCGCAGCCGCACGCAGATCATGGTGTATCGCATTACCTTCCAGGCTATCGGCATCCTCATCGGCATCGGCCTGGCCCGGTATCTGGTCGAGTGGGGCGGCGGCGGGCGCCAGGGCTACACGTTCATGGGCGCGGTTATGGCGCTCATCTGCCTGGCATCCATGCTGTCGCCCTTTTTTGCAACCCGGGGCCGCCAGGCCGAAACGGGGCCCGCCCCGACGACCGTTTTTGGCGAGCACTTGCGCACGGCGGCCCGGAACCGACCCTATTTGATCCTGGCCTCGGCAACCATTCTGTACTGGGTGGCGGCAAGCTGCGTCTATGCCGGCCTGCCCTACTTGTTCAGCTACATCATCCAAGGCTCAGGCGTGCTGCTCTTTAATCACGTTCTGTTCATGACCATCGCATCGATCTTTGCGTTGCCCGTGTGGGGGTGGATCGGCAACCGGATGGGTAAACGGCCCGCTTACGTCATCTCGACGCTCCTGTATTGCGCCACCGTGCTGACCTGGCTGGCCGCCAAGCCCGAGCAGGACGCGCTGGTGATCGGCCGCGGCGTGCTCATCGGGCTCACCAATACCGGGCTGTTACTCATGGCGGTGGCCATGCTGCCCGACACCATCGAGTACGACCAAAGGCGCACCGGGCTGCACCGGGAGGGCATCTTCAGCGGCGTCTGGATGGCCATCGAAAAGGCCGGCAACGCAGCCGGCGCCCTGGTCGTGGGCGTGATTCTCTCCCTGATGGGCTTCGTCGAGTCGACCAGCGGCACAGTCGTGCAAACGGACCGCGCCCTGTTCGGCATTCTGGTGGCATTCGCCATCGTCCCGGTCGTGCTCATGTTGATCAGCCTCTTGATCATGAGCCGCTACAACCTGACAGAGGACAAGCTTGCGGAGCTGTCGCGCCGTTAAGACGGGCGTTGACCAGCCGGGTCTTTTTTTGCCGTGAGTTCTCCAAGCCTTTCCTAAGTGACTGTTTTGGCGTGGGCGGTAGTGCCATCCGACCCGTTTTCATTGCGACCCGCGCCCCGCAGGCGCATGATAAAAGCGCGGCCGGTAAAGGCCACGACAACACGATATGAGGCGCTGCGGGGGAGATTCTGACCATGCCACAAGCCGAACATGAGTTTCTCGTTACGGGTAGTCAGGACGATGTCAACCGGCAGGCCTACGCTTCAGACCTGCGCATGTATGTGCTGCAGGAGTTGGGAGGCAGCATGGCGGACGTCTACGAACACCGTGTCAAGCCTGCGTTCTCGGCTGCCAATGGCCGGGAGCCGAGCAACAGCCGCGAGGTGTTGAAAGCCATGCTGGCCGATCCTTACGGCCAGACCTGGTCCAGCATGATTCGCAACTGCCAGGAGATGATCTGGGATTCCATTGGTACCCCGCTGCGCGACGCCCAGCCGGATCTGAATCAGCGCGTTAACGAGTGCCCGGCTGAGTTCGGCACGCTGACGCTCGATCCGGATGTGCAGGTACCCCGCTACATCTCGGCCAGCGAGATCCACTGTATGCCCGGCAACTACCACGGCGAGTCCGTGGCGGACGATACGTCTCAGGGGGCCTTGTTCGATCGGGGTCTCTACCTCTATCAGGGGGGCTTTGCCGGCCCCCGTTGCGATTCCAATGGGCGCACTCAGGCGGAGCTGATCAAACGTCGTTGGCCGGAATTCAGACCGAAGAAAATTCTCGACCTGGGCTGCACCATCGGCAACAACACGCTGCCCTACGCCGACGTGTTCCCGGAAGCCGAGTTGCACGCCATCGACGTGGCGGCGCCATGTCTGCGCTACGGCCATGCCCGCGCCGAGGCCCTGGGCAAGCCGGTTCACTTCCACCAGATGAATGCCGAGCAGCTGCGCTTCGCGGACGAGAGCTTCGACCTCATCGTTTCTTGCATCCTGTTTCACGAAACATCTCGGAGCGCAGTGCCCAACATCTTCAGCGAGTGCTACCGCACGTTGCGGCCGGGCGGCCTCATGCTGCATATGGAAATACCTCGGGCCGCGGATTTAACCCCCTATGAGACCTTTCGGCTGACCTGGGACACGCACTACAACAACGAACCCTTCCTGACCGGCTGGATGAACACGGACGTGCGCGAAGTCTGTCGCCGGGTGGGATTTGCCGGCGACAACTATGTGCACATAGCCGTTCCAGACATCGACAGCGTCTCGGCGGAGGTGTTTGACCAGGCCGTCCGGGCGAACGGAGAACCGGCCAGCAGTGCCGGCCATTGGGGCGAGGCCGTACTCTGGCATACCTACGGCGCCTGGAAGTAGCAGCCCTTTGGCGCGCAGGTTAAGGGGCACTCCGGCCAACGCGGCCGCTGGAAGGAGACACAACAATGACCCGAACAGGTTCCGTTAAAACCGCTTGGAAAGGCTCTTGCCTGCTGATCGTGAGTGGCATCGTTCTCAGCATGGCCGCCTCCCCCGGGGTCAGCGCAACGACGGCCTCCACCATTGACGTACCGCAACTGGATATGGTGCTCGAGCGGGTGCGCGCCGAGGTCGAACTCTTGCGCTTCCACATGGGCAAGCCGCTGAACGTGCAGGCGCCGCCCGCCGTCGATGACGTGCAAGCCCATGAAGCCTATTTGCAGGCGCAAAACCTGTTTCGCAAGATCAATGGGCTGGCCCGCGAATTGATCGGCGCCCCCCGCCAGACCCCGCCGGTAGCCCCGCCTGCTGAAGAGATCGTAGTGGCGGACGTTTACCAGCCCCTCGAGGCTTCTCTGGAGCAGGTTTTAGCACTGAAGGCGGGGCTCGGTATCAGCGCCGAGGCCGATACGCCGCGGCGCACCGCGGCAAGAGATCTCACCAGCGTCTATCGCGCCACCGTGCAAACTAACCGACAACTGAACCTCATCACCGACAGCCCCTTCACCGCTCGGGAGGTGTACGAACAGATCTCGCTGGCGATCACCTATGCCGGCGGTATTCTGTCCGCCTATCCGGAGATCCAGTCCATTCCCGAAACACCGCCTTTCGAAGCGGGCAAGTCCCCCGACGACGTCTATCGGCTGTTGTCCACCTGTCTGCGCCTCAACCGAAGGATTGCCCAGAACGTTGACTTCCCGCTGCTGCGCTACGATCCGCGCGACTTCCGCAGGGGCGAAGCGTTGCCATCGGACGTTTACGACATGGCTACGCTGCTGGTGTCCTACGTCGGTCATATCGCCACCAAGCTAGACGCGCCGGAGATCTACCCTGAGATTGCGGCACCCGATCTGGTTTTTCCCGCCCATGCCTATCAGCACGCGGCGGTACTGCGTGAGCAACTCACGCAGATCGCAGCGCTGATCGAAAACAGGATGGCGGCCGCGGTCAACCAGTAGAGCGAACAACCCCAGCTAGCGCGCTGTCCAACCCCCATCGACCAGCAAGCTGTGCCCGGTCACCAGCCGGGCACCGGGCGATGCGAGATACAACACCGCGGCCACGACGTCCTCCACCGTACCCACCTCGCCCAATGGAATCATGTCCTGAACGAACCGGGCGAAGGATGGGTCATCCAGCATGGGTGCCGTGAGGGGGGTGCGTACGAAGGTGGGCGCCACCGCATTGACCCGGATCTTTTCAGGCGCCAGTTCAACCGCCAGCGCCTTGGTCAAACCTTCCACGGCGTGCTTGGTCATGCAGTAGACGCTGCGTTCCGGCGAACCTACATGGCCCATCTGGGAGGACATGTTGATCACACAGCCAGGTTCAGACTGCGCCAGCATGACCTGAACCGCTGCCTGGGTGGTGCGAAACAGCGCGCGGACATTGAGCGCCATAATAGCGTCCAGGTTCTCCGTGGATACGTCCACGAAGGCCTCGGGCCGATTACTGCCGGCGTTGTTCACCAGCACGTCAAGGCGCGGCAGCGCTCTTACCCGGGCGTAGAACCCATCGTCGCACACATCGGCCACCCAGCCCTCGATGTGGCTGTGGGCAGCTACCGCCCGCACGTCGGCTTCGCTGCGGGCCACCGCGACGACGTTGGCGCCCGCCGCGGCAAACGCTTCGGCACAGCCTCTGCCGATACCACGCCCGGCCCCCGTCACCAGCACCGTTTGACCCTCGAACCTCATGCCCGCATCCTCCCAGTGTTCAGCCATCGCCTCAAGACAGGGGCGTGCCGATGGCGTGACCCAACTCGGGCGGTGAATCCAGATGGGCCTGGGCCGCGCCGAGTTCCTCCAATCGCCCCAGAATCGGGTCGGGCCAACGGCCCACGCGCCGCACGGCCATGTCCATGCACAGGCTCAACGTCTCGAACGTCGCGGCCTGATAGCCCTCCCCGGCATGAAACATACGATGAAAATAATGGATCCGTTTCGTATCGAAGCCGATCAACTGGGTCGTAAAGCTCAGCGCAGCGCCCTGATGCAGTTCTCGCTGGTAGGTCACGTGTGCTTCGGCGGAAAACGTGCTGAGGTTGTGCGTCTTCCGCAGCGTTTCATTCAGCCCGAGAAACTCCAAGAAGGCGTCGGTGGCGAAATCAAACGCCAACACGTAATAGGCCACGTTCATGTGATCGTTGTAGTCGATCCATTCCGGGCGCACGGTATCCGTGTACAGCGCCAGAGGTTGGGTCAGGTCCATGTCAGCGCGCCGGTCGCGGCATAATTTCCACCACCGACCACTTGCCCGTCGCCCGCCGGATCGCTGCGAGACGCTGGTACTCGGCGCTATCCCAGAAGGCTCGCAGGGCGGCCGCGCTGGCAAATTCCACGATGGCCAGGCGCATGTTGCCGAACTCGCCTTCCAGCAACTCAAGATCGGCCCGGCTGGCGCTGACCAGGAAACGGCCACCGTGCTGCTTCACCACAGCCGGCGCTGAGCGCAGATAGTCGGCCTCAAACGCCGGCCGGTCCTTGATTTCTGCAAGGAACACCAGGTAGGCAGAGTCGGCGTTGAGCAGCGGCACCACGCCGTCGACACCCTCCACCTGCACGATATCCACGGCGGACACAGGCATGCGGATCTGCTTGACCTCCTGATAGGCATCACTCCACCAGAACGCCTTGGCCCGTTCCTCCGAGGGAAACTTGATCAGCAGAGTCATGCGCGGGGTCCAGTCGCCCTCCACCACCCTCAGGTTGACACCCGGCGTACCCATGACGGAACGCTCATAGCCGAACTCCCGCAGCACAGGCACGACCGCCTCGTTGTAGGCACGCTGCAGTCCCAGGTCCTTGTACCAACCGGTGACGAAAATGTAGCCAGGCGGCTCATTCGCGGCAGCGACGTTAACGCTGCACAGCGTGATGAGCATGAACGCCCGGGCGGGCATCAAAAAACCGATCTTCTTGGTCATCGCAGTTCACTCAAACATCATCCAGGCACACCAGAGCAACACCATCCCGCAACCGGTTACCGCTCTGCCAAACGAACCCGGTGACGCGCCCATCGGCAGGCGCCACCCCGGCGTGCTGCGTTGTCAGCGCTTGAACCATCGCAAGCGTAGCATCGGTGGCGAGCTTCTCGTCGATGCCCCGACCCCCCGTCGATGTCCGCCGCCCTGCCGGTCAGCCCCCGGCAAAGTCCGCTACCATGGCCCACAGCGGGCGGGGTTCCTCATCCCGGCGACGTCGGAACCCGCTGACTTTCCGCGTTAGACGCCCCAAACTCCGGTGTTCCGCACCGGGTGCGGTGAGCGCAACCCTTTGAACAACCGTGTCGGCGCGGCGTTGACCGGTTGTGTCGGGCCCCCATCTGAGCCATCCTTGGGACAGGCTAGCAAACGGACATGGGCATGGGGCAATACGCCGAAATCCGCCAACAGCTGCTGGAGCGCAGAGAAGAACTCGCCATCCGGTTGGAACGCATCAAGGCCAACCTGACCACGCGGCGCAGCGCCGACTCCGCGGAAGCCGCTCAGGAACTGGAGAATGCCGAAGTGGTGGATGCCCTGGGCAACGAAACCCGCCGCGAGTTGAGTCAGATCGCCATCGCGCTGGACAAGATGGATCAGGATACGTACGGAACCTGCGACGACTGCGGCACCGCCATCCCGCCGGCGCGACTGAAGATCCAGCCCTTTGCCACCCGCTGCGTCGCTTGCGCCACCGCCGTGGAGAGCCGCGGCCACTGACCGCCGTTACGGCGTCGGGCGCTGGAATACCCGCTCAAAGTACTCGCTAAGCGTGTTGGTAATCTCTTCCTGAGCCTCAGGCTGGATGCCGGCGAGGCTCTTCGCCAACGCCTTCTTGAACTCAAGCTGCATCTGGCGGCCGATCTGAATGCGCTGGGCTTGGGGTGAGCCGGCGCCGTGCATGGATTCTGTGAGATATCCCACCGCATTGCGGCCCAGGGTCATATTCTCGATCAGGCGCAGAATCCGGACCCGATCCTCGGCCGATATCTCCTTGCGGCCTTTGAGGTACTTGCGCAGCCGCTCGCCCAGCTCCGGATGATTGAGATCCTGTTCCGAAGGTAGCGTGACCACCAGACCGCCGGCCAGATCCTGAGCCAGGCGACCGATTTCGTAGGGCATCTTGGTCACGTGGTGTTTGCAGACATTGGCGATCATGTCGTCACAGATATAGGCACCGGATTTGGTCGCGTGAGCCTGATGGCTGGAGGCAATGCCTGTTGAGTAAATGGTCTCGTTGAGATGGGTCATCTCGACCAGCTTGTCCTTGATATGCGAGGCGCGCTCCACGCCGTTGTAATCGGCGATAGCGGCGGCAGCGCCGATCAACACATCACCCACACCTGACTTGCAGACATAGCTGCGCCGGTGATAGCAGGTAAAGCGTTCCACCAGCATGGCGGCAAATTCGTATTCACCATGCATGAAGACCCGGTCCCAGGGAATGAATGCCTCCTCGAAGATCACCATGGCCTCCTGACCACCGAACTGGGCGTTGCCCGCGTCAATGTCGCCTCCCTCCATGGCGCGCGTATCACAGGACTGCCGACCCACGATGTAGGTGATGCCCGGCGCATCCACGGGCAGCGCCCCGACGATGGCGTAGTCTTCATCGCCGGCACCCAAACGCATGGTGGGCATCACCAGCAGCCAGTGAGAATTCAGGCAGCCCGTTTGATGGGCCTTGGCGCCGGTGATGTAGACTCCCCTGTCATCACGCCGGGTGACGTGCACAAATAGATCCGGGTCGTCCTGCTCATGGGGCGCCTTGCTGCGGTCGCCCTTGACGTCGGTCATGGCACCGCCGATGACGTACCCCTGCCGCTGGGCCATGGTGACGAAGCTTTTGAAGCGGGTGTGATAGTCGGTGCCATGGGCCTCGTCAATCTCATAGCTCACGGAATACAACGAGTTGAACGCATCCATGCCCACGCAGCGCTGAAAGCAGGTGCCGGTGAGCTGCCCCAGCCGCCGCTGCATCTTATTCTGCATAACCAGGTCTTCGGCACTGGTCGCGATATGCAGGAACCGGTTGATGCGTTCGCCGGTGAAGGGCGACACGGCTGTGGCCAGGTCCGGGTTGGACTGCGCCAGATCATAAGTCTTGGCCACCGCGTTGATGGAGGGTCGGATCACCGGATGATCCACGGGCTCGGCAACCTTCTCGCCGAACAGGTAGACGTCGAGGTTGCGACCCCGCAGACTGGCGATGTAGTCCGCTCCCGTCTGGATTGCTTTGCCGGTGTCACCGGCTGTGATGCTGTCCGCTTGAACCGCCATAACCCTGCCTCCTTGAGCCCGCAATTTTAGCAGACCGCTCCCTGGATGGGCCGTGCTCAAGGGTTGCCGGGCTGATCTCGGATAAGCCTGCCGAAAACCGCCGGGTCCACGTTGCCGCCGGACAGCACCACCGCCAGGCACTCGCCGGGCTCGGCCACCTTGCCCGCCAGCAGGGCTGCCAGGGCCGCGGCGCCGCTGGGCTCCAGCACCAGGCGCAGCTGCCGAAATGCAAACCGCACAGCCTTGGCCACCTCCATGTCATTAACCACCAGTACTGCGGCCATCAGGCGGCGGTTGACAGCAAAGGTCACCGCTCCCGGCGCGGGCGTCATCAGCGCATCGCAGAGCGTGTTCGCGTCGCCGGCGATGTTGACCCGCCGGCCAGCAGCCAGAGATTGACGGGTGTCGTCGAACCCTGCCGGCTCGACGCCGATAATCCGCGAATTGGGCGATGTTGAGCGCACCGCCAGAGCGATCCCCGCCGCAAGACCCCCGCCACCGCAGGGCACCAGGACCTGGTTGATCTTCAGCTTGCGGCTCTGGGCCCACTCCGCCAACTCCAGGCCGACGGTGCCCTGGCCAGCGACGATATCGCCATGATCAAACGGCGGCACCACGGCAGCGCCCCGCTCGGCCGCAAGTGCCTGGGCGATGGCCTCGCGATCTTCCGTGTGGCGGTCGTAGAGCACGACTTCGGCGCCCAGGGCGCGCGTGTCGCTGAGCTTTACCGCCGGCGCATCCCGGGGCATGACGATGGTTGCCTTCGTGCCCAGCCAGCGCGCCGCCTGGGCCACCCCCTGGGCATGATTGCCCGATGAAAACGCCACCACGCCCGCCGCCCGCTCGTCGGCGGACAGCTGCAGCAGCCGATTCATGGCACCGCGAATTTTGAAGGAGCCGGTATGCTGCAGGCATTCAGCCTTGAGTAGGACCCGGGCCCCCGCCTGCTCGTTGAGCAGCGGCGATTCCAGCACCGGCGTCTCCGCCACCCAGGGCCGCAAGCGTAACGCCGCGGCGCGCACGTCGCTGGAGGTAGGCAGAACGTCAGTCACGGGAACTTCCCGTTACTTCATGGTCGGCATACTGAAGTCGGCACCCGCAACGCTTTCGGGCCAGCGGGCGGTCACCGTTTTCAATCGCGTGTAGAAGCGCACACCCTCGGGACCATAGATGTGCATGTCGCCGAACAGAGAATTCTTCCAACCGCCGAAGCTGTGAAACGCCAGCGGTACTGGAATCGGCACGTTGACACCAACCATGCCGGCCTGCACGCCCCGGGCGAAGGCCCGGGCCGCGTTGCCGTCGCGGGTGAAGACGGCGGCACCGTTGCCGAACTCATGACCGTTGACCAGTGCCAGGGCCTGCTCGAAGCTGGCGGCACGCACGATAGTCAACACAGGACCGAATATTTCTTCCCGATAGATGCGCATGCCGGCCGTGGCATGATCGAACAGGGACGGGCCGAGGAAGAACCCGGCCGGCATCTCCAGACTGCGGCCGTCCACCACAAGGTCCGCGCCCTCACGCACACCCTGGTCGATATAGCCACGCACCCGGGCCAGATGCTCAGCGGTAATCAGCGGACCCATGTCGGCGTCTGGGTCCGTGCCGGCACGCACCCGGATCCGAGCAATGCGATCCAAGAGCGCCGCGCGCAGCGGCTCCGCCGCCTCCGCTACCGGCACGGCCACCGATACGGCCATACAGCGCTCGCCGGCAGAGCCGTACGCCGCCCCGACCAGCGCGTCGGCCGCCTGATCCATGTCCGCATCCGGCAGCACCACCATGTGATTCTTGGCGCCGCCTAGAGCCTGCACCCGCTTGCCGTTACGTGAGGCCGTTTCGTAAATATGCCGGGCAACGGGCGTCGAGCCGACAAAGCTCACCCCGGCAACCCGCGGGTCGCCCAACAGCGCATCTACCGCCTGGCGGTCCCCGTTCACCACGTTGAGCACGCCCGGCGGCAGGCCAGCCTCCGCAGCGAGCTCTGCAAGTCGCAGACTGCATGATGGCACCTTCTCGGAGGGTTTCAGCACGAATGTGTTGCCGCAGGCAACCGCCATGGGAAACATCCACATGGGCACCATGGCGGGGAAATTGAACGGCGTAATGCCCGCGCACACGCCCAGCGGCTGACGCAGCGAATAGCTGTCCACGCCGGTGCCCACCTGGTCGCTGTACTCTCCTTTCAACAGTTGGGGTATGCCGGCGGCGAATTCCAGCACCTCCAATCCACGTTGCACAGAGCCGCGGGCATCGGACAACACCTTGCCGTGTTCCCGGGTGACGATTTCTGCCAGCTCAGCAACATGCTGCTCCACCAGTTCCTTGAGGCGAAATATGACCCGGGCACGCTTCAGCACGGGCGTATCCGCCCAGGCGGGCAAGGCCCTGGCGGCCGCGCCGACCGCACGGCGCACCTGGTCCTCGCCCGCGAGACCGACCTGGGCAACCTGTTCGCCGACTGCCGGATTAAAAACCGGACCCCAGCGATCTCCATCGGCAACCTGCTCATTGTCGATCCAGGACCCGATGCGCGGCGGGTCAGCCACGGGGAATGCCGAACGGGCCATGTCAGGCCGCCGCGCGAATCGCCTCGGCCAGAGTTTCGGCGATGCGGCTCAAATGCTCGGGCTCAGCGATCAGGGGTGGCGTCAGGGCGATGGTGTCGCCGGTTGTGCGCACCATGACGCCGGCGTCGAAGCAGCGGGCAAACACGTCCAGTGCACGGGCCGTGGGCTGGTCCGGAATAGGCGCAAGCTCCACCGCCCCCAGCAGGCCGAAGTTGCGGATGTCAATCACCGTGGGCAGCCCCTTGAGCTCATGCAACACCTGCTCCAACTGCGGTGCCAACTCCGCCGCACGCTCGAACAGACCCTCTGTGCGGTACACCTCCAACGCGGCCAGCCCCGCAGCAGCGGCCAGCGGATGTCCCGAATAGGTATAGCCATGGGCGAACTCGATGGCATGCTCTGGTCCCGTCATCAGGGCATCGTAGATACCCTGCCGGGCCAGCACCGCGCCCATGGGCACGAAACCGCTGGTCAGGCCCTTGGCCACCGTCATCAGATCAGGTTGGATGTGGAAGGTGGTGGCACCGAAAGCGCTGCCGGTGCGGCCGAAGCCCGTTATGACTTCATCGAAGATCAGTAAGATGCCGTGTTGATCGCAGATCTCGCGCACCCGCTCCAGATAACCCACCGGTGGAATCAACACGCCGGCGGAACCTGCGATGGGCTCGATGATCACGGCGGCGATGTTGGACGGATCGTGCAGGGCCACGATGTTGGCCAGCTCATCGGCCAGGTGGGCGCCCCAAGCCGGCTGCCCGCGGCTGAAGGCGTTATGCTCGGGATGATGGGTGTGGGGCAAATGATCGACGCCAGGGATGAGGTTGGCGCTGAACATCTTGCGGTTGGGGGAAATGCCGCCCACGGAAATGCCACCAAAACCCACACCATGGTAGCCGCGCTCACGGCCAATGAAGCGGGTCCGCTCGGCCTGGCCGTTGGCACGATGATAGGCCAGCGCCATCTTGAGCGCCGTGTCCACGGCCTCAGAACCGGAGTTCACAAAGAACGCATAGTTCAGGTCACCGGGCGCAAGGTCAGTGAGTTGCTCAGCAAGCTCAAAGACCTTGGGATGGCCCATCTGGAAGGCCAGCGCATAGTCCAACGTCTCTGCCTGTTCCTTGACCGCGGCAACGATCTTGGGGTGACAGTGCCCGGCGTTGCAGCACCACAAGCCGGCAATCCCGTCCAGCAACTCCCGCCCGTCGGAGGTCGTGACGTACATCCCGCTCGCCGATTGAATCAGGCGCGGATTTTTCTTGAACCAGCGGTTGCCCGTGAAGGGCATCCAGTAGGGTTCCAGATTGGGCAACTTGGCGGCGGACACGGAAGACTCCTTGGCTAAACCCAGCCAAAACTAGCGCTAACCTAACGGCTTTTCAGAGCTTAAACAATAGGATCGCAGAGGCAGCAGCCGGGCAGGCGTAGCCCGCCCTAATAACGAAAGGTGTAGCTGAATTTGACCGTCGTTTCCCGCAGGTCGGAGCGAAAATCGCGCGTTTCCTGGAGATCGCTAAAGTCGTAGTTCACCACGAAGAACAGTTCCTGACCCTGGCGCGGGATCCAGCGCAAACGGCTGTTGATCCCCAGCCGATCAGAGACGTTGTCGTATTGAATGAAATTAATCCAGGCCCACTCCACGTTGAACGCAATGTTGGCCTTCAAGCTCACGATTCGAGTAGCGAAACTGGCATCGGGCAGGTCGATCAGGTTCGCAGTGTAGGCCAGATCCAGGTTCAGCCGCGCATTGGGTCGATAGGCCACCTGAACGGAGCCGTCCCGCCGATCGCCGTCAAAAAATTCGCCGCTTTCCCAGCTGAGGCTCGTTGACCAGACGCGAAACCCCGGCGTCTCCAATTGCAGTCGATAACGGTCGAAGCGGTAGCGGCCAGGTGCGATGGTGGCCTGGTTCAGAAGATTAAACGGCTCAACCAGCACCTCCTCCTGACGCCGCACAATCAGGTCCAGCTTGTCGTTCTGACGGGTGTAGAGCTCGGCCAGCTGTAGCTCCGCGCTGCGGGTTTCCAAACTATCATTCAGATCGCGGATCTCCTCGCCCTTGAGGAACGCCGCATAGGAGCGGACCCAACCGTTGGGGAAACGAAACCGGTAACCCAGCTCCCCCGTGTACGCCCGAATCCCGGGGCGATTAACAAACCCCAGAGCGGGATTGAAGTTCTCGCCCAGTTGAGTAACGCCCAACAGCCAGCTCAGGCGGTCGTTGGGATAACGAATGCGTAGCCCGTAGGCGTCCTGACCGGCGTCGATGCCCTGCGTATCGGAATGCTGGTACCACAACTCGCCCTCCACTGAGCGCCCTTTAAACCAGCGCGTATTGCGATACTGGAAGTCCACACCCAACAGGGAATTGTCCAGGTTGGAATTGGGGTCGCCGTAAGTCGCAATGGCGCCCAGAGTGGAATCAGCAAGTATTTGCCGGTACACCCGGGCGACGCCGATGGTGCCGGCGGAGACATCCTGATAGTCCTCCTGCTCCACGCCGAAGGCCCCGACGGTCCAGGGTCCCGCCCGACCGGTGATCTTGCCGCCACCGATGAGATCCACGGGCTCGCCACTCGCGCTCAAACCGATGGTGCGGGAAAAGAACGGCCGCCCGTTCTGGGTGAGCTCCGCAAACTCGAAGATATCCGCGTCCTGCAGGAAGAAGTCCCGCTTCTCCGGAAAGAACAGGGAGAACCGCGTCAGATTGACCTGACGATCATCCACTTCGGTGGCAGAAAAGTCGGTGTTAAAAGTCAGCGATGCGGTCAACGCTGGCGTCAAGCGATAAAACACGTCCAGCGAAGGTTTGAGCTCCACGTCGGAGGCATTGGGAGAAAAGTCCTGCCGTTGCGACAGGGATGCGGACGGCACGATGTCCAGGCCGCGCCCGGGCTTGATGCCCGTCATGCCGCGGAGCTGGGCGTTGGCGTCCAGGGTGGGGTAGGCGTCGCGAAAACTCCAGGCGGCCTCCTCACCACTACGGCGCACGATGCGCATGACGTTAGCGCCCCAATTGGTCTGCTGGGGGTCAAACGCCAGCGTTTTAAAAGGGAACTGGAATTCCGCGCTCCAGCCCTTCTCGGTTACCTGGGCCTTGGCCTGCCATATGCCGTCCCAGTTCATGTTAAACCGGTTCTGACCGAACAGCAGACCGTCCCGCTGCACGCCGTTGGGATTCACGTAGAACAGGTAACCGCTGCGCTTAGTGTCGAACGGATCGATAATCACCTGAACATGATCATCGTTGAACACCTGCTGATTCTGAATCAGCTGACGATGAATAATCTGCTCGGGGTCGTCGTCCCGGAGATCCGCACCCAGGTACAGCGCCTCGTCGTCGTAGTAGAACAGAAATCGGGTAAACAGGCGGGGCGTTTGTCCCGGCATCGGGAGGTAGAGGGTGAGGTCCGTGAGCGCCGCCGCCTGGGCCCACTGGGGATCGTCCAGTAGTCCATCCAAGCGCGGCGGGCCGACACCCCGAGGCACCTCGATGGACTTGCGCTCTCCGTCGTTATCGGTAGACCAGTCGCTCTGAGCGACGGCGCTGCCCGGAGACAGTGCGGCGACGCACAAACTGGTCGCGGCGGCAAACGCAAGGCGCGGCCGGCTGGGACTGCAGCCCCGGGTTGCCGATACGGGGCAGCTTGGGACTGAAGAGGTGCCGCTCACGAGGCGGCATTGTACAGGCGGGTTTCTGGGCAAGGTACGCACGACATGCGCTCTGGCCCGCTGATTCAGGCGCTGGATCTGGTCTTGGCGCGCAGCGGCGCGGCGCTTCCGGGTGATGCGCCACGACCCGATGCGTCGGTCGGCGCGCTTGAGACCGCGGGCTCAAGCGAGCATCACCTCGGTTGGCCGACCGCCACGTTGGGCCGATACGCGCCACCCGCGTCATGGTCGCTGGCGTGTCAATTCAGGCACTTACGCCAGCGTCCTTACTGCGCCGGCTGGCTAAAGAACCGGCACACCGGTAAGATGCCGCGCTGCAAATTTTTTTGGGTGAGAGGCGCGGACATGGATCTCAAGGACAAGGTGATCGTTGTCACAGGCGCCGCCCGGGGCCTGGGCGCCGCCATGGCCAAGGGACTCGCTGAGCGCGGCGCCCACCTGGCCCTGGTGGATCTGGATGCCGACAGCATGGCGGCCACGCAGTCCGCCTGCGAAGCGGCAGGGGTCACGGCCCGCGCGTACGCGGCCAACGTGGCCAGCGAGGACCAGGTCGTTGCCACCTTCGATCAGGTGGTTGCCGACTTCGCGCGACTGGACGGCTGTGTCAACAATGCCGGCATCATCCGCGACGGCCTGCTGGTCAAAGTCAAAGATGGGGAAATCGTCAGCAAGATGACGCGCGAGCAATGGCAGGCCGTCATCGACGTGAACTTGACCGGTGTTTTCCTCTGCGGCCGGGAAGCGGCGGAGCGCATGATCAAACAAGGTCACGGCGGCGTCATCATCAATATTTCCAGCATTTCCAGGGCCGGCAATTTTGGTCAGACCAACTATTCCGCGGCCAAGGCGGGGGTTGCAGCCATGGCGGTGACCTGGGCCAAAGAGCTGGCACGCCACCAGATCCGGGTAAATGCCATCGCGCCGGGTTTTGTCAACACCGAGATGGTGGCGAGCATGAAGCCCGAGGCCCTGGAGAAAATGGCGGCGGGCATTCCGCTGAAGCGGCTGTGCGAGCCGGAGGAGATTGCCCACGCCGTTGTATATCTGTTCGAGAACGAGTACATGAGCGGGCGAGTGATCGAAATCGACGGCGGCCAGCGAGTCTAGAACACCGCAATACATGGGCGCCGGCGCAATCCCGGCCCCCTGACAGCGGGGTCCGGTCGTCTTCCCGCTCGCTAGGTCCCGGTAAAGTTGGGCTTGCGTTTCTCCAGGAACGCCGACACCCCTTCCTGACAGTCCGCGCTGTCCGCGGATGCGCGCTGTAGCTCAGCTTCCAGTTTCATGGCCTCCTCATAGTCGCTGACGGCGGCCAGACGCATGGCTTGCTTGGTGCGTGCCAGGGCCAGGGGGGCACGCCGCGCCAGAGACGCAGCCCAGCTCTGGGTGGCGCTCAGCACCTGCGCGTCGGGAACCGCGCGGTTCGCGAGGCCCAGCTCGACGCACCGGTGGGCCTTGATGCGCTCATTTTCCACGCACAGCTGGTACGCCCGCTGGTAACCGATCAGACGCGGCAGCAGCCAGGTGGCGCCACCATCGGGGACCAGGCCAATGTTAGAGAAGGGCGAGAGCAGAAATGCCGACTCACCCATCACCACCAGATCCGAGACCAGCGCAAAGGCCAGGCCAATGCCCGCTGCGAAACCGTTCACGGCGCTGATAACCGGCTTGGGCATATCCGCAATAGCCTTGAGGCACGGTCCATATTCCTCATCCAGCTGGCGCTTTACTTCCGCGCCCGAGGCAAACCCGGCTTTCAGATCAGCGCCGGCGCTGAAGCAGCGCCCGGCGCCGGTCAGAACCACCACTCGGACCTGGGCGTCCTGAGCAGCGTGGGTCAGCGCCGCCAAAAGGTCAGCGCGCAGCTCGGTATCGAAGCCGTTCATGGCGTCCGGTCGATTCAGAGTGATGGTGACGACGGCGGCGTCCTGCTCATAAAGCACCGTGTTCAGATCCATTCATCCGCTCCCGTCAGGCCGCCTTGGGCGTGGCGCCGGAGCCGCGGTGGAACAGCGCCCCTCGCTCCGCCCGCTCCCGCAACCAGTTCGATGGCTGGAACCGTGCACCGTGCGAGCGCGCCAGCCGCTCACATTGGGCCACGAAGCGCTCGATGCCCACGGTGTCGATGAAGGACAGGGTGCCACCGGTGTAGGCGGGGAACCCCCAGCCAAAGATCGCGCCGATATCCCCATCAGCGGCGTGGGTGAGCACACCTTCCTCCAAACAGCGCGCGGTTTCCAGAGCCTGGATATACAGCAGCCGTTGCTTGACCTCGTCTACCGTCGGCTGGTCCTCAGCCTGGGGATATTCCCGGGCCAGACCCGGCCAGAGACGCTTTTTCGCGCCCTCAGGATACTCGTAGAAGCCCGCCCCGGAGCGCTTCCCGAAGCGGCCCAGATCCTCGACGAAGTGACGGGCGACCTCGTCGGCGGGGCCCGGCGCGTAGTCATCGCCCAGATCTGCAGCGCTTTGTTTCTGAATCTTGTACAGCAGCTCGATGCTCACCTCGTCCGAGACCGCCAGCGGGCCCACCGGCATGCCCGCCTGCTTGGCGCCATTTTCAATGAGCGCCGGATTCACGCCCTCGGCCAGCATGGCCATCCCCTCGGCGGCGAACGTGCCGAACACCCGGCTGGTATAGAAGCCGCGGCTGTCGTTGACCACGATCGGGGTCTTCTTAAGCTTCTGCACAAAATCCAGCGATTGGGCGATACAAGCTTGCGACGTCTGCTCGCCGACGATCACCTCGACCAGGGGCATCTTGTCCACGGGCGAGAAGAAATGCAGGCCGATGAAATTGGCGGGACGCGCCGACGCCTCCGCCAACCCCGAAATGGGCAGGGTCGAGGTGTTGGAAGCAAAGATGGCATCCGGCGCCAGCTGGGCCTCGGCCTGCGCCGTGACGTCGGCCTTGATTTGGCGGTCCTCAAACACCGCTTCGATAACGAGCTGGGCCCCGGCCAGATCAGCATAGTCCACGGTCGGCTTGATGCGCTCTAAAACGGCGTTCGCGGCGTCCTTGGTCATGCGGCCCTGGTCTACCTGCCTGGCCAGCAGGCCCCGGGAATAGTCCTTGCCCCGTTCGGCCCGATCCAGATCCGTATCCAGCAGCACGGCCTCAATACCGGCCATGGCGGCCGCGTAAGCGATACCCTCCCCCATCAATCCGGCGCCCAGGACACCCACCTTGCCAACATCCAGCCGCGGCACGGCGGCGGGACGGCGGGCCAATTTGTCGGCCGCCTGTTTGTGGACAAACAGGGTGCGGATCATGTTGTGCGCCACGGGATCGCGCAGCAGACTGAGGAAATAGCGGGCTTCGATGGTCAGCGCCGTATCCATGGGCACGATGGTGCCCTCAAACACAGCGGACAGAATGGCGATGGGCGCCGGATAGTTGTGCTTGGTCTGTTTGGCCACCAGCGCCGTGCCCACCATGAAAGTCTGGGCCGCTTTGGGATGCATGGCACCGGCGCCGCCGGGGATCTTGAACCCCTTCTTGTCCCAGGGCTGCGCGGCATCACCCACGTCGCACAGCCAGGTCCGGGCCGCATCGAGAAGTTGGTCCGCCCCCACCAGCTCATGAACAACACCCAGCTCGGCGGCCCGTGCCGGGTTGATGTGCCGACCTTTGAGCATCATTTCCAAGGCCGGCTCCACGCCGATCAGGCGTGGCAGCCGCTGGGTGCCCCCGGCGCCGGGCAACAGGCCAATCGTCACTTCGGGCTGTCCCAACAGGATTTTTGGATGGTCTACACAAATTCGGTGATGGCAGGCCAAAGCCAACTCCAGACCACCCCCAAGCGCGGTGCCATTGATGGCGGCCACATAGGGCTTGCCGCTGGTTTCCAACCGGCGCAGCACGCGCGAGAAGGTGCTGACACGTGCCAGGGCTTCCTCCACCGGGCCACTGACGTCAAACAGCTCATCCATGCCCTTCAGATCAGCACCCGCCATGAAAGAGTCCTTGCCGGAGGCAAGGATCACCCCCCGGACCTGCTCATCGGCAGCCAGCTGCTCGACGGCGACGCCGAGCTCCCCAATGAACTGGGTCGTCACCACGTTCATGGAGCGCTCGGCCAAATCGAAGGTGAGGGTGGCGATGCCCTCGGCGTCGCGGGTGATGGTGATGGTGTTCATGGTTATCCCGTCCGCTGCGGCTATACGCGTTCGATGATGGTTGCGGTGCCCATGCCCGCACCGATGCACAAATTGACCAATGCAGTGCCCAGTCCTCGGCGCTCCAGCTCGTCCAGAACGGTGCCAAAGATCATGGCACCGGTTGCGCCCAGCGGGTGCCCCATGGCGATAGCGCCGCCGTTGACGTTGATCTTTTCGTGGGGAATATCCAGCTGCTGCATGAAGCGCAGGACTACCGAGGCGAAGGCCTCGTTCAACTCGAACAGATCGATGTCCGCCGTGGACATCCCGCAGCGGGCCAGCACTTTTTCCGCCGAGGGGCCCGGCCCGGTCAACATGATGGTGGGCTCGGTCCCGATGGAGGCAAACCCC
>JBFFHS010000040.1:0-32924 GCA_041556855.1 Gammaproteobacteria bacterium
ACGAAATTCCGCGGTCGTCTTCTCGGGCAGCTGCCAATACCCGGCAAAAAGATTTGGGCCGCGGATTTCCAGCTCGCCCACCTGACCCGGCCCCGCGGTTTCACCCGCCTGATCCGCAATCCGCACCTCGACCTGGGGCAACGCGTAACCCACCGTGCCCGCAAGTCGCTCGCCGCGCAGCGGATTCGAGGCGATGATGCCCGCCTCGCTCATGCCGTAGCGTTCGAGAATTCGATGCCCGGTGCGGATTTCGAACTCGGCAAATGTGGAGGGCGACAACGGCGCCGAACCGGAGATAAAGACTCGCACGCTGCGGCACTCCTCGGCAGCGAACTCCGCTGCCGCCAGCAGACGGGTATAGAAAGTCGGCACGCCCATCATGACCGTCGCTGCCGGCAGCGCCCGGCGGACCGCCGTCACATCGAAGCGGGGTAGGAACAATACTCGCGAGGCGCTCAATATGGCGCAGTGCAACGCGACGAAGAGTCCGTGGACATGAAAAATAGGCAGGGCATGGAGCAACACGTCGTCCGCTCGCCAACCCCACGCCTCGTGCAGTGCCAGTGCGTTAGACAATAGATTGCCCACGCTCAGCATGGCCCCCTTGGCCCGCCCCGTTGTGCCGGACGTGTAGATAATCACCGCCAGATCAGCCGGTGAGCGGGGCGTCAGGGTTGCGGAGACCCGGCTGGCCGAAGCCCGTTGGTGCAGGGACGTCTCGCCGCCAACGAGCGGCAGCACCAGCGCCACCGCGGCGCGTTCGCCCGCGGCCACCAGCTCCGCCCGCCGCTGCCCATCAATCACGAACAGGTCCGGCGAGCAATCCTGCAGGAAGTATTCCACCTCCGCCGCCGTGTAAGCCGTGTTGATGGGGACATAGACGATGCCCAGGCGCAGACAGGCCAGATACAGGGCAACGGCCTCCGGGCTCTTGTCCACCTGGACGAGAACCCGCCGACCGGGTGCGATAGCCATGTCTTCCAAGACCGCCGCATACCGGCCCGCCAGCTCGGCAACGGCATCGTAGCTCAGTTGCTCACGCCCGGGGCAGTCCAGAAACACCCCGCTGCCATCGCTGCCAAAGCGTTGCCAGAGGCTACTGAAGAGATTTCCGTTCATGCCCCTTCCTGGGCGAAAAAACTGGCGCCGCACGATGGGGGAGCCGTCGGAGGCGGCGTCGCAGCGGTGTGATCTCGATCATCAGCGGTGGTCCCGAACTCAGCGCTGAACTGGACCGGAGCGGCACAGCGCCCGGGATGGCCAACTCAAGCTAAGCGCGGAGCTACTGGCGCCGCCAGATCTGCCGCGGTGAGTAGCCATCCCGGCGCAGAAAATGCTCGGTGTAGACGATGCGCTCCGGCGCCAGTTTCATCAACTGGCCCTGGGGCGGTTCGTCCAGGGGCCTGCCAATCTCCCAGGACGAGGCCGGCCATTTGAATATCCTCATACCCTGCTCCCAGTCCGGCGTGCCCACGTCCAGCAGCTGGGCATCGCCGAACAACTGGGCTCCCTGCGCCGATGCCCAACCGGCCATGGGATTGGCCACTGCGAAGGACACTTTGGGGTTGCGCTGCATTGCTTTCAGTTTCGGGCTGCCCGGCTGAGGAAAAACATAAATCGTCAGTCCATCGGCATAAAACTCCACCGGGCTGGCGATCGGGTAGTGCTTGCCAAGGGTGGCCAACACCCCGATGTTAGTCAGAGTCAGCGACCGTTCAATACGCCGGGTCAACTCATCCGGCGGCAGCGGCGTTGTCGGCCAGTTCTCTGGTTCCAGCCAGGGGTGTGCGGCACTCATGGCGATCTCCGGAAGGGCTGCTGGGCACCATGAATAGCACAATCCGTCACGGCGGGCATCTACGCGGCAACAGCGCAGGGTTGTGACACGCGGCCGGGAGTGATGAGATACCCGCAGTAACCATGTCCGCCCAACCCGACCCAGCCCTTGCGATCTACCACGGACCTGCTGCCTGGCAGGCTGCGCAGATGCGCGCCAGCGACGCGTGGCTGCACAACCTGACCGACGGGGATTGCCGCGAGCTGGAAGCAGCGGCGGCCGCCAGTGCCCAGCGCGGGATACCGCTCACGCAACTGGACAAGGATGCCTTTCCCCTCCCCTCTCTGGGTCCGACGCTGACTGCCTTGCAGGATGACGTGATCAATGGCAGAGGGTTCGTCCTGTTGCGCGGTTTTCCTGTAGCGGGTGTAGCCCGCGAGCAGGTGGCCAGGATGTATCTGGGCCTGGGCGCCTGGTTTGGCCTGCCGGTGCCGCAAAACGCCCAGGGACACCTGCTGGGCCATGTCAAAGATCTTGGCAACGATCCCGTTGACCCAGCGGTCCGGGTCTACACCACGCGGCGCCGCCACCTGTTTCATACCGACAGCTGCGATATCGTGGGACTGTTGTGCCTGCATCCTGCGAAACAGGGCGGGGCGAGCGCCATCGCCAGCTCCACGGCGATTTACAATGAAATCGTGCGACGTCGGCCGGATCTGGCGAAGGTGCTGTGCGAACCGTTCATCATAGATCGCAAGGGCGAAATTCCCGCGGGCAAGGGGCCCACCTACGCCATGCCCATTTTTAATCACTACGCGGGCCAGCTCAGCGCCCTGTACCCCAGGGACTTTATCGACGCAGCGCAGGCCCGTTTCCCCGATCTGCCCCGTCTCACCCCGGCTCAGATCGAAGCCATGGACCTCATCGACGCGTTGGCCGCGAGCGACCAGTTTCGTCTGGACATGGATTTTCAGCCCGGCGATATCCAGTTTCTGCATAATCACCAGATCCTGCATGCCCGCACCGCCTACGAAGACTACCCGGAGCCCGAGCGCAAGCGGCATCTGTTGCGTCTTTGGCTGGCGGCACCCAACGGCCGCGATCTGCCGCCGATTTTTGCGGAGCGTTATGGAGACATCACGCTGGGCACCCGGCGCGGCGGAATCAAGGTGCCGGGCCAAACGTTATGCGCACCCCTGGAGGCTGAATAAGTGTCCAACACACCCGCCACATTGGTTGAAAAGATAATTGCCCGCGCGGCCGGTGTGGAAGCGGTCAGCCCCGGCGAGATCGTAACCTGCCAGGTGGATCTGGCCATGATTCTGGACTCCGGTGGACCTCGCCGTATCTGGCCCCGGCTGAAGGAGCTGGGGGTCGGCGTCTGGGATCCGGAGAAAATCGTCGTGGTAGCCGATCACTTCGTGCCGGCGACCGATCCCGCGGCGGCGGCGATCCTCAAGCTGACCCGGGAGTTCGTGGCCGCCTACGACATTGCCCACTTCTACGACATGCAGGGCATATGCCATGTGGTGCTGCCGGAGCATGGCCATCTCAAGCCGGGCATGTTCTGCTGCGGCGGCGACTCCCATTCGACCAATGCGGGTGCGTACGGCTGCTACATGGCCGGCTTCGGCGCTATCGAGATGACCGGCGTGCTGGTCACCGGCGAGATCTGGACCGTAGTGCCGGAAACCATCCGGGTCGACTGGTCAGGCAGCTTCGGCACCGGCGTAGCGGCCAAGGATGTCATGCTGCTGCTGGCCCGGGAGCTGGGCATGGACAACGCCTTCAAGGCCATCGAGTACGGTGGCGACACAGTGCGTGGGCTACCCATGGCGGAACGGGTCGTGCTCACCAACATGGCCGCCGAGCTGGGTGCGGAAACGGCACTGATTGAGCCGGACGAGGTCACCCTGGCTGCCATCCGCGCCGCCGGTGCCGAACCTGCCGCCGACGCGCTCACCTGGCGCAGCGATCCACAGGCGCGTTACCAAGCCCGCCATCAGTTCGACGCCGCGGCCCTCCAGCCCCAGGTCGCGGCACCCCACAAACCCTCTAACTCCGGACCGGCCGCTGATTTCGAGCGCGACCATATCCGTGTGGACCAGGCCTACATTGGCGCCTGCGTCGGCGCCAAGCTCTCGGATCTGCACATGGTGGCGGAGGTGCTTCGGGGGCGCCAGGTGGCCCGCGGCACCCGCTTGATGGTGGCGCCGGCCAGCAATCGGATCATGGCCGAGGCGGCAGCGGACGGGACCCTGGCGACGATCACCGCGGCGGGTGGCCTCTTGCTGTCCACAGGCTGCGGCGCCTGCGCCGCCCTGGGGGCAGGCATTCTGGCGGAAGATGAGGTCTGCATTTCCTCCACGAACCGCAATTTCCAGGGCCGCATGGGCGCCAACTCCAGCTCCGTCTATCTGGGTTCACCTTATACGGTGGCGGCGTCTGCCGTAGCGGGCAGGATCGTCGATCCACGCAATCTGCTGTAGAGGACTGTCACAGTGAGCGTTATAAACGGCCGCGTCTGGAAATTCGGCGACGAGATCAATACCGACGTCATGGCACCGGGAATCTATTTCAAGCTACCCATTGAAGAGGCCATCAAGCACTGCCTGGAGGCCGTGGACCCCACCTTTGCCCCCGGTGTTCAACCGGGTGACGTGGTGGTGGCCGGACGCAATTTCGGTGTGGGCTCCGCCCGGGAGCAGGCGGCCATGGGCTTCAGCGGACTGCAGGTGGGCGCCATCCTGGCCGTGTCTTTTGCGCGGATTTTTTATCGCAACGTGCTCAACCTGGGGGTGCCTGCCTTGATACTCCCCGAAGCCGGGGAGATTGCTCCCGGTGATCAGGTACGAGTGGATCCAGTAGCCGGGCGGGTTGAGAATCTGACCCAGGATAAGACCTATGCCGTCGAGCCGCTGCCACCCCATCTCATGGAGATGATCAACGCCGGTGGTTTGATGCCCTACCTTAAGACCCGGATCGCGGGGGAGGCTACCCATGACTCACGCTGAAACCCTGCGCAGACTTCTGGCTGGCCCGGATGTCGTGATCGCGCCGGGTATGTTCAATGGCCTCACCGCGTTACTGGTGCAGCAGGAGGGGTTTCCCTGCGCCTACCTGGGCGGTGCCAGCATTTCCTATGCCCGCATCGGCAGACCCGATATCGGCCTCATGTCGTTCGGCGAGGTGGCGGAAACGGTGTCTCAAATCCGCGAGCGCATCGATATTCCATTCGTCGTGGACGCCGACACCGGCTTTGGCAACGCCCTCAACGTGCAGCGCACCGTCAGGGTGCTGGAACGCATGGGCGCGTCCGGCATACAACTGGAAGACCAGACCATGCCGAAGCGCTGCGGCCACCTGTCTGGCAAGACGCTGATACCCCGTGATGAAATGCTGGGCAAGCTCAAGGCGGCCCAGGACGCCCGATCTGATGACGCCACGGTGATCGTGGCGCGCACGGATGCCATTGCCGTAGAGGGTTTTGCAGCTGCCCTGGAGCGCGCCCACGCTTACATGGAATGCGGCGCCGATATGCTGTTCGTCGAAGCGCCTCAGGATGAGGAGCAACTCAAGACCCTGGGCCGGGAACTGGGCGGACGGGTACCGCTGCTCGCCAACATGGTGGAGGGTGGCAAGACGCCGCTGAAGACGGCCCAGGAACTGGCCGAACTGGGTTTCAAAATGGTGATCTATCCAGGCGCCATGATCCGGGTGCTGGCTCACGCCGCCCGCGCCTATCTGACGGCGCTGAAGACCCACGGCACCACGGACACGTTTCGGGATCGCATGCTCGATTTCAACGAACTGCAGGATGTGATCGGCACCGACAAGATGCTCGCGGCAGGCCGCCGCTACGACTCCGGCTGACGCGGGACCCCGCGGCCCGTCTCAGTCGCTAACCCGCTCCGGGATTTTGATGACGACGGCGCTGACCACCGCCAGGGCCAACAGACCGGTCATCAACTGGAAAGAAAACTGGTAGCTGCCGGTCTGGTCATAGCCGAGCCCAATGCTGAATGCGCCGAAGGCGCCGGCCGTGGTCTCAAAGATAATCAGGGTACCCATGATCTTCCCCAGCGACGCCAGACCAAAAATATGGGATGGCAGCAGCTGAATGCAGGTGTATAGCGCGCCCCAGCCGAGCCCGAACAGGGCTATCCCGAGCCAGACCGTATCCGTACTCATCAAGGTCAAGGTGTAGGCCCCCACCATCATGACGATAAGACAGGCAATCAGCACTCTTTTCGGCCCGAACCGATCCGCCAGATAGCCGCCGGCCAGCTTGGTGATAATGGCCACGATGAACAGGATGAACAGGCTGTCATCGGCCCGCGCCAGGGGCAGGCCCAGGTCCCGCTGCATGTGCAGGACGAAATTCGCGCTGGAGCCCATCAGGGAAAAAAATGTGGTGAAAGCGATGACGCCCAGCAGCCAGAACTGGCTGGAGCGAATGGCGTCCCTATAGCTGGCTGCGCCGCCGGTGCCGCCGGTGCCGCCGGCAGGCCCTGCACGCTCGGTTGTCCCCTGGTCCATATAGGGCGAGCGCTTGGGCAACAGCGCCAGCAGCGGCAGCAGCAGCAACGGGATCAGGGCGATGACCAAGAACGCCTCGCGCCAGGCGAAGATACCAAGCAGCGCCGTGTTGAGCTGCGGCATCAGGGCGTTGCCGAGGCTGGAACCGGACACCAGCACCCCCAGGGCGCCGCCGCGCCAGGGGCCGAACCACTGGGAAACCAGAATCACAGCCACCATCATGCCGGCGCCTTTCAGGCCGACGCCCATGAGAAAATGATTCAGGTAGATGGCCTGGACCGAGTCGATGCCCGAATAAATGGCGAAGCACACGGACATCACGATGAAACCCAGAATCAACGGCAGCTTCACACCGATGCGGTCCACCAAAAAGCCGGCCGGTGCAGCCAGCAACGCAGAAATCACATTCTGGACGGTGTCGCGCAACTTCAGCTGCGCCACGCTGATGCCCAGCTCGTCCAGAATGGCGGAATCAAACACCGTCAAGCCACCGAAGCACAGGCCCTGACTGGTAAACAGCACCAGGGACCCCACCAGGAGCACGTAGATCTGTCTGCCCACGGGCATCTCCAACGCCGCGGCCGCGCTGCCCGCCGCCCCCGATGCCTCTGGATGGGTCGCCATGCGTACCCCCGCTCAGCGTAGCAAGCCCCGAGCATACCCCGTAGCGGACCTCAGCGGGGCGCTGCCCATCCGATTGTGATCCAATAACGCAGCCGCGCCCCTTTTCGGCGCGCGTGGCGAGCGGTCCCCACGGCGATGGTTTTCTAATCCACAAACATGCTGCTGCAGCGTCTTTTTACACCCTACTTGCGGCGCACCAACCAGCGCCTGATGAGCTTTGCGGGCGCGCCCAGCAGCACCCAGCTGCCGACACCGCCGGCTGACGCGACCTATCTTATGTACCTGCACATCCCTTTCTGCGAGGTCCTCTGCCCTTTCTGCCCCTTTCACCGGGTGGAGTTTCAGCGCACCCGCGCCCAGCAATACTTCGCTGCGTTGCGGGAGGAAATACGCCGGGTCAGCGCTCTGGGCTATCGGTTCCACGAGATCTACGTGGGCGGCGGCACGCCCACTGTGCTGCCGGAGGAGTTGCTCGCAACCTTGGAACTGGCCAGCCGCCTGCATCCTATCGGCCACGTGTCCGTGGAAACCAACCCGGACTACTTGAACGATGCCCGCCTGTCAGACCTGAAGGACGCAGGCGTCACGCGGCTTTCGGTAGGGGTGCAGAGCTTTGACGACACGCTGCTCCGCCAGATGGATCGCTACGACAAGTTTGGCAGCGGTGCCAGCATTCTGCGCCGCCTGGCCAGCGTCCAGGGACTGTTTGATACGCTGAATGTAGACATGATCTTCAACTTCCCCGCTCAGACGCCAGCGTCCCTGCAGCGGGACCTGGAGCTCCTGACCCGTGAGCTGGAAGTTGAACAAGTGTCGTTCTATCCCTTGATGACTGCCAACAGCACCCGCAAGACCATGAACGAACAGATCGGCCGGGTGGATTTTCGCAGGGAACCACGCCTTTACGAGCAAATTAGCGCGCACCTGACGGCGGCGGGATACCGCCATTCCTCGGCCTGGTGCTTCTCCCGAGATGCCGGGATGCTGGATGAGTACATCGTCGAACAGGATGAATATCTGGGCCTGGGCAGCGGTGCGTTCAGCTATCTCCAGGGCAGTCTGTTCGCCACCACGTTCTCCATAAACCATTATCTTCGCCTGATCGAGGCCGGGGCGACGGGCATTGTTCGGCGTCGCCCCATGGCGGCCCGTGATCAGATGCGCTACTACCTGCTGACCCGACTGTTCGGCGGAACCCTTGACCTTGAGGCTGCCGAACGGCGTTTCGCCGGCCGCTTTCAGCGCACGCTCTGGCCCGAAATCATGGGCCTGCGGCTGCTTCGCGCCGTAAGCCGGCAGCGCAACCAACTGCGCCTGCGCGGTCGCGGTTATTACCTGTGGGTGATGATGATGCGAGAATTTTTCATTGGCGTGAACAACTTCCGGGACGAGATGCGCCATCACATCGCTCAGGAAACTGCCACGCTGCGTGCTGACCGCCAGCCAGGGGCGCCGGAATAAACCCGGAAGCGGAAGCTGATCAATCCCCCGTTATGGTCATCACGCGAACGCCGTTTGAACGACGGGCAAATCCTGCCGCGACGCCGCGCGATTTGACCGCAGCGCCAATCATGCTCAGCGGACCGGCGCTGCCTCACAATCCGGCTCGCCGGCGGCCCAAGGGCAGTCAAACCAAGGGTCAGCGCGCCAGGGCCAGTCCCAGCGCCGCCGCCAGCATGATGGCCCCGGACAGACGATTGCGCAGCCGAACCCAGCGGGAGCTTTGCAGCGGGCTCCCCAGCCGCGCACTGAGCAGTGCGTAGCCCACGTCAAACAGCAGCGCCAACACCCAGAAAGTCACGCTCATCAGCGTGAGCTGGGGCACCAGCGCCCGCTCCATAGCCAGAAACTGGGGAAAAAACGCCACGAAAAAAGTCATGGTGGTGGGATTGGTCAGCGACACCAGGAAGCCCTGGGCAAGACTGGAGCCGCTGTGTCTGGTCGCCGCCAACCCGGCCGAGCCAACCGGCTCCGCACGCAACAAGCGCGTCAATCCCAGGTAACCAAGATAGGCGATGCCGATCCACCGCAGAACCGTAAACCAGTCCGTCAGCAGCAGAAGCAGCGAGGTCATGCCGGCCACCGCTACGGCCAGCTGCAGGATCATTGCCGCGCTGATCCCGCCGGCGGTGAATAACCCGGCCCGCAGGCCGAACCGCAAACTGTTGGAGACAATCAACAGGACACTTGGCCCCGGAATGACGATGACAGCGGTCGAGATGCCCACAAAGATCAGAAACAGCTGGGTATCCATCAATGCGGCGTCACTGCTGACCTCCCGGCATGGACTGGGCTCGACGCAGCAGCCGGACGACCTCGCCGTCCGACACCTGCGGGAAATGGGTATACCAGTAGCCCACGGCCAGATAGGGTTCGGGCATGCACAGCGCCACCACCTGGTCCGCATCCTCGGCGATCTGCTCCAACGCATCTGCCGCGCCATGGGGCACTGCGACGATGATAGAGGCCGGCGCAAACACCGCCATGGCCTGGACCGCCGCGCGCATCGTGGCCCCGGTGGCGACCCCGTCGTCTACCAGGATTGCCGTGCGGCCCGACATGGCCGGGAACGGGCGGCCGCTGCGATAGGCAGCCTCCCGGCGCTCCAGTTCCGCGCGTTCCCGGACCCGCACTGCTTCAAGGTCGGCCGCGGTGAGCCCTAGCCGGCGGACCAAGGCGGCGTTACGCACCTCCACGTCCCCCGAGCTGATGGCGCCGATTGCCAGCTCCGGGTTACCCGGCGCGCCAAGCTTGCGAACGACAAACACCTCGAGGGGAACGCCAAGCTCGGTGGCGATCTCGTAGGCCACCGGGATACCGCCCCGAGGCAGGCCAAAGACCACCGCGTCGAGGCCCGCAGACAGGTCGGCCAGAGCCGCGGCGAGTCTTTGCCCAGCATCGCGGCGATCGCGAAAAACGATTGGCTCGGCTGTCAACGGCACGACCATGCCATCAGTATGGGCAGCCCCGAGGCGCAGGCAAATACGGGTGGGTACGTATGGGCGCCGGTTGGCAGCCGGTCTGGACCGCCTTGCTATCCCCGGGTGACCTCTCTACATTGAGCGAGCATACCCAACAACAAGCCGTAGCCCATGGTTAGACTGAAGCAGGTCACGCTGGACGTGCTCAAACCTCATCAGCCATCGATCCTGGAATTCGCCAACGCGCTCGGCGCGCAAGGCGCCGATTACCAGGTTCGAGTGCGCGTCGCGGAGATGGATGAGAGGACGGAAACTGTAGAAGTGGTGGTGACCGGTACCAATGTGGATCTGGCGGAGTTGGAAGAGACCATCACGACCCTGGGGGGTTCGGTGCACAGCATCGATGAAGTGCTTGTCAGCGGCGCTCAACAGCAGGACTGACCAGGCCGCACAACGCCCCTCGTTCACAACGTGAGTGAACCCAGCATGCTGTCCTCCCTCGGCCGGCTGGTTCGCCTGACGCGGTCCACCGCGCTTATGCGCCGCTACTTCGTCGTCAACGGCTTTGACGGCGCCCTGACCATGCTCGGGCTGACCATGGGATTTCGCATGAGCGGCGCGAGCGATCCCAAGCTGGCCGTGAGCGCCTGCGTGGGCACCGCCATCGCATTGGGCATGAGCGGGGTCAGCAGCGCCTATGTGAGCGAAACTGCCGAGCGCCAGCGGGACCTGAAGTCACTCGAGCAGGCGATGATCGCCGACCTCGCGGATACGGAACATGGCGCCGCCGCCCGTCTGATTCCGGTGGCGGTCGCGCTCGTCAACGGCCTGGCGCCGCTTAGCATCTCGCTGCTGGTGATCATGCCGCTTTGGCTGGATCTATGGGGTCTAACGCTGCCCTGGGCGGCGCTGGACGTCACCGCGGTGCTGGCCTTCCTGGTGGTCTTCCTGCTCGGCGTGCTGATGGGATGGATAAGCGGCCGATTCTGGCTGTGGACCGGCGCTCGCGCGGTACTGATCGCTGCGGTGACTGCCGGCCTGATCGTGTTGTTTGTGCGCTAGCCGTCGGCCTGTCCCAGCTGGTGAGCGGCAGTGGCTTCACCGCTGCCCCGCACTCGTCGGCGGCGCCTTGCTATACGCAGTTTCACGGATAGCCCGACGCTCGACCGCCGTGAAGACTTGAGTCACGGAGGTAACAACATGGATAACGCACTGCAGATTCACTTCAAGAACATGGACACGTCGCCAGCGCTGGAGCAGGCCGTTCGGGAGCGACTGGAGCGGCTGGAGCGCTTTCACGATCACATCATTAGCGGCCGGGTCACTATCGAAGCGCCCCACAAGCACCATCAAAAGGGCAAGCTGTACCAGGTGATGATTGATCTGCATGTGCCCGGCGGCGAAATCATCGCCAGCCGGTCACCCGACAAGCACCACGCCCATGAGGATGTCTACGTGGCACTGCGGGATGCTGTGAACGCAGTCGAACGGCAGCTGAAGAGCCGCCTGCGGATCAGCCGCGGCAAGGTCAAAAGCCATGAGCTGCCGCCCCACGGACGCATCGCGGTGCTGCAGCCGACCCAGGACTACGGCCTGATCGAGACCGCCGATGGTCGCGAGATCTACTTCCACCGCCATAGCATCGTCAATGGCGACTTCGACCAGCTCCAGGTGGGGGCAGAGGTGCGATTTGCCGAGGAAATGGGCGAGAAAGGCCCTCAAGCCAGCTCGGTGCAACTGGTTGGCAAACATCATATCGTGGGGTAACCCAGGGGCCCGTTTCAGCCCTTGATGCACACCAACGGTTCCAGGCGAGCCACCTTGCGAGCCAAGCCGGCTCGGTCCGCAATGTCCACGACCACATCCACGTCTTTGTAGGCTTCGGGCGCTTCCTCGGCCACGCCGCGCATGGAGGGGCTGCGAATCAGTATGCCCCGGGTGCCCAGTTCCTTGACCAGATGGGAACCCTGGAAGCGCTTGCGCGCCCGGTTGCGACTCATGCTGCGACCCGCACCGTGGCAGGCGGAACTCAACGCCAGGGCCTCGCTGCTGGCGACGCCGGCGAGGATGTAGGATGCCGTACCCATGGATCCCCCGATCAAAACCGGCTGGCCGACGTCGCGAAACGCCGTTGGCACATGGGCGGAACCCGGACCAAAGGCGCGCGTCGCGCCTTTGCGGTGGACGTAGAGCTCTTTGCGCCCGCCGTTTACGCTGTGGGATTCCACTTTGCAGATGTTGTGCGAGACATCGTAAAGCACGCATAAGCGCGCGGCGGGAAACAACTCGGCAAACACCCCTCGCGTCAGGTGCAGGATAATCTGACGGTTGGCCAGGGCGCAGTTCATGCCGGCCCGCATGGCACCCAGATAGCGCTGGCCCAGCTCGGAGTTGATTGGCGCACAGGCCAACTCCCGGTCCGGCAGCGTCAAGCCGTGGGCTGGCGCTTGCAGCAGCATCTCGCGCAGATAATCCGTGCCGATCTGGTGACCGAGGCCCCGTGAGCCGCAGTGGATGCTGACCAGGATATCGCCCTCTTTGAGTTGGTACGCGGCGGCTATCTCGGGGGCGAACACCGCTGCCACGTGCTGCACTTCCAGATAATGGTTGCCCGAGCCAAGCGTCCCCATTTCGCGACGCTGGCGCTGCTTGGCTTTATCGGACACGGCGCCGGGCTGGGCCCCCGCGACGCAACCGCCCTCTTCGATGTGCTCCAGATCCGCCGCGGCGCCGTAACCGCAATCAACCGCCCAGCGTGCCCCGCCGGCAAGCATGTCGTGCATGGCCGGATCGTCCAGCGTGATCGCGCCGCGGCTGCCCAGCCCGGCCGGGATCATGTCCTGCAGTCGGTCGGCCAGACGAGCCTTGCGCGCCGTCACGTCCTCCAGGGCCAGACCCGTATGCAGCGTACGCACGCCGCAGGAAATATCGAACCCCACGCCGCCCGCGGACACGATGCCGCCCTCGTCCGGGTCGAAAGCGGCTACCCCACCGATCGGGAAGCCGTAGCCCCAGTGCGCATCGGGCATTGCGTAGGCGGCACCGACAATGCCGGGCAGCTTCGCCACATTGGCCAGCTGCTGATATACCTTGTCGTCCATCTGCGCGACCTGGGCTTGGTCGCCATAGATCACGCCGGGGACCCGCATCTCGCCGCTAGGCGGGATGCGCCATTGATAGGCCGTCAGCTGCTCCAGTTTGCTTAGGTCCACAACGTCACACATCCACTACGCACTGGGCGTGCCATAAGCCATCCGCGGCCTGCTCCACCTTCAGGGCGGTATAGGTTGCGCCCTTGACTTCCACAACCGGCTGATGCCGCTGCCGGTCCACCATCTCGCCGCGCACCCGGGCCTCCAGGCGGCCGTCCTCCAGCCGCACCTGCCAGCGACTGAACAGCAGACCCTCGGTTGCCATCGCGAAAATCAGCTCGTTCAGCCAGTCCACTATCAGTAAGGCGTTATCCGGTGCTGCGCAGCGTATCACCCGCTCCTGCTCAGGTTTTACGCGCCGCGGCTCGGTAACGACCGCCGTGAGTGCCTCGCCCAGCAGCTCAAACAGCCCCTCGCGAGTGGCGGCGGTAGCGCGCAGACCGATATCCGCCTCATGTTCGAAATGCTCCCAGCCCACGGCAGCGCCCTGAGCCGGAACGGATTCGTCCTGCACGCCACCCAGGGTCGCTACCCGGTGATGAAGAGCGGCGGCAATATCGACCGCCTGATCGGCACCCAGAGTATCCCTGAGCAGCTCGCGCGGGTTAATTGGCGGCCCCAGGGTTACGGTGATCTGGCGGCGCTTGGGCCACAGCTTGCCAGGTGGCAGGGCGGCGGCAGTGCCAGCGATCCACACCGGAATCACTGGAACCGGCTGGGCTTGCAGTAACAGACCCACCCCCGCCCGAAACGGTTGCAGTGTCCCATCCGGGGACCGGCTACCCTCGGGAAACCACACCAGATGATTGCCCTGGCGCAACGCGGCCGCGGCCAGCTCCAGGTTCCACAGGGACCCCCGAGAAGGCTCTACGGGCAGCACCCGGTTCGACCGGCTCACCAGGCGCATCAGGGGCCGGTCGAACATGATGCCCACCCAGCCGCCCCAGCAGGTCCTGCGCAATCGCTCAGGCCCCAAAGCCACCAGCACCGCAATGGGATCCAGCGCACTCAGGTGATTCGGGGCGAACAGGTAATGCCCGTCTTCAGGGACGTTTTCCGATCCCGTCACCCGCAGCCGGAAGAAGCCGCGCATCAGCACCCGGGCAAGGCCCTGCAGGACGATCCCCAGGAGTCCGAGCGCGCCCGACGGTGGTGCCAACCAAAGTCGCTGGTCCGGGCTGAGCGCCTTTTCAGGGTCCCGCAGTCTGGCCACCACATCCTGAGCACCGGGCGCGGCGGCCTCGGCCGCCAGGGTCTCGCGCAGCAGGTCACCCAGGGTCTGGATGCGGCCCACCGCCTCGGCGCCCAACTCCACCCCCACCACCTCGCGCAACTCCAGGGTGAGATTCAACCAGTCCATGGAATCCACCTGCAGATCCATGCGCAGATCAACATCCGGGCTTAAGGACCGACCCGGGAACCGCTGCCGAAGCCAGTCCCAGGTCCGACCGGCGATGGGATCGTCCAGCAGCTGCCGGTCTTCCGGTGCGAACTCGCTGGGATCCATAACTTGCCCGGGCACGACGGTGCCGCGCAGGTGGTCCTGATAACGCACCACCAACTGCTGGCGGCGCAGCTTGCCCAGGCGGGTCCGGGCCAGCGGCCGGCGGTCCACGGCCAAGGCGTTGAGCCGTTGATAGCTGGGCAGAGTTTGCTCGGTAACCTTGATCTCGTCGGTGAGGCGCTGTCGCAGAGCGTCATCGGACTGACCCCGGGCTGCATCAGCGAGCGGAACCAGGATGGCCACCAGACGTCCATCATGTTCCAGCACGCCGGCTTCCCGGACCGACGGGCAACTGGCCAGCGCGGCCTCCAGGCTTTCCGGGTCCACGTTCTCGCCGCCCGGCAGAACGATCATGGAGGACGCCCGGCCATGCAGGTGCAGATATCCGGCGGCATCCAGACCGCCCAGATCGCCGGTGCGGAACCAACCGTCGGCGGTAAACGCCGCCGCGCTCTGCGCCGGCAGATGATGGTAACCGGCGAAGACGTTGGCACCGCGGGCCAGCACTTCGCCGTGGCGATGCCCTGCCTCGGGCGCGGCAATGGCAAGCTGGACGCCGGGCAGCGGCTGGCCCGCTGTGTCCAGCCGACCCTGGCCCGGCACATTCCAGGTCAGGATGGGCGCTGTCTCGGTGAGTCCGTAGCCACTGGCCACCTGCCAGCCCAGGGCCTGCAGCAACTCTGCCAGGTCCGCTGAGAGCGCCGCGCCACCGGACACCAGCAGGCGGAGGCGCGGTGCCAGCCGGCGCCGCAGCCCCGCGAACAACCAGCGCCCGAGCTCAACCTGAAAAAGACGGCGCAGGACGCTTACGACGCTTAGCACGCCGCGGTAGCCGGCCACCGCCCAACGACCCTGGTTGGAGAACCGCTGCTCAATCGCTGCCGTCAGTGCCTCGTAGAGGCGCGGCACACCCAGAATGACGGATACATCACCCTCCTGCAGAGCGCGCTGCAAATGGCCGCCGGTCAACGATCGAGGCAGCACCACGGCCAGTCCGGACGCAAGGGCCACCAGTAACCCCACCACAAAGGGGTAGACGTGATGCAGTGGCAGCGGCAGCAGCACCCGATCGTCCGGCTGCACCAGGTTCTGGGCCAGCAGGGCGTCCAGATTGCTGAGGATATTCCGATGGGTCAGCGGTACTCCCTTGGGCGGACCGCTGGTCCCGGACGTGTAGAACAACACGGCTCGGTCCGACGGGCTCGCCCGAGCCGCGAGCGGCCCGGTCGGCGCCGCCCGCAGATCCAGCCAACCCTCAGCGGAACCGTCTCCCGAGTCCAAAAACACCACGCGGGTTGCCGGACCATCCCTCAGCCTCAGGCGCGGCGCAACCTGGCTGGTGGTAAAGACCCAGACCGCGCCAGAATCCGCCAAGATGTGGTGAAGATCAGCACTGCCGGCCTGACTGTCGACGGGCACGGGCACGGCGCCGGCGCGGAGCAAGGCCAGGCAGGTGACGATCCAGCCTGTGCAGTTCGGGGCGCAGATGACACAGGGATCACCGGCCTGCAGGCCGCGGGCGGCCAATCCCGCAGCCAGGGACGCGACCTGCTCATTCAGCTTGGCATAGCTCAGGCTACCGGTGCCGGGCTCACCCAGGGCAAGTAACGCAGGCCGGCCGGCGGAGCACCCCAGCGCCTCTACCAGAGCCTGCAGCGTCTGATGCCTCAATGATCTGCAGAATGCGGCATGATGACGCCCAGACTGGCGGCGCCCAGCACCGAGCACCATACGCGTTTTTACCTAGCCCCGCCCGCGCGGCGCCCTTGCGCCAATTCCCTATTGGCTTCCTATCCAGCTGCCACTAGGTTGCGGGCATGACCATGGCCAATACCGACATCGCCCAGCAGTTCGAAACGCTGGCTGATCTGCTGGAGATCGAGGGCGCGAATCCGTTCCGCGTCATGGCCTACCGCAATGCAGCGGCCGTGATTCGAGTCTATCCCCACGACATGTGCGCACTGCTGGCTCGCGGTGAGGATCTAGCCAAGCTGCCGCGTATCGGCAAAGACCTGGCGGGAAAGATCAGCACGCTCTGCGCCACGGGCCGGCTGCCACTGCTGAGCGAGGTCGCGCAGCGCACGCCCGTGGGCCTGAGTCGGCTGATGCGCCTGCCCGGGCTCGGACCGAAGCGGGTCAAGGCGCTGTATCAGAGCCTGGACATCCGCAGCGAGGAGGATCTGCTGCGCGCGGCGCGCAGCGGGCAAATCCGGCAGCTGCCTGGTTTTGGCCCCAAAACCGAGGCGCTCATCCTGCGCCGCCTGGGCGAAGCGGCCACCCGGCGGCTGCGGCGCTGTGACGCGCGCGCCCTGGCCGAGCCCCTGCTGGCCTACCTGCGTGCCGTGGCCGGCGTCAAAAAGGTCACCCTGGCCGGCAGTTTTCGGCGGTGCAAGGAAACCGTCGGTGATCTGGACATCCTGATCACCGCGCAGCGGGGCGCGCCTGTGATGCAGGCTCTGACCGCCTACGAGAGCGTCGCCGAGGTCATCGCCCAGGGCCACACCAAAGCTACGGTGCAACTGCGTGACGGGACCCGGGTGGATCTGCGCCTGGTGCCCCAGATCAGCTACGGCGCGGCACTGCACTACTTCACCGGCTCCAAGGCTCACAACATCGCGGTGCGCAATCTGGCCCAGAAGCAAGGCTTGAAAATCAACGAGTACGGCGTGTTCAGGGGCGAGCGCCGAATCGCCGGCAAAACCGAAAAGCAGGTTTTCGCCTCGGTCGGGCTGCCCTACATCGAGCCCGAGCTGCGCCGTGGGCGGGGCGAGCTGGAGGCTGCCAGGGCCCGGCGCCTGCCGCACTTAGTCACAACAACGGATATTCGCGGCGACCTGCACTGTCATACCCAAGCCACGGACGGTCATCACAGCCTGGAGCAGATGGCCCGGGGCGCTATGGAGCGTGGTTATGAGTACCTCGCCATCACGGACCATTCCCAGCACGTCCGGGTCGCCAACGGCCTGGATGAGCGCCAGCTGGCGCGTCAGCTGGCGGCTATCGACCGGCTCAATGAGCAACTCGACGGCCTGGTCTTATTGAAAGGCTGTGAAGTCGATATCCTCTCGGACGGTCGTCTGGATCTGCCCGACGGCATCCTGAAGCAACTGGATCTGGCGGTCGGCGCAATTCACTACGGGTTTGGCCTGTCGCGCCAGCACCAGACCGAGCGGATTCTGAGGGCGATGGACAACCCCAATTTGAGTATCCTGGCCCATCCCACCGGCCGGTTGATTAACGAGCGGGAATCCTACGAGATCGACCTGGAACGGGTGCTGAGCGGCGCCCGCGACCGGGGCGTCTTCGTCGAGGTGAACGCCCACCCCTACCGACTGGATCTGAACGGGGATGCCTGCCGGCTTGCGGGAGAACTGGGCGTAACACTCGCCATTTCAACCGACGCCCACAGCGTCACCGACCTAGACTTCATGGTTTACGGCGTGGAACAAGCCCGGCGCGGCTGGTTGGAAAAGGCGGATGTGCTTAACACGCGCAGCCCGAGCCAAGTGATCAAACTCCTGGCGCGCTCGTAACGGCACAAGCCAGTCAGGCCCGATGTTCCAGTTGGCGGGGAGACCCCCGCTATCCCTGAGCGCTTTGCGGGTGACGAGATTCTTGCCACAGAGATCATGCGGCTCACCCAAATGGCGCTGCCACCAGCGCTGCGCACGTGCGGCAAAATCCTGTTGGTCCACTGGCGGGCGCCCTTGGCCACCCCCAAGGTCGAGTTACCGCAGGAAGCTGCGGTCTTTACGGACCCGCTGATGGGACACCGGATAACTGAGGTACCCGAGCCGGATCAAGAAGGTCTATGCTGGCCTTTTGGCGATCGCGGGCTGGACACTCCATGAAGATGTGGCGCACTGCGCACGAACTGGCGACAGCGACGCCCGCGCACCGCGTTCGGTATATCGACTTTCTGCGCGCGCTGGCTATTCTGGTGGTGGTATCCGGTCACTGGCTGGCCGCTGCCCCTTACATGGCGGCGGAAGGTTTGACCGTTACCAGCATTCTTGGCGTCGTGACCTGGTCCCATGGATTGACCTGGGCGCTGCAGGTGATGCCCGTGTTTTTCATCGTCGGCGGGTATGCCAACAGTGCCTCCTGGGACGCAGCGCTCCGCGAGGCGCAGGACTATCGGCATTGGCTGCAACGCCGGTTGATTCGCCTGATCGCTCCCGCGCTGCCGCTGATCCTCGTGTGGCTATTGATCGGCCTGGCAGCCGGTGCGGCCGGTCTGGAGCCGCAGCTGATTGCCAATGCCTCGCGCTTGGCGCTGGTGCCGACGTGGTTCTTGGCGGTCTACATCGGCGTCATCCTGCTTATGCCGGTGGCGGCAGCTGCCTGGCGGCGCTTTGGCCTCGCCTCTTTCTGGATCCCGGTCAGCGCCGCCGTCCTGGTAGATGCTCTGGCCTTCGGCCGCGGGCTGCAGGCCCTGCGCTGGGCAAACTATGCGTTCGTGTGGCTCGCAATTCATCAACTGGGATTACTCTGGCGCTCCGGCCGAGCGGACGCGCGTTCCGTAGCGGTCGGCTGGGCCATGGGCGGCTTCGCCTTCCTCATTTTCCTGATCCAGGTGGCCGACTATCCGGTCGCGATGCTGACCGTGCCCGGCGTGGATTTTTCCAACACGCGACCGCCCACGGTGGCATTGATAGCCCTTGCGGCCATGCAGTTCGGCATTATTTGCCTGCTGCGCGACTCCTTCGAGCGCTGGCTGCAACGGCCGACGCCCTGGACCGCCACCGTTCTGATTAACAGCGTCATCATGACTTTGTTCCTCTGGCACGGCACTGTTCAGGTGCTGCTGATTGGCCTGGCTGTGCAGCTGGGCGGGATCGGCCTGGTCTGGGAACCTGGATCAGCGGGCTGGTGGCTGACCCGGCCTGGCTGGGTCGGCGTCATGCTGCTGACGCTGGTCCCCGTGGTCGGCGTGTTCGCGCGCTTTGAGCAGCATGCCCGCCGCTATTCGAGACAGGCCTGGTCTTCTCCTGTGCAGATTACCGGCGCCCTGCTGGTCTGCGTAGGATTGTCCCTGCTGGCATGGGCAGGCGTGGGCCGACCGGAATTCCCCTGGATCCGCGTGCTGCCGCTGGCGGCAACACTGGGCGGCGCGGCGCTGGTCCTCGTTGGGCCACGATACGCAAGACCGGCACCTGGCGACGGACCACCACCGTAGCTTTTGCCTGTCATCCGACCGGACGGGGCTGCTGCCCGCTGACGGGGCTCAAGCAACACCAGCGCGCGAGCGGAGCAGCGGATGGCCGGTAAACGCGAAGCCCGCCAGCCAGTAGAGCGCCAACGCCAAGAGCACTACGGCGACGGCACCGACGTGCACGGCCAAAAGTGTGGCCAAAACGGCCCCCACCACGGATGCGCACCCGTTGACGGCCCAGGCCCAGGGAAGCGCCGCGGCATCCAGCGCCGAGAGCATGGTGGGAAAGGGCATACCCATCAGACAGGCCAGCGGCGCTATCAGCAGCGCCGCGATGGTGACCTTCATGAGCATGCCCCAGCCGGCCGCCGCAGTCACCAGCCCCTCAGCAGCCAGCAGCGCCAGCAGACCGGCGATCAGCAACAGGGGCACAACGACGGCCAGCAGGCGACGGGCGGCATGGCGCTTCAGCAAGCGATGGGCCAGCAGACTACCGGCGCCCGCGAACACCAGAAAGCTGGTGAGGGCGGTAGTCACGGCATACAGCGGATGACTCAACAACAGGGTCAGGCGCTGGATGAAGATGATCTCGACGAACATGAACCCGAAACCCAGGCTGCCCACGGCCACGAAGGTTGGCCAAAGCCTGGGCGCGTCGGTCCGCCGAGCCGCACGGCGCACGACCCTCAGGGGCAGCAGAATCAGCAGCAAGCTGGCCAGGACAGCCTGGGCGAGCGTGCCGATCACCACCGGGTAGCCTGCTTCCAGCAGCGCCATGCCGCCGCGATCTCTCGCGCGCCAAATTTCCGGTAGCGTTCGCCATTTAAAGAAATTGAAAAAATAGGGCCGCTGGTCGGTCGCCGGCTCGATCATGAACTTATACGCCTTGCTGAACTCAACGGCGCGTGGACCGAGCAACGCCGTGGCCCCCAGATAATATGACGGCTCCGCCAGCACCGAGCGCCGGTTGACCTCGGCAGAGGTGATGCCCGGGTAGTAGGCCAGATCGAAACCGTTCTCCCGGTTGAAAGCCCGCAGCGCGTCAAGCTCGGCGCTTGCAAACGCGCCGCGCTTGACCAGCAGCGCCGTCGTCTGCCAGCTGCGCAGCAGAATGACGGAACGCTGCGGCGAGCGCACGCCCTGTTCCTCAAGCGCCGCCCGGACGGTAGCCAGAAGTTTCAACGTGTCCCGGGGTGGCACCTTGGCCCACAGGTTGAACGCAAGATAACCGCCTGGCCGAAGTCGCTCAAACGCCAACCCAATGGCCTCGGCGGTGAACAGGAAATCCTCGTTCAGCGTGTAGAGCCCTGCGACCGCTGAGCCGAAGCCGCCCCGAGTCGGATACTGGATCAGATCGAACTGCTGATCAGTTGCCGCCATGAAACCGCGCGCATCACCGACATGGACAGTAACATCCGGTCCGCGCAGCAGCCCACCCGTGTAGCGGGCGTAGTCATCCTTGAGCAGCGCCACCACCTGGGGATTGAGCTCCACCGCTTGGATGTCAGCCGTATCGAAATGGCGCGCCCGCAGGACATCGGCATCACCGTCCAAACCGACCAGGAGCACTTTTTCGATTGGCCGCAGGCGGTAGGGCAGCGCCGCGGTGCTGCGCGTGAGAAACTCAAGTCGCTCCGACTCCCCGGTGGCACCGTTGATCGCCGCCATGGCGTCCCCATCGAGGAACAGCCCGAGCTGCTCCGGCGGCTCCCCCTGCCCCATGAGGCTGAAGCCGGGCGCGTGCCGGAACGGGATTTCCGGGCTGGCGACCACGGTGAGCAAACCCAGGGGGCTGGAGCGCTGCAACTCCACGACCGTCCCTTTCGTCTGCAAGGTCTGACTGAGGGACTTGTAAGGCGAGATGGTCAGGCGGCTGACACCAGGGGGCAGCGCCATGAAAATCAGGCCCGCGAGCGCAAGCAGCAGCCAGGCGGCTACCGAGCGCAGGCCCAGTTCCCATAGACCCACCATGCCGGCCAGCACCGCCGCCAAGCCAATCAGTTCCAGCGCCCGGGAGGGCGGGACGACGAACAGCAGCGCCACCACGGCCAGTCCGCCCAGGCCCGCGCCCAGCAGATCCCAGCCGTACACGCGCGGCAGCTCGGCCTGGTAACGAGCCAGCGCCAGCACGATGCCGTTGGCGGCAAAGAAGAACGGCACGGCCAGCAGCAGATAGATCGCGACGGCCACGCCCAGCTGGCCCCAGTGCCATAACAGCTCTTCCGGATTGAAGGGCAGCGCCTGAGCCAGCATGAAGGCCCACCAGGACGTCACCGCGAACAGTCCAATGTTGGCGATGAACGCCTCGGGGAAACGACGCTGCAGCGCGGCCCCGAACAGGGTGATGAAGGTACCGCTGACGCCGTAACCCAGCAGAGCCAGGCTGATAATCATGTAGGCAAAGTGATGCCACTGAATAATCGAAAACAGCCGCATCAGCAGCAGTTCGTAGCTGAGCATCGCCGCCGACAGCAGCGCAATCGCAAACAGTGGTGGCCTGGGGCGCGGCCAGGCGCCCTCAGTCATGCTGGCCGGTCAGTGGCACGAACATCACGGGCAGCATCTGCCGCGTCGTGAGTTCGCCAACCTCGTCCTTCTCAATCAGCACCAGCTGTTGGGTAGTGAAGCGGCCGCCCACCGGAATAACCATGCGGCCGCCGGGCTTGAGCTGGGCCAGCAGCGGTGGCGGCACATGGCTGGCGGCGGCGGTCACCACGATGGCATCAAAGGGCGCCGCCTCCGACCAACCGTAATAGCCGTCGGCCACCCTGGCGTGGACCCGGTCGTAGCCCAGCCTGGCCAGCCGGCTCCGAGCCGCCTCGCCCAGGGGCTCGATAATCTCCAGGGTGTAGACCTCATGGCCCAGCTGGGCCAACACTGCCGCCTGATAACCGGAACCGGTGCCAAGCTCAAATACCTTGCCCGGCCGCTCCAAGCCGAGCAAATCGGTCATCAGCGCCACGATATAGGGCTGGGAGATGGTCTGGCCATGCCCGATGGGCAGCGGGCGATTGGCGTACGCTGCCGGTAGCAGCAGGGGCGGCACGAACTCGTGGCGAGGCACGGTCGCCATGGCGGCGAGAACGCGGGCATCCAAGGCGCTCTGGCCCAGGTATTCGCTGGTCGCCACCACATCCGCCGCAATCGCCTCCACCATTGCGGCGCGCTGCCGCTGGTAGCCGTCTTCGGCGGGCAGCTGGGGACTGCAGGTCACAGCGACAAGCACGGCCGCAGCCCGCGCCAGGGCACGCCGGCTCATCGCCATCCGCCGGCGTGAGCGCTGATACATGGACCGGCACGCGGCCGATACCGCGGCGGGCGGCCCGTATTGGAGCGCCGTAAACTCAATAGGTGAACTGATAGTACTCGTAGTCCGGCGGCACCACCTCATAATGGCTTTGCAGGAACGCCACCAGGTCGATCAGCTGGGCCACGGTCATCCAGTCGTTGTAGTTCGCCATCAGGGACTCGCCGTCTTCTGTGGCGACCTGCTCCTCCGGATACCCCTGAATCAGGCGGTGGGACGGATTGATGATGGAGGTCACCAGCTCGCCATAGGTGCGCACCCGGGTGGTCTCACCGCCCAGGACCACATCCACCAACGGCGGCCCCATGTAGTCAAACTCCGGGAACTCGACGCCCACCACCTGGTGGCAACCGTGACAGTTCAGACGGACGAAAGTGGCCTCACCGGCCTGCGGGTCACCGTCGGGCAATCGAAATCCCCGGGGTGATTCCGGGCTCGGCATGCAGGCCGCCAAAAGCGTGGCGGTCGCGACCAGTGCAAGCAAATTCCGCATAGGTCTTCTCCAACAGGGCTCTCCCGTTCACGGTACCTGGGGCGGCTGCGCGCGCAATCGTGGTAAGCGCTTATCAGGCTAAGGGATTGTTGCAGCAAAGGCCGACCGGGTGGTCTTCATATCGGTGAAATCCCCTATCGTCACCCCCCCATCGGGCCGCTTATGATGCTTCCAGAACGCCACCTGCGGTGGCAAAAAGTATGGCGATCGCTGAATTGCATATCGGCATCGGGTGGATTGCGATGCTGCTCGGGGCTCTGTCCGGCGCCGTTTTCGGGCTGTTCTTCCACGAGGAAGGCTGGGCAGGCGGGTATGCCTCGTTCCGACGCCGCATGCTGCGGCTGGGCCACATTTCTTTTTTCGGCATCGGGTTCCTGAACCTCTTGTTCGGCCTTTCACTGCAGACCATGGCGCTGCCCGCATGGCATACGGGCGTCGCTTCGGCGGGGTTCGCAGTCGCTGTCGTTGCCATGCCCCTGTGTTGCTTCCTCACCGCCTGGCGCAAGCCGCTGCGACAGCTGTTTCCCATCCCGGTGCTGGCGGTGCTAGCCGGCATCGTCCCCATGGCGCTCGGCTGGCTCGGGTCATGAAGCTGGGCCTCATTGCCATGAGCGGGCTGAGAGCCCACAACGAAGAGCTCACTCGGCTGGGCCTGACCCTGCCGGGCTTCGTGGAGCGCAACAAGACCATCGCGTCGCTGCCCAGTCTGGGGCTTTTAACCCTTGCGGGCATGACGCCCGACGACATTGCGCTGGACTATCAGGAGGTGGAAGACCTTGCCAGACTTGAGGGTCTGCCCGGGGAATACGACGTGGTGGCGATTTCGTCCTTTTCGGCCCAAATCAAGGAGGCCTACGCACTGGCCGATCGCTTCCGCGCCGCCGGGGTGACGGTCCTGCTCGGCGGGCTGCACGTGACCGCATGCCCCCAGGAGGCCCTGCAGCATGCCGACGCGGTGGTCATCGGCGAAGCCGAGCCGGTCTGGCCGCGGCTGGTCGCCGATCTGCGGCGCCGCAAACTCCAGCGCAGCTATGACGCCCGCGGCACGCCGTTTAATCTGGCCTGCGCTCCCATGCCCCGCTTCGAATTGCTGGATCCTGCCCGCTACAACCGTATCACCGTGCAAACTCAGCGCGGCTGTCCGTTCGACTGCGAATTCTGCGCGGCGTCGATTCGCTTGTCGCCTCTGTACCGGGTAAAGCCCGTGGAAAAGGTGCTCGCCGAAATCCGCCGCATCAAATCCATCTGGCCCAAACCCTTTATCGAATTTGCCGATGACAACTCGTTCGCCAACAAAAGGCACGCGAAGAAATTGTTACGCGCGTTGGTCCCGGAAGGCGTGCGCTGGTTTACCGAATCGGACATCTCCATTGCGCGGGATCGCCAGCTCCTGGGCCTCATGCGCGACAGCGGTTGCGCTCAGGTGTTAATCGGGCTGGAAAGCCCCACGCTGGCGGGTCTACACGGCATCGAGCGCAAGACGGATTGGAAAGCGAAGCAGCTGGATGCCTATATGAGCGCGATCGACACCATTCAAAGCCACGGCATCAGCGTTAATGGCTGTTTTGTGTTGGGGCTGGACGGCACGGGACCGGAGAGCTTTGACCAGGTTCGGGATTTCGTCGCCGCGAGTGGCCTGCACGAGGTGCAGATCACGATCCAGACGGCTTTCCCGGGGACCCCCCTCTACCAACGGCTCAAGGCCGAAGGTCGTTTGCTTGATGAGACTGCCTGGGAGCTGTGCACCCTGTTCGACGTCAATTTTCGGCCGGATCGCATGAGCGTGGCGGAGCTGCAGCGGAACTTCGTCCGGCTGGGCAAGGAGCTGTACAGCCGGGAAGCAACCCAACTGCGTCGCCGGCGTTTTTTCAAGACCCTGCACGAACTGAAGAGAAGTGAGCGTAGACACGCGGGAGTGACATCATGAACGAGACATTCATTAAACCGCTGTTTCTGATCGCAGCGCTGTACGACGGTGTTCTGGGGATCGCGTTCCTTATCGCACCGGGAGCTATTTTTGCCATGTATGGCGTCGAACCGCCCAATCACATGGCCTATGTGCAGTTCCCCGCGCTGCTGTTGCTGCTGTTCGCCATCATGTTCTGGCGCGTGGCCATGGATCCCCGCCGCAACCGGGACCTCATCCTGTACGGCTGCGGGCTGAAAGTCGCCTATAGCGGGCTTGCCTTCTGGTATGAGATCACCACGGGCGTGCCCTCAATGTGGATTCCCTGGGCCTGGGCAGATCTGGTCTGGCTGCTGTTGTTCGTGCTGAGTTGGCGGCACCTGGCAGCGCAACAACCCCGGGGTGCTTAGCAGCCCGGGGCGCCCTCACCAGGGCAGCGGATAACCCTCGGCATGCCAGAAGGTGCCCGTTGCGTCCATGGTGAGTTCGTCAATGCGCTCAAGCAGGCCGCGGGCGGAGTCGGCAGGCTGAATACCCCGGCCACCCGTCATCTGGGTGGCAACCATGCCGGGGTGCAGGATGACGACCGCGATCCCTGTGTCTTGAAGGTCGCGGCTCAAGGTCATGCCGGCCATATTGACGGCGGCTTTGGACATCCGGTAGCCATAGGATCGGCCGGACCCGTTGTCGGCGATGGACCCCATTCGGCTGGTGATGATGGCCACCTTGGCGCCAGGGCGCAGGTTCCCCAGCAGGGCGTGGGTAACCCGCAGCGGGCCGAGGCTATTGACCCGGAACTGCTCGGTGAGGTTGTCGAAATCCAGGTTGTTCAGGTTATCCGGTATCAGGATGCCGGCGTTGTTCACTAGCAGGTCGATGGACTGGCCATCAAGCGCATCTCGCAGGTGGGCGATGCCTTCTGTCAAGGAAACATCCACGCCGTCCACAATACGCGCGCCAAGCGCGTCCAGCGCCGCGCTGCGCGATCGGCACACGGCGATCACGTCATCCCCACGGGCTGTGAGCTGCTGACACAGCTCAAGCCCGATGCCGCGGTTAGCTCCGGTGACGAGTGCGGTTGCCACGACTATCGCCTAGGCGGACGGCTCGACCGTCGGCGAGCCAGACCCAACCTGCCGCCACAACATCAGCGGCTGCTCAACGGGATTTTCCCTTGTTCGCAGGCGTCAGATTGACGCGTTTTTGGCGCCCTCTGCGACGCTCGTTGAGGGCTTCCACAGTATCCTTCAGCTCGCGCATCACCGTTGTTTTTGAACCCTGACGCCAGCCCCTGATCACATTGTCACCCTGGGTGATCTTGTAGCGGAACCATTTCCCCGGCACGCCATCACCGGGCGGCTGGCTCGCCTCAACCGCGAACAGCTTAAAAGGTTCCATCTGAGAACCCGACGAACTCTGCGTCTTCATAGCGCTTCCCTCCAACCGCCTCCGAGCCCTTGGCCGACCGTAGAATCGTCAGCCGCGCGCGCGCGGTTATCTGCCAAATGCCCATTTTTGCCATGAGCTACCAAAGGTATCTTCCGGGCCCGGCGACGCCATGACCCGGCGTTTCATTTCCGCGAACTCCTCGGCGAAGAAAAACCGCTCGTCGCCCAGAGCCGGCTGCAGGTCGTCCAGCCATGTCGCTTGCTCGTCATAGCGGGCGAAGAACGGGCGTTGCACCCAGTCTGGGTTTCTACCCTGCAGGAACCGGAGCACAAACACGCGCTGGCCGCCGACCTCGGTCACCCCCTGGATTTCCACCTTGCCTGGCTCGGCACTCATGGAAGGCCCCCGGGCCGTTCGCCCCAACCCGGAAACCTGTTGCGCGGCGTCCCGGTAGATCTGCCACGCCCGGTAGAGGGGCACCTCGAAATAGCGCCGGGCGCCGGTATCGCGCTCCACAAACATGTAGTACGGCACGATGCCGTGCCGTACCTGGGTGCGCCATAGCCGCGCCCACACCCTGGCGTCGTCGTTGATGTGACGCAACAGGGGGCCCTGGCTTCGGATCACGACACCCGTATCGCGAACCCTGCGAATCGCCTGCCGCGCCATGGGGGTATCCAGCTCGCGCCAATGATTGTAGTGGGCCATCAGCGCCACATGTTTGCCGGCGCCTACCAGGCGCTCGAGCAGCCGTAACATGTCATCGGCGTCGCTATCGCTGACAAAGCGATGGGGCCAGAAGGTCAACGATTTGGTGCCAATGCGAATGGTCTGCACATGGGCGAACTGGCGGCGAATCAGGGGCTCGAGGATGGCGGCCAAATGATGAGTCTTCATGACCATGGGATCGCCGCCCGTCACCAGCACATCGGTCACCTCCCGATGCGCGGCAAGATATCGATGCAGGTCGGCCGCCTGGGCCGAGGCAAACTGCAACTGCTTATCGCCCACAAACTGAGCCCAGCGAAAGCAGAAAGTGCAGTAGGCATGACACACCTGTCCGCGGCTGGGGAAGAACAGCACCGTCTCGCGATACTTGTGCTGCATACCGGGCAACATCTGCCCGTTCAGTTGCGGCACGTTGAGCTCGACCTGACCAGCAGGATGCGGATTGAGTCCCTCTCGAATCTCGCGGGCGAGGGCCTTGATGGCCTCTTGGGATGCATCCCGGGCAACCAGCGCCGCCATACGATCGAAATCCGCCGCGTCAAGCATGCCACGCTGGGGAAAGGTCAGTTGAAAAATGGGGTCGTCGGGCACGCGGTTCCAGTCGATCAACTCCTCGACCACGTAGCGATTAACCCGGAAGGGAAGAACGCTTGCGACGACCCGCATCTCGAAGCATTGCTGCGCATCCAGCTTGCGCAGCTCGGGAATACGGTCGAGCTTGTGATGCGTGTAAACGGTAAAACGCTCAGTCCCACCGTCCGGCAGTCGACCGTAGTCCACCGCTCGGTGCATACGTAAAACCTCCTCACGTCCGAACAACACTGCCACGGACATGGCATACGATTTGTGAAGACTCAGCGCCAATCGCCGCTAAGCGACGGCAAACTGGAACCCAATTGATAGGCAAACCGTTCCAGCTTTGGCGCCACCCGCTAAATGGTGGGGTAGCACGTACTGAGTTTTAGTTTGTCACCCTCTTGACGGGGTCTTCGCACACCGGCCTGCTGGTGCTTGCTCCAGTGGCCAGTTGCAATTTGCCGGTTTAGCCGGCTCAGCGCTCAACGGGCCGGCTAAACGCGGCTATTGTGCACTTGTACGTAATCTTAACACATTGATTTAAGAAGATAAACCTGAAACGGATATTGCTCTTGCCCGCTATGGACAGCGTAGCCCAAGCTTGCAACCATGCGCACCATGCTCAGCAATTTTAGAATCGGGGCCGGGGTTGCCGCCTTGGGCTGTCTGCTGGCCGTGCAAGCTCAGGCCCAAGGACAAGCCGCGGTACCCGTGGCGGTCGTAGCAGCCAACACGTCGGTGTGGCAAACCCGCTTGCAGGCGCTGGGGAGTCTGCGCGCCTTCCAGGAGGTACAGATCGCCAACGAGATTCCCGGCCGCGTCTCGGCCATATTGTTTGAATCAGGCGATCGCGTCACGGCCGGCGCTGTGCTGCTGCGACTGGACAGTCGCACCCAGCAGGCGGAATTGAAGGATTTGCAGGCCCAGCGCGAACTCGCCGAACTCGCCCTCAGTCGCATCGAGAAACTCGTCGCCCAGCGCAATGCCTCAGAAGCGGAACGGGATGCCGCCGCCAGTCGCCTGCGGCAGATCCAGGCACGCATCGATGGCCAGCGCACTCTGATCGACAAGATGACGCTTCGGGCGCCCTTTACCGGCCTGCTGGGGATACGACGAGTTAATCTTGGAGAAGTGCTTGCTGCGGGTGATGAGATCGTATCGCTGCAGGCCAGCGACCCCATCTTCGTAGACTTTCCGCTGCCCCAGAACGCGCTATCCCAGGTCGGCGTGGGACAGGCCATCGATGTGCGAGTCGATGCCTACCCTGAGCTCACGTTCAAGGGCAGCGTGTCGGCCTTGGATGCCCGCGTCGACGACAACACGCGGGCGATTACGGTGCGGGGCGAATTGGCCAATCCCGAGGATCAACTGCGGTCAGGCATGTTCGCCGCAGTGGAGATCCCGTTGAGCGATCAAATGGAGTTCATCACGCTACCCTCGGCCGCGATCATCTACAGCACTTTCGGCGACAACGTGTTCGTGGTGCGACGGCAGAACGGGGCAAGCCCCACCGTGGAACGGGTCGCCGTACGTCTGGGTGCGCGCCGTGGCGATCAAGTTGCCGTGGAAGCCGGCATTGAGTTGGGCGACGAGGTCGTGGTGGCGGGACAGATCCGCTTGCGAGACGGCACCGCGGTCTCTGTTGATTCGGCTCTGGCGCTGTTTGACGACGCCGAAGTCCCCGACGTGGTGGACTAGGCGCGCCGCCCGGGTATGCGCTTCACCGACCTTTTCATCCAGCGGCCCGTATTGGCCGTAGTCATCAACCTGCTGATTCTGCTGGCCGGCGGCCGGGCGCTGTTGGGCTTAAGCGTGGCTCAGTTCCCCGAGGTGTCCAATGCGCTGGTGACCGTGACAACGGTCTATCCCGGTGCCGATGCCGATCTGGTCAAGGGATTCGTGACCACGCCGTTGCAGCAGGCGATCGCCGAGGCCGAGGGTATTGACTACCTGTCGTCGTCCAGCGTGCGGGGCTTGAGCGTGATCGAGGCTTTTCTGCGCACCAACTACGACGCCAACGACGCGCTGACTCAGATCACGACCAAACTGAACCAGGTCCGCAATGATCTGCCCGCGGCCAGCGAGCTACCCACGGTTGACGTGCAGGTCGGCGCGGCAGCGGCCGTCTTTTACGTCTCCTTTGCCAGCGATCTTTTGACCGGCAGCCAGATAACCGACTGGATTCTACGCGTCGCCCAGCCGCGCTTTGCGACGGTGCCGGGTGTCCAAACCGCCGACACCATCGGCGCCCGCGTGTTCGCCATGCGTATCTGGCTCGACCCGGCCCGCATGGCAGCCCTGCGGATCACCGCATCCGACGTTCGCGAAGCCCTGGAGCGAAACAACTATCTCAGCGGCGCAGGCACTGTCAAAGGGCGCTCGGAATCTTTCAGTGTCACCACCAACACCAACCTGATCAGCACGGAGGAGTTCCGCCAACTCGTGATTCGCGAGCGGGGCAACACCCAGATCCAACTGGGCGATGTGGCCAAGATCGAGCTCGGCGCCGAGTCCTACGAGCAGGATGTACGCATCAACGGTGAGCGCGCCGTCTTTATCGCCATCGAAACCGCGCCTGGCGCCAACCTGCTGGATACGCTGGCGGGAGTCCGCGCTGCGTTGGAGGAACTCAAGGAAGTCATGCCCGCCAGCATGCGGGCACGAGTCAACCGGGACGCGTCTGATTATGTGCGCGAGGCCATTCGCCAGGTGCTGACCACCCTGATTGAAGCTCTGTTGATCGTCGTGGCAGTGATTTTTCTTTTCCTGGGTTCATTGCGTTCCACAGTCATTCCCGCGGTCGCGGTGCCACTGTCGCTGATCGGCGTGGGCAGCGTCATGCTCGCGCTCGGATTCACGGTGAACCTGCTGACCCTGCTGGCCATGGTGCTCGCTATTGGGCTGGTCGTGGACGACGCCATCATCGTGGTGGAGAACATCCACCGTCATATCGAGCACGGCATGGCGCCGCGGGATGCGGCCGTGAAAGGCGCCCGGGAACTCTCCGGGGCCGTGATCGCCATGACCATCACCCTGCTGGCCGTGTACGCACCCATCGGCTTAGTGGGCGGCGTAACCGGCACACTGTTCGCGGAATTTGCGTTCACCCTCGCCGGCAGTGTTCTGATCTCCGGGCTGGTCGCGCTGACTCTCTCGCCCGTCATGTGCGCGAAACTATTTCGGCCCTCCCGGGAGGAGGGGCGATTCTCCCGCTGGCTTGACCGGCTGTTCGCGGGCCTGCGCAGTGGCTATCTACGCGTGCTACACGCGACCCTGAATGCCCGTGCGCTGGTCGTGCTGGTGGGCGCCGGGATGCTGGTGAGCTGCTATTTTCTCTACCGCCTGGTGCCATCAGAGTTAGCGCCACTGGAAGATGACGGCGTGTTGCTCTATCAGGCGGAGGCGCCCCCCAATACCTCGCTGGATCAGCTCTCGCTGTACTCGGAGCGACTCATCGACATCGCCACGGGCCGACCGGAGGTCGAGGACAATTTTCACTTCAACGGTGGCCGGACGGGCCGCGCCTCAACGGCCTTCGGTGGCCTGGGATTCACCCCCTCCGCCCAGCGCGAGCTGACCGTGGCCCAGCTGTTGCCCATCCTGCAACAGGCGTTCAATGAGGTCACCGGCCTGCAGATCGCGGTATTTCCACTGCCCTCCCTGCCCAGCGCTGGCCGGGGATTTCCCGTGCAATATGTGATCACAACGACCGACGACCCAGAACAGCTGTTCAGCGCTGCCGAAGCCCTGCTGGCGGAAGCCAACGGAAGCGGATTGTTTGCTTTCGCAAACTCCAACATGAAATTCGACAACGCCCGTGTCAATCTCAAGATCGACCGCGCCAAAGCCATCGACCTTGGCCTGGACATGCAGGAGCTCGGCCGGGATCTCGCGGTGTACCTGGGCGATGGCTATGTGAATCGCTTCAACCTGTCTGGACGGGCCTACAAGGTGATCCCGCAGGTCCAGCGCGCCGCGCGGATCAATCCCGAACAGATCCTCAGTTACCCCATCAGGACCGATTCCGGCGAGATGCTGCCGTTGTCCGCAGTCGCCTCCATCAGCCGAAACGTGGAACCCCGCGAACTGCTCACTTTCCAGCAACTCAACGCTGCGACAATATCAGCTGTTCCGGCGCCGGGTGTTACCCTGGGCGAAGCGTTGGCATTTCTCGAGGAGAAAGCCGCCGAGATACTACCCAGAAGCTACGGACGCGACTACGCGGGCCAGTCCCGGCTGTTCAAGGCCGAGCAGGGTAGCTTGGTCTGGACCTTCTTCTTTGCGGTAGTAATCATCTACCTGGTGCTGGCTGCCCAGTTCGAAAGCTTTCGCGATCCTTTCATCATGCTGGTCACCGTGCCGCTTTCCGTGAGCGGCGCGCTGCTGTTCCTGGCGCTGGGATACGCGACGATGAATATCTATACGCAGGTTGGCCTGGTTACGCTCATCGGTTTGATCAGCAAGCACGGCATTCTGATAGTCCAGTTCGCCAATCAGTTGCGCGCCGAGCAGGGCCTCAACCGGCGCGAAGCCGTGGAGCAGGCTTGCGCCATACGTTTGCGGCCAATCCTGATGACCACGGCCGCCATCGTTCTCGCCGTCATGCCGCTGGTGCTTGCGGACGGCGCCGGCGCCGCAAGCCGCAGCGCCATCGGCATTGTTATCGCCTCTGGCATGTCCATCGGCACCCTGTTCACGCTGTTCGTGGTGCCGGCCGTGTACACTTTCGTAGCTCGAGGTGACCAACCGGTAATCGGGCTCGCTGAGCAGCCACGCCCGGCCACCGCACCCGCCAGCACCGAAGCAGGCAACTTACGGCCACAGACCTAGGCCTGAATTCAGGCGGGCCGCG
>JBFFHS010000041.1:0-32810 GCA_041556855.1 Gammaproteobacteria bacterium
ACCTCTGGCGCTGTCATTCCCGCACCCGGTTGGATCAGGTTCACCATGACGAGGCCGATGAAGACCGCCATGGCCAGGGTAATCAGGTAATAGGCCAGAGTAATGCCACCGACGCGGCCGAGTTTGCGCACATCGCCCAGGGAGGTGACACCGGTAATCACGGCGCTGATGAGCAGGGGAATCACGAGCATGGACAGGGTGTTCAGAAACAGTGCGCCCATCCAGGCGACCCTGGCGGCGGCCTCGGCCGAATACCAACCCAACAAGCCCCCGGCCAGCACCCCGAGGATAATCAGGGCCAGCATCCAATAGGTACGCCGGGTGCTGCCAGTGGATTCCATGTCGATCAGGATATGTGGGCCGCGTGATGGTGTCTCGGCGGGTCGTGGTACCGCCTGGTGTCAGGTGACCTGAAGGAAAGGCAGTATCGCTGCGACGACGGACGGCGCATCCTCGGTCAGGATGTAGTGGCTGCCTCCCTCGATCTCGGCATAGTCAAAGTCAGGGCGCAGCGCGAGCACGCGGGCAGCAAAGTGGTGGATGGCGTCACCGGTGTTGGAGACGACCAGCGTCGGCGCGGTGATTTGTGCCAGCGGTTCGGCAAGGTCGAAGCGCCATACTGCGGCGTGCCCGTACCATTCCGTTTCGCCAGTATTGAAAAAATGCAGCATGGACTCGTTGAGAGACGCGGTGCTCGCATCGCCGCTCAACTCTTTGACGAACTCCCAGCGGCGTGTCCAGTGGCTGCCGTCAGCCGCCGGGGTTTGGTCAAAGTGCGGGCGAGCGGAACGTTCCGCAAGCTCTTCCGCGGTGTACAGCGGCGGGCCGTGGATCACGAGCCGTGAAACCCGCTCCGGGTGAGCTGCGGCCAGCTGGGCGCCTATTGCGGCGCCCGTGTGATGGCCGACTACCGCTGCTGTTTCCAGGGCAAGACCGGCTAACGCGTCGGCAATCCAATCCGCGTACTCGGGTACCGAGGGCGGTGCGCCGGGTGTATCCGACATGCCGTAACCGGGGGTATCCAGCGCAATCGCGCGCTGCCCCGCCGCCGCCAGCAGCGGCATGATCTTGCGATACTGTGCCGAGTTCCATGACGTCTGGTGCAACAGGACCACAGCCGGGCCTGTGCCCTGCTCTCTGTAGTGCACCAGTCCGGTGCGGGTTTCCACATAGCCGCGCTGTTCCTGCATAGTCATTTCTCAGCCGAAGGGTTGGGTGATCACGTTCACCAGGGCCTGGCGTTTTTCTTTACGTACCACGCTCACCGCGCGCTCCAAAGCGTCCACGAGCTTGGCCGGGTCTTCGACTCGCTCGCCGTGGCCGCCTGCGGCGCGTGCGATGTCCTCGTAAGCGGGCGCCGGTTCCAGGCTGATAAAGGGCGGCGTGCCGTGGCGCGCCGCGCCGTCTGGATACATGGCAGTCGTGGCGCGCCTGACTGCATGCCAGCTGGCATTGTTGAACACCACGACAAGCACTGGCAGTTGCTCGGCAGCCGCCACCAAGTGGCAGGGGGTTGGGTTGCCGAACATATAGGCGCCATCACCGAGGGCGGCTACCACCAGTCGATCGGGGCGGGCCAGCTTGGCGCCCAACGCCGCACCAAGCCCCCAGCCGAGACCACCTGCCGGGCTGTGATTGAGAAAGGTGCCAGGTTGGGTGGGCTGGATCTGTTCGCGCACCAGCGGATATTCGTTGACCAGCGTCGCCTCGGGGCCGGCCACTTGGGCCAGGCAGTGACTCGCCCAACGGGCGTCAATGGGGGCGGCGCCGGCGGTGTCTTTCAACTCCGCGGCCCAGGCGGCGCGCTGGGCATCGTGTTGTGCCTTGATCCGTGCCCGGCGCTGGTCGATGCTGCCCTGGTACCGCGGCGCGCGTTCCGTCAGCGCCACCTGAAGCGCTGCCAGCGTCGTTGCAGCACCGGCGGTGAGGCTCAGATCGGACGGGTAGCTGCGCATGGGATAGCGTTCGAAGACGGGGTCTACGCCCACATGGGCGACCTTGGCGTGCGGGTTCGGGCCTTGATACGCCGGGATCCAGGGTACGTCGCTTTCCAGCACGACCACGACGTCGGCCTCACCTAGAGTGGCGTCATGCTGGTAGCCCAGATGCATGGGGTGGTCTGCGGACAGGGCAACCCGACTCGGAAAGAACTCGACCACACCGATGCCGAAGCGATCGGTCAGCTCGCTCAACTGCTCGAAGGTCGTCGGGTCCCGGCCAGCGTCGGTGGTGATGATAAGCGGGAGCCTGGCGCCGGCCAGCCAGTCTGCCAGTTGGTCCAGTGCTTGCGGTTCCGGAGCGGGCGGGACCACCGCGCCGCGCCGCGGCGTGCTCTCAAAGGTGATGTCCTTAAGGGGCGCCGCCAGGACCTCCCGGGGCAGGGTGAGATAGACGGGCCCGGCGGGCTCTGTGGTGGCGACTTCCAGCATGCGGTCCACGACAGATTCCAACTGGACGCCGTTGCGTAATTCGTAGTCCCACTTCACCACTTCCCGGAGCATACCGGCCTGGTCATACATCTCCTGGGCCCAGTGGATGATGTGGGCCCGCGCACCATGCAGCTCGCCATCCTCGGTGAGCGGGGTGCGGCCGGCCGTTAGCAGCATGGGTACCCGGGCCCGGGCAGCATTGATGACCCCGCCGATCATGTTGGCAGTGCCCACATTGACGTGTGCCATCACCACCTGGGGCTGGCCGGTCATGGCGGTATAGCCGTGGGCCATGGCAACGGCCGCATTCTCATGGGGCACGGCAATCGGCCGCGGCAGCCGCGCACCCGTGCTCTGCGCCTGGCTATACGCCTCGATCAGCGGCGCGAAATCCGTCCCGCCGTTGCCGAAGATGAACTCGATGCCCCGCGCCCCCAGCAGGCGCAGATAGCCTTCGGCAACGTTGCTGACGGCAATCGTCTCCTGCATTTAGAGCGCGCCTACGAAATCATGCACCGCCCCCGCGTACTCCCCCTCCCGCGCCGGGTTATGCAGCGGATGGCCGCCTGGAAACAGGTGGCCGGTACTGTTCGGCGTGACCGCGAGCATTGCGTCGTAGGATGGCCGCAGGGGCTCAGTTTCCGAGCTCAGCACCAATGCGGGCACAGTCAACTTGGGTAACTGGGCGGCAAAATCATAGGGCGCGTCCGTGCCCATCTCTTTGGGAAACCCGGTGGCCAGGTAGTCCTGCACGAACTGATACAGCACTGGCACGGTGTCATCCGTCACCTGGAAGTCGCGATCAAACACCTGGTAAACCTGTACGGCCTGATCCCACAGCCAGGTTCGATGGGAGCCGTCTTCATGGAGCCCGGGGCCCTTGAGCCCTTCCGCTCTGCTGCGGATGGCCGCAAAGGCCTCTTGCGGCATCAGGAGACTACCGTCCAGCGCCACCGCCCGCGCACTCAGTGCCCGGTCCAACGCCAGTTCGATAGCGATGGATGCAGAGAAATGTCCGCCCAGCATGACGGCGTCGGCGGCGTCCAAGGCGGTCAGTGTTTCGGCGACCGCCTGTGCGTGGTCGTTAATCTGCCACGCGCCGTCACGCTTGCTGGATCGGCCGAAACCCATCAGGTCCAGCGCCAGCGGCCGATAGCCCAACGCTGCAAAGTGGGGCAGCTCCCGGTCGTACATGTGACCGGACAGGGGCACCCAGTGCATCAGCACTATGGGAATGCCCGCGGCCCCGTCACACTCGGTGACGTGCAGCTGACCGCGGCTCGTGTCTACATAGCGATAGCGCAGGTCCGCCAAGTTATCTCCCCCGGATTGAGCTCGCGTTCACGTATGCAGCCGGATACGGTCTTTATCTTCGCTGAGTTCGGGCTTGCCCAGCTGTCCTTCTATTTTGGCGATCACTGTGGTGACGGTGGCATCGCCGGTGACGTTTGTCACGGTGCGCAGCATGTCCAGAATCCGGTCAACCCCGAGAATCAGCGCAACGCCGGCAGACGGCACCCCGACGGACTCCAGGATGATCACCAGCATAATGATCCCGGCACCGGGGACGGCAGGCGTTCCCACGGATGCCAGCACCGCGGTGAGGACGATGGTGAGTTGCGCGGCCAGGTCGAGCTGCAGGCCCAGCGCCTGGGCAATGAACACGGCGGCCACGGCTTGATACAGCGCCGTGCCATCCATGTTGATGGTGGCCCCCAAAGGGCAGACGAAGGAGACGATCTCTTCACCGGCGCCAAGCTTCTCTTCACAGCGTTCCATGGTGACCGGCAAGGTGGCGCCACTTGAACTGGTGGAGAAGGCCACCAGCTGGGCGGGTGCGATGCCCAGATAGAAGGTCTTGAACGACAGGGGCGTGAAGGCTTTGAGCAGGAAGCCGTACGTGACGGCGATATGCAGGCCCATGCCCACGATCACGGTCAGCATGTAGAACCCCAGCGCGCCCAGGAGCTGGATAACCTGGGACGGGTCATCGCCGGTCACCGACGTGATGGTGCCGGCGATCAGTCCAAATACCCCCAGCGGCGCGATCTTCATGATCAGATCCACCAGCCGGATCACCACCAGGCTCAAGCCCTCGAACACCCCGAGCAGGGGCTTGGCCTTGTCCGGTGGCAGCTGAATGAGGCCGATTCCGATCAGAATGGCCACGAAGACTACCTGCAACATGTTGCGGTTGTTGCTTGCCGAGTCGAGGAAGTTCTCGGGGATGATATCTACGATCATGTCCAGCGGGCCGCGCTCGCGCTGGATGTTGGCGGCTTCGTCTCGGGCTTCTGCCTGGGCGCCGTAGGTCGCCTGCAGACTGATTCGAGTCTCTTCGGGTATCCGGTCGCCCGGCCGGACCAGGTTGACGAGTATCAGGCCAATGATCACGGCCACGGCGGTCGTGGCCACGTAGATGCCGATGGTGCGGCCACCCATCCGGGATAGCTCGGCCAGGTCGTTCAACGAGGCCACCCCGGTAACCAGGGAACCCAGCACCAGGGGCATGGCGATCAGCTTGAGGCTGCGCAGAAAGATCTCGCCCCAGGGCGCGACCCAGTCGGCGGTGAACTCGATCCAGCCCGCGCCCGCTGCAATGACACCGTAAATGGTGCCCGCAATGAGGCCCATGATGATCTGCCAGTGCAGTTTGCGGTACCAGGGCATGAGCTCACTCGGTGACGAGGCAGGTTAGGACTGTACGCGCAGAGCCCCTCGGAATGCCAGCAGCGCGGCTTCCGGCCCAGCGAGCCCCCGTCGGCGCCGGTCCGAAACTCCGGCCCCGGCTGCCCGATGAGCCCGGACCAGGCTTGAGTTTGCAGATGCTCGACACCAGCGTGCAGCGGTAGTAAAAAGTTGAGCATCAGCGGATCGTCAACTTATGGCCGAATCTGTCAAGCAGTCCAGGCGCAGCCGGCCACCGGGGCGGCATCTAAACCTCAACGTCCGCGGCCTCAAGCAGTCCGCTACCCTGGCGATCAACGAACGCTCCGCAGCGCTGGCACGCGAGGGCCGGGCGGTCTTTCGTCTAGGGCTGGGCCAGTCGCCGTTTCCGGTGCCTCAGCCCGTTGTTGATGCACTCAAGCTTCACGCCCATGAAAAGGACTATCTGGCAGTGAAGGGTTTGCCGGAGCTGCGTGCCGCCGTGGCCGCCTATCATCAGAGCTCGGAGTCCATTGTCTACCGGGCGGAAGACGTCATGATCGGCCCCGGCTCGAAAGAGCTGATGTTCCTGTTGCAGTTGGTCTACTACGGCGATCTGGTGATCCCAACGCCCAGCTGGGTGTCCTACGCACCCCAGGCCCAGATTATCGGCCGTCAGATCCGGTGGGTGGGCACGGACGCCGCAAACGACTGGCGGCTGATGCCGGACCAATTAGACGCCCTGTGTCGCGATGACCCTGATCGCCCGCGAGTGGTGATTCTCAACTATCCATCCAATCCCACGGGCGACACCTATACCACGGATGAGCTTAAAGAGCTGGCTCGGATTGCACGGCGCTACCGAGTCGTGCTGCTGTCCGACGAGATTTATGGACCGCTGCATCATCTGGGTCGGCACGTCTCCATGGCCCGCTACTACCCCGAGGGCACCATCATTTCCAGTGGGCTCAGCAAGTGGTGTGGGGCGGGCGGTTGGCGCCTGGGTACTTTCACCTTTCCCAGCACGCTGCGCTGGCTGCTCGAAGCCATGGCGGTGGTCGCCAGTGAGACGTTTACGTCCACCAGTACCCCTATCCAGTGGGCGGCCGTGCGGGCTTTTGAGGGTGGCTACGAGATCGAGAACTATCTATTCCAGTCGCGGCGGATCCTGCGGACACTGGGAAAAGCTATCTGGCGACGTCTAAAGGATAGCGGTCTGAACTGCAGTCGTCCGGCAGGCGCCTTTTATCTGTTTCCGGATTTTGGGCCCCACGCAGCTGCGCTGGCTGCTCGAGGGATAACGGATAGCCGCGCGCTGTGTGAGCGGCTGCTCGATGAGACCGGTGTGGCGATGCTACCGGGTGCCGATTTCGGTCGGCCCGCCGACGAGCTTACTGCCCGCCTGGCGTACGTCAATTTCGATGGTGCTCAGGCTCTCGTGGGCGCCCAACAGGTGCCGCCCAGCGCCGGATTGGATGGCACTTTCCTGTCCCGCTACTGTCGGGACACGCTCGCCGCCGTCGACGCCCTGGCTGCCTGGCTCGAAGGCTAGCGGCGTGCTGTGATAGTGATGTTGTCCATCGCGGCAATCTTCTCTTCGGCGCCGCTTCGCTGGTAGTAGGGCCGCTCCTGGGGCGTGCGGGGCGGGATATTGCCATCCAGCGGTCGATCGGCGCCCGTGTCTTCGGTGTACTTGATCACCTCGGGTACCAGCGCCCTGGGGACCACCGCAACGCCGTCCTCATCACCGACGATCAGATCGCCGGGATTGACGATGACGCCGCCGCAGATCACCGGCACGTTGAGCCAGCCCGCGCCCTTGCGCATATCAGCCCGAGCAACGGTGCCTCGGGAAAAAACCGGGATGTTCTCGCGTTTGCGCAGCACCTCGGCGGTCAGAATATAGCCATCTACCACGATGCCGGTGGCGCCAGCTTCTTTCATACCGTTGGCCATGCTGCCGCCAAGGGCGGCCGCATCCGGATGGCCCGCCGCGTCGATAACCACCACGTCACCGGGTTTGATGTATTTCCCCGCAAGCTGGCCCATCAACACGTCGTTGCCATACTCAGGGCGCACGGTGAAGGCGGGGCCGCAGATGCGCCAGGTTGGGTCCAGCGGGTTTATCCCTGAGTCCATGGTGTAACGCGGTCCCACCTTGCAGCCGATCATGCAGAAGTAGATGCCCCGGGCGCGTTCCACCCATTCCGGGTCAGGGCGTTTAAAATCAGTTATTATTTCATACACTTACGTATAACTCCTCAGGTGTTTTATGGCTTTGGCTCAATCCACATCCCGGGCCACACGGAAACCGAACTGGGTGTTGCGTTTGTCAGCCGGATCACGCCCGGGCCAGGCGATGCGGTTGCGCTCCGGGGCGCTGAGCCAGCCACCACCGCGATTGGCGTACAGGTCGCAGCCACCCTCCCAGGTCCAGGCAGAGCCATCCACCGGACGACCCACATGGGTCGGCGCCCAGCAATCCTCAGTCCATTCCCAAACGTTGCCGATCATGTCGTAGAGGCCAAACGGGTTGGGTTTAAATTGACCCACCGGCGCAAGGTCGGCGTAGCCGTCCGCGCAGGTCGCTGGATACCAGGGGAACGGATAGACCTTGGCCGCGGATAGATCGAACGTGTTCGCCCAAGTGCAGGCCTGATTGGACGCATCGCCCCAGAAACGGGAGGTCGTGGTGCCGCCTCGAGCCGCGTACTCCCACTCAGCCTCCGAGGGCAGCCGATACCCGGCGCCGGTGATCTCGCTCAGCCACGCGGTGTAGGCCTTGGCGTCCAGCCAGGACACGCAGCCCACGGGATGGTCGTCGCGCAGGCGCTTTGGCTGGCGGCGATCCAGCCAGTTCGCCGCAGGGTCATCGTTAAAGCCCCGGGTGTCGTCCCAGACGCGACAACCGTCGGCGACCCGGTGCCCGGTCGCATCGACAAAGGCTTTGAACTGACCGTGAGTGACTTCAGTGCGGCCCATGGCAAAGACATAGTCGAGGGTGATTCTGACCTGAGGGCCTTCGCCCCGATTCAGATCGATTTCCCGGCTGCCCCTTGGGGTACCCATCATGAAACTGCCGGTGGGCAGCACCACCACTTCAGGGCAGTCGGCACAGTCCTTGATCACTGTGCCGGGCGGGGTCTGGGCATGGCCGTGGGTGAGCGGCAGGCCGGCGGTCAAACAAAGGGTGAGAGTTCTCCAGTTCACAGCGGCACCTTCAGTTCAGATCCCGGGCAACCCGGAAGCCCAGGTCGTTACTCCGTGCGTCGGCCGGCGCGTCTTCCCGGCGCGCTGGCCGGGCGTTGGCGGGGCGACTGATCCAGGCACCGCCGCGAATAACCCGCCGCTCGCAGCCGCCTTCCCACACCCAGGCCCGTTCGTCCGGCGGACGACCCCAGTAGCTGGCTGTGAAACAGTCGGCCGTGAATTCCCACAGGTTGCCGATCATGTCGTGCACGCCATAGGCGTTGGCCTGAAAGGACGCGACGGGCGCCACGTCGGCATAGCCATCGCGGCAGCGCGCGTAAGGCCAGGGAAGGATGAACTGTTTCTGGGAGTCCACGTCATAGACGTTGGCGTGCTCGCAGGTGAGGGAGATGGAAACGCCCTCGAAGGAATTGTTGGCACCCCAGGGCCGCGGCCAGGTGGTTCCGGCACGGGCTGCGAACTCCCACTCGGATTCCGACGGCAGGCGGTAGGGCAGGTCGGTCACTTCGGCGAGCCAGGCGGCATAGGCGAGCGCATCCGCGAAATTGATGCAGGCTACGGGGTGACTGGCCTGCGGCCGCCGCGGTTGGCCCGGACGGCGCCAGTTGGCTTTCGCGTCATGGGTCCAGCCCTCGTCCCAGGCCGTGCAGCCCGACGGTGCTTCGTACCCCGTGGCATCCACGAAGGCCTCGAACTGACCGATGGTGACTTCGGTCTTGCCCAGGGCAAAGGGACGGCGAATGGTGACCTGGATCGGTGGTCCTTCGCCGGATTCCTCGTGAACCTCATACGCGCCCAGGGGCGTGCCCATCTGGAAGCTGCCGGCGGGCAGCACGACCATCTCAGGACAGGCCTCGCAGTCGGAGAACGTCTCGCCCGGGGCCTGCGCCGCCAGCGGCGCCGCCGCCCAGAAGAGCAATAGTCCAGTCAATCGCCTCATGGCGCTACCTCCTCTGGCGTCAGATCCCGGGCCACGCGGATCCCGCCGAAGTCAAAGCGATGGGTGGCGTTGGCATCGCCGTGATAGCCGGGGCGGATGCGTGCCACTGAGGTAATCCAGCCCCCGCCGCGCTGAATGCGCCGCGCGCAGCCGCCTTCCCAGACCCAGGCGCGGCCGTCTTTGGGCCGGCCGAGGTGGGAGCGGGTGGCACAGTCTTGAGCGAACTCCCAGACGTTGCCCAGCATGTCGTAGAGCCCGAATGCGTTGGGTTGCAGCGAGCCCACCGGCGCCACGCCGGCGAATCCATCCCGGCAGGCCATATGGGTCCAGGCAAAGGGGTAGGCCTCGCGGGTGGTGAGGTCATAGGCGTTGACGTAAGCACACCCTTGGTGGGGGCTCATGCCCCAGGGATACAGCGCGTCGCTGCCGGCCCGCGCCGCGTACTCCCACTCGGCTTCCGTTGGCAGGCGGTAGGGCAGCCCGGTTTGATCCCGCAGCCAGGCCACGTACAGCTGAGCATCCTCCCAGGACACACAGCTCACCGGATGGCGGGGCTCAGGTCGGGCCGGCACCCCGGGCTGGCGCCAGGTGCGGTGATCGTCATCGTCGTAGCGGCCTTTGGCCTCACTGTAGACCCGGCAGCGGCCCACCGGCGCAAAGCCGGTCGCCTCGGAAAAGGCGGCGAATTCCCCGTGGGTGACCTCGTAGCGCCCGAGAGCAAATGCGCGGGGAATGCCCATGTCCACCGGTGGGCTTTCGCCCGTTTCGTTGTCGATGGTTACGCCGGCGGGTGTGCCCATACGAAAGCTGCCGGGGGGCACGACCACCAGCTCCGGACACGTGTCGCAATCTTTGAGTACGGTGCCCGGCACCTGAGCGAGAGCGGGGCTCGCAGCAACCAGGCTCAGCAGAATGAACAGTCGCCTCATGGGGGCGTGAGCTCCCGGGCGACTCGAAAGCCCAAAAAGTTGTAGCGGTCATCCGGCGGGTCGCCGGCGGGATAGGCGGAGCGGGAGCGCTCGGGGCCCGTAATCCAGCCGCCGCCGCGCAGGGCGCGATCGCCGCAGTCTTGCCAGACCCAGGGCCGCTGGTCCTTGGGCCGGCCGATTTTTGAGGTGGTAAAGCAATCCGCGACCCATTCCCAGACGTTGCCGATCATGTCGTGCAGGCCAAAGCCATTCGGCTGCAGGGAGCCCACCGGGGCCAGATCAGCGTAACCGTCCCGGCAGGCCACGTGCTGCCAAGCCAGCGGATACTGTTCCCGAGCCGTCAAGTCGTAGGAGTTGGCCTGGCGGCAGCCGTCGCCACTGGCATCGCCCCAGGGCCGGCGCGTGGTGGTGCCGGCGCGAGCCGCGTACTCCCACTCAGCCTCGGAGGGCAGGCGGTAGATCTCACCGGTCACCTGGCTGAGCCAACGAGTGTAGGCCACCGCGTCGGGCCAGGAGACGCAGGTCACCGGGACATCGTCGGGCAGTTGGCGGCCGATCCCGCCGTCGCGCCAGGTGACACCGCCGGCGTCGAAGAACCGCTGCTTCGGAGCGTCCCAGACGCGGCAGAAAGGTACAGCGGGGTCGTAGCCGGTTGCGTCCACGAAGGCCGCATACTGGCCACGGGTGATCTCGGTGCGGCCGAGAGCGAACGCGCGGCCGATGGTGATCGTTACGGAGGGACTCTCGGCGCGACTGCGTCCGGTAAGGTTCATTTCCGGAGTGCCGGGCGGGGAGCCCATGGTGTAGCTGCCCGCAGGAATCTCGATCATGTCCGGACACTGGCTGCAATCGCGCAGCACGTCGCCCGCCGCAGCCCAGCACCCGTTTACGGCCAAGCCTGCCACTAAGCCGACCAGCAGCACTGGCCGCAACGGCTCCCCCATGTTGCCCCCTGTCTTTTCTTCGCAATGCTAAGCCGTCCCAGGGCTCATGGAAAGTCGCCTGCCCCCGTGAGTTGGATCTTTTCTGGGGTTAGGAGCCGGGGTGATCCCCGCGCCGCCCGGCACCAACGGGCCCGGAAAACATGACCAGACCCCGTGTCCACAGGTATGGGGACACGGGGTGTAAGATGCTGTGGCATGAAAAGCGGAACCCAACGCCGCGTGCTCTGGACCACGGTCGCGTTGCTTGTGGCACTGGCCGCGATCAGCGGCGTGGTAGACGGCACCAGTCGGGATTACGGCGACCAGGCGTTCAAGCGCGCGCTGGTGACCTTCGCCGTGGCGCGTACCCTGAACGGCGTCATTTCCGTGGCCCAGGGTACGGAGGTGGCTATCGAGCCAGCCGGCGTGGGCGTGAATTTCACGGTCGGTCAGGTGTTGGATCCCATCAACGATCTGGTGGAACGTTTCTCAGCAGTCATGCTCCTGGCCACGACGTCCCTCGGACTGCAGAACGTCCTGCTGCGCATCAGTGCCTGGTGGGGAATGAGCGCTGTACTCGCGATCGCCGCTGGCTTGCTGATCTTGGCCCTGTGGTGGCCACGCTTTGCCGGCGGCAGGGGCGAGCGAATCCTGTTGCGGTTCTTGCTCCTTGCGGTTTTTGTGCGTTTCGCCGTGCCCGTGCTGGTGGTGGGCAGCAGCGTTGTCTTTGATACCTTCCTGGCCGTGGAACAGGCGGCAGCCACCAGCGCGCTGGAGGCCACTCGTGTCGATATCGAAGCGCTGAATCAGGACTCGGACCGCCAGCCACCCGAGGACCAGTCGCTGCTGGATCGGCTCGGCAGCGTGCTCGATGAGTCACTTCAGTCCATGGACGTCGGCACGCGGCTGGATGCCCTCAGAGAGCGGGTCTCCAACGCCAGCGAGCACATCATCAATCTCATCGTGATCTTTGTGCTGCAGACCGTCATTCTGCCACTGCTGTTCGTATGGGCCTTTGCGGAGCTACTGAAGTCTCTCGCCGCTCGCACAACCACGCTGTGAGGGGATGGGGTTTCTGGCTGCCCGGACGGGGCGCTGGGGTCGCCGAACGACCAGCCCGCTACGTCTGATCCTTAAGCTCGATGAGGTCGTAGCGAATAAAGGCGTTGTCCTGTCGGAACCCCTGAACGCGCGGCCCGATGCCCTGGACATAGACGATTTCGTGCAGCCAGATGGCCACGGCCTGGTCCCGGTAGGCCGCCAGGATCGCGCGGATCTGGGCGCGCTTTTCCCTAAGGTCCCAGGTGCTATTGGCCCGCTGAATCCGCGCCGTGAGCTGCTCGTCGCAGAACCAGGGACTGCGCGGGATGCAGGAATGCAGCCGCGTGAAACGCAAACCGTCAGTGGTGCGCTCGGCGTTGTAGTTCATTCCGAAGGCCTGGCCGCCCCAACCGCCGCCCTGGATGCGACGGATCAGCTGGCTGATGGGAATGACCTGAATGCGCATGTTCACGCCAATCGCGCTGAGGTCGTTGGCCACGGTTTGATAGACCGCCGCATCGGCCGCACCGCCGCCCACGGCTGCTTCCATGGTGAAGGAAAACCCCTCGGGATAGCCCGCTGCCGTCAGCAGCGCCCGGGCGCGGGCAGGATCGAAGGGATAGGGCAGCAGCTCGTCGTTGTAGCCAAACGCGGCTGCGGTGGCGGGTTGGCTGGCCGGGCGGGAATGACCTGGGAACAAGACGGCGAGATACCGTTCCTTGTCCACGGCATAGTTGAGCGCCTGCCGAACGCGCTGGTCCATGAGCGGGTGTTCCTGAGCAAGCCCTTCAAGAATGAAGGCGATGCCCAGGACACTGGCGCTGGGCCCATAGTCAAGCCGTCCCGCGGTGGATTCCAGCGCCGCTGCATCCTCGGGGCTTAAGGCCACGGCGATATCCAGTTGGCCCGTCTGGATCCCCTGAATCCGGGCAATCTGATCCGGCATCTGTTTGAAGCTGAGTCGGTCTACGCGGGGCGGTCGCCAGGATTCCGGAAAGGCTTCCAGCTCGGCGCCATTCTCCACCCAGCGTGCCAGTCGAAACGGGCCCGTACCCGAGGGCTCTCGGGCAAATCCCTCCGGCCCAAGCCGCTCCCATTGCCGGGGCGCGACGATGAACATCTGGGCCATATTGGCCGGGAGCAGCGCTGCCGGTTCCCGGGTATGAATCAACACGGTGTGATCGTCGACAACCTCTGCGCTCTCCAGCACGCGCATCTCCCGGGCGATGGTGTCCCGAACTGCCTCCGGGCTGGTGAGATAAGCGACCGCTGCGACGATCGCGGCGGCGTTGAACGGCTCGCCGTTGTGAAACCTGACGCCGCGCCGCAGTTCGAAACGCCAGGTGTTCTCGTCTACCGCTTCCCAGCTCGTGGCCAGTGCCGGCGCAACCTCGCCGGAGACAGTGACATAGGTGAGGGCATCGAACATGGCCGCCCAGGTGTAGATGGTGGGAATGCCAATGGATCCGTAGGGGTTGCCCAACATGGGCGGTAGCGCTGCCAGGCCCACGCGAAGGGTTGTCAGCTTGGCCGCAGGCTGCTGGTCGGCGGGGACCTGTTCGCCGGCCCGTTGCTCGCAGCCGCTCACTGTGCACAGCGTCAGCGCGATCAGCAGCGGGAGCAGACGGGGAGTCAGCATGCCGCCATGCTAGCCAAACTCCCCGCGTGCCTCTAGTTCGGCCGCACTGACCCGTTGCCCGCCGCCCCGGGAGAATCACCACGAAAAGGGGACGTGGTCCTGGTGAGTCCCACGGGCCACATGCGCGATCTGCATGAGCGGATGCCGGCTGAAAGCTACACGGTGTTGAGGCTGCCTGTGCGGCTTGAAGAGCAAACCCGCGCTCTGGCGAGCTTATTACTGCTGGTGACAACTCTGCTAGAGTCACGCCGTCGCAAATACCCACAGCGGAGGGGTACATGACATACCTGAATTTGGCCACGACGGTGCTGGGTCTGGCGGTTTGGCTTTTGGCAGGCCCGGCCGGCGCTCAATATATCCACCGCTGCGACGTACTGGTGTCGCACCCGTTGGACCCGGATCGGGTGATTGCCGGGGTCCCCACCTCCCAGGTCGATCATCCGGCTGGCATCGCGGCCTGCACGGCGGCGGTAGAGGCAGAGCCCGACAATCCACGCTTCCACTATCAACTGGGGCGCGTGTACTTTTATGACCAGCAGGCAGAAAAGGCTATGCCCCACCTGGAAAAGGCCGCCGCCGCGGGCCATCGCCAGGCGATGTTTGTGCTCGGCTACATCCTGGACAGCGGCGAGGGTGGCGTCGACCGGGATGTGTGCCGAACGGAAGACCTGTGGGCCCGAGCGGCCCGCGCCGGGCGTCTGGCCGCGCTGGTCAGCTATCCTCATCACGCCGCTCGGGGCCGCTTTGATGATTGCAGGATTCAGGTCAGCAAGGCTGAAATGATGGGTTTTCTGGAGCAGGCCGGTGAGCGGCGGCTGGATTACTATCAACGCGTGCTGCTGGACGACGTCAAGGAAGACCTGCAGGCCTATGGGGGTCCTTAGCGCTCGGCCGGTTTGCGGTGATCCCCACGCCCAAGTTGTGCCCCGGGCGTGAACCGACCCCGGGCAGCGACGGGCGCGCTTGTCCCCCGCAGAGTAGACAGGCGATCAGGTTGCCATTGACTCGCCTGCGTCAATCTGATTCAGTTCATGCTAACCTATTGATGCCACTAACCAAATTTTGATCGCTACCTCTGAGGAGTGTCCTGTCATGGCGAAGACCAAACTCCAGACCGAGCGGCCCACGTACACGTCGGAATACATTCCGACCGACGCGGAGCGGGCTGTATTCCTTGGTAACCCCGTTCTCGATAATCTCATGAGCAGCGTCATCGCGCTGGGCAGCGAGGTTTGGTCGACCCGCCGCCGCATGCACGTGCTGGAGGCGCTGCTGGAAGAGAAGGGCGTGACCAACGACATGATCGAGCAGTACGTGCCGTCGGAGGAGCAGCAGGCTAAGTGGGAGAAGGACCGGGATCGCTTTATCGATCTCACCTACTCTCCATTGCTGCGCGAGGGCGATCTGCCCGTAACCGCGCCCTATGAGCACGACAAGTCATAGTTAGCGTTCGCGGAGGAGACATAATCATGCTTAATCGACGATCGCTTTTTGCTGCCATGGGCGCCATGGGTTCTCTGGTTGGTGCGGCGTTTACCAGCCGCAGGGCGCAGGCCGGCACGTACACCTCGACGAATCTGTCGCCCCGAGGCGATATGGCGCCGCGGGGCAGCAACGGCCGTTTCGAGCGGATTCCTGACCTTGACCTTGAGAGCAAGTACGACTTTGTGACCGGCTTTCGCAAGTTTCAGAACCGCTTCTCACCCTTGGTGCGGGACCGTGTGGAAAAGATCATGGCCGAGCGGGGGATGGATCCGCAAACCCCGGTGACCATGGCACAAGCCGTGGAACTGGTGAAGGACGACATGCTGGTGCAGACCAGCGGCCGCACCTGGATCAGTAACCAGCAGGTCACTTGGAAGATCTTCCAGGACTATTATCACGAGCATGCCGAGGAGTATCTGGCGGAAATGGAAGCCGCCGACAACGATGGCCCCGGGACCGTCGAGCTCAATCCGGACCTGGAGATCCCCGATTACATCCGTCACGAGATCCATATCATGCCGGGCGGGTACGTGGGGGACCCGTTTGCGGGCCACATTTATCACCACGGCACCAATAGCTTCTCGGCCGGCGTGTCGATTCTGGGTGACAACGAGCAGGATCAGATTCAGATCGCGGCGGCGGAGAAATTGCCGCTGCCGGCGGATGGTCAGGTGAAGCGCATCCTGGATCTGGGCTGCGGCATCGGCAGGCTGACGGTGGCCTTGAAGGAGCGTTTCCCCGACGCTGAGGTTTGGGGCATCGACGTGGCTGGGCCGCTGGTGCGTTACGCGCACATGCGAGCGCGGGATATTGGCGTGGACGTGAATTTCGCACAGCGCAATGCAGAGGATACCCAGTTCCCTGACGGCCATTTCGATATCGTCACGTCGCTCATCATTAATCACGAGATGACCGACGAGGCTAACAAGCGCGTCGTGCGGGAAGCCTATCGCCTGGTCCGCCCGAACGGGTATTACTACCCTATCGATTTCCGGACCGTGGGTGACAAGAACCGCGCCTCCAGCCAGTATCGGCGCTGGTGGGATCATCGCTGGAACTGCGAGCCCTGGAGCCCGGGTTTCGTGGCATTCGATTTCGAGGCTGAGATCGAGAAGGCCGGTTTCACCATCAACCGTGATACCAAGCCGGTGATGTTCGGCTTCGGCGCCCGCCACGCTGTCAAGTCAGTCTGACGGGGCGCTATTAACGTCGCAGCAGACCTGCCCGAGCCATCGGCCCGGGCAGGATCTTATTTGCCCTTACGAAAGAAGCCGGGCGCGCCTGGGGTTTGGGCAAAGTTAGGCGTCCGCCGTGATGCGGCGCGCAGGCCCATCGGGCAACCATGGCTAACGGGAGGTGTGCGCGCGTGACAACGTCCGAGGAGCTAGGCATCCAGGGACTGGGTTGGATCGTTCGCCGCGTACCGGTACCCCCGGCCGACTTGGTGCCCTTTTACCAGGCCGCGTGGGGATTGCCCGCGCCCCGTGGGCCCTCGCCCAAGGGCGCACTGATGCTGTGGGCCGGTGACCTCACCATGTTTGAGATCACCACGCTGACCGCGGGTGCGGGCACTGACTCGCGGGCCGCAGAACTTTCTCCGATAATGCGCACCAGTGACTTCCAAGCGGCGCTGAGTCGAATGCGCAGTGCCGGGGCTTCGCTGATTGCACAAACGGCCGGGCCGCCGGCCAGCGCCACGCTGGTGGACCCCCAGGGGCGTTTGTTGGGTTTGCGTTCCCTGGAGGCGGAACCCGCACCGCCGCTGCAGCCGATGCCCGGGCTCCCCGGCGTGCCGTCCTTGCCCGCGGAGATGGCAGGGATCGGTCGGATCGTCTTGCGGGTCGCAGATCCGGGCGAGCTGGCCGCCTTTTACACGCGGGTTCTCAATCTGCTTCCTATAGGCGCGGTATCGTCCCAGAGCGCGTTGCTACACCTGGGTCGAGGGGTCGAACTCGAGCTGCGGGCTGGCGGCCACCGCCACAACCCGCCCCAGGATCGCGCGGAAGTGCCTGACGTGTGGATCCTGCGCGTCTACGACCATGACAGGCTGGCCGCGCGTCTGCGCGAGATGCAGGTTCACATCGTGAATACGGTCAAGATCACCGGCGGTATTCTGACCTACGCGGTGGATCCTGAGGGCCATTTATTCGGCATTCAGCAGCGGACGCCGGATCTACTGCCTGCAGATAAGGCGGAACGGATCGAGGATAGCGCGGCGCGCGGCGCCTGGAATGATACAAATTCGAGAAAAAACCCATAACCTACAGAAATATATAATAAAGCTATCACAGGAGTGTCCGATGCTCTTGTGTTTGATCTGTTTCGGGCGTAGCTTCCATCAGGATTCGTTCAGGCCATCTTGGGGGAGCAGATATGGCTGACACACCGCTGCGCGACGCGCTGCAAGACCACACCCACGACTACGTGAAAGCAGACTACGATCGCGCCGTGTTCCACGGCGATCCGATGATCGACAGTCTATTCACCGCCCTGACCGCGATCAGTTCCCATGTTTGGACGGTGCAGCGCCGCCTGCGCATCGTGGAGTTGCTGCTTGAGAAGAACGACTCCATCACCCGGGAGATGATCGAGCAGTACTTGCCCACGGCCGAGGAGGCGGAGCAACTGAAAGCGGAGCGGGACGAATTCGTTGCCGAGATCTATGATCCGTTCCGGGAGTCGGGCGACATCATGTATGGCTCATCCCTGCATCCACCCAACTTGTCCGACTCAAAACGTAAATAAAGGAGATCGCCATGAGCAACGATAGCTTGTTTCCCATGATGAAACGTCGCGATCTGTTTACCGCCGCTGCGGCTGTGGCGTCCACTGCGCTCGTGGAGAGTCGCGCGGAAGCCAAGGAACTCAACGATGCCGTTGCTGCGACCGGGTCCGACGCCCGCACAATGGATGTCCGGGGGCGGGATGGCATCTATGTGCGTTTCCCCAGGTTGGATATGGAGAGCAAGGGTAATTTTCTTGCCGGGCTTTATGTCTGGCGGCTGCAGACTTTAGAGAAGACGGCAGCCGTTCGCATTGAGCAGATTCTCAAGGAGAACGGTATCGGTCCCCAGGAAGATATGCCCTGGGAAGAGGCGGTGGCGCTGCTGGAGAAGGATCCTGTGGTTGCGATGACCGGACGTGCCCGTCACAGCCACCAGAAACTCAAGTACGCCATGCTGCAGCGGGAATACCACAAGCTGGAGGATGAATTTCTCGCGGAGATGGCGCGCGCCGACCAGATGGGCCCGGGGACTCTTGAGCTCAATCCGAGCATGCACCTGCCCAAGTACACCACCCACGAGATCCACTCCATGCCCGGTGGCTATGTGGGCGATCCGTTCGCAGGCCACATGTATCACGCGGGCACGGATCTGGGTGCCTATGTGGACACCAACTTCCAGGACGGCGTGCACATGCGCATGGCGGCGGCGGCCGTTGCGCCGGAGGATGGCAAGGTGCGTCGGATCCTCGACCAGGGCACGTCCATTGGCCAGTTTGCCACCTCCATGAAAAGTCGTTTCCCTGACGCGGAGGTGTGGGGTATCGATATTGGCGGTCCGATGGTGCGCTATGCCCACATGAAAGCGGTGGATATGGGTGTGGAAGTCAATTTTGCCCAGCGGCTCTGTGAGGAGACGGGCTTCCCGGACAATCATTTCGACATCGTGACGTCCAACCTGCTGTTCCATGAGGTCACCAAGGAAGCGGCAGGCGAGATCATCCGGGAGACCTATCGGGTGCTGCGTCCCGGCGGCGTGTTCTCACCAACCGACGCCAACGACCCGCTGCAAACGGCCCACGCCAAATTCACCTTCTGGTACAACTATCGTTGGAACCACGAGGACTGGTATTTGGACTGGATGCAGGTGGATTTCACCGGCGAGATGGAGAAGGCTGGTTTCAAGGTCGTGGAGCTGGCCAAGCAGCGCGGCTTGCGGCCGCGTTTCATCGGCATCAAGACATAGCCTCGGTCGCTCAGCCGGGCCCTCGGGGCCCGGTTGAGCCGGCCACAAGCGGGGCGACCGCGCGCCCGCAGCCCGCGAGCGGTTAGCCGGACGCGCCGGCGCCGGTGGGCGGCCCGGCGATGCCGGGCGGACGTTTCTCAACCCAGTCGTAGTCCGGGTTCTCGGGCGCGACGTCTGCTGCATAGGCAGACCAGGTATCCACCCGGAAGGTCTCCATTTCCCACGTATCCGGCAGGGTGAGGTACTCAGGTGCGTGTTTCTCGATGTAGGCAAGAATCTTGGGCCGCACCTCCGCAGTGCCGGGCAGGCCCTTGTGGCTGAACATTCGGCCGAACAGCTGAGCGTCCTCCATGCCGCTGCCGCCCATCTGCATCCAGGGCCAGCACTGGGAAATCCGCGAGAAGCCCGCCACGAAACGGGCCGAAGGCAAACCCGGATCTTCCAGCTCGGACTTGGAAATATGAAACGTGAAATGCTCCGACGGTGAGATGCGCGGACCCGTCGACGACCGGGGCCAACCCGCGGGGGTGACCGGATTGGTGTATTCGTGGGTGTAATCCCAGCTCAACAGCAGATCGTCGCCGTAGTGCTGGAAGGGCAGCACGAAGGGTATTTGACCGGTCTTGTCAGGAAATACGGTGCCCTCGTTCATCATCGTGGGTGGATCAGACTCCTTGCCGAAGTGGAACAGGGAGATCTTCGTATCCATGGGCCGCACAAGCTGGGGGTTGTAAAAGTGGTAGACGGGCACGGTCTTCCCAGTGAACGGGTTGTGCCAGGTCTCCAGCACCTCGCCGGTTGCAAGGTCCGTGAAATAGCCGGTTTCCCGGGAGCGTCGCGTCAGGGTGCCGTCCGGTTCCCAGCGTGCCTGCAGGACGCCTGTGCCCTCATAGCCGAACACCGGAATCATGCGATTGGTGCCGGTGCGCACGTACATCAGGCCATGGAAGCAGCCGATTACCGGCTCATCCAGGGAAGACCAGATCTTGGCAAAGGCCGTCAGGTTGTCTTTGGGGTCGCTGTAATCGATCCGGCCGGTGGGCGTTGGCGTTGCGGAGGAGGGCGCTGCCACTCCCGGCTGGGGGTTAAGCGCTGTCAGGGACAGGGCACCAAGTGCCGTGAGGGCTTCGCGACGATTGACCATTAAATCGTTGATGAATGCGGAAGTCATAGTTCACTGCCTCGCCCGCTGGGGACACCTGCGGGATTGTACCGTGCCGATGGAGGGCGGGTTCGCGGTGGCTGTAGCCGCCGAGTTGACCCGGACGGTCACCGCGGGTCAAAAATGTCCAGCGGCAGAATCGCAGCGACTGCCACGTTCGGCGCATCCACCACCTGGCCGATGCGCAGGTCCACCGCGATGCTGGCCACCATGTAGGCTTGCTGGCGAGTGAGCCCGTGGTTGTTCGCCATGTAATCGATCATCTCCAGCAGCGCATTTCGGGCTGCCAGCGAGATGTCTTTCGACAGGTTCTCAAGCCCCGCGACCCGCGTGGATTCAAGATAGACCATATCCGGCGGTACTTCCCCGGCCCGCTTCAGCGGGAAACCCGTGGTCGCGTAAAAACGCCGGGAGGGAATGTCGAGCAGTCGGGCGGGACCCTCAAAGTGAGGCCCCCGCGCAAGCGCGGGCCCGTTCTTGATCAGGCGCGTGGTGACCGTGATGTCAGCATCCATCTCGATAGCCGTTCCGGAAACCTCGCCGTCACCCTGGGCAAAGTGGGCGTCGCCCAGGGCGAGGCCGCAGCCGGCAATCTGGCAGGGCAGGTAGATGGTGGCGCCGACGCCCAGATAACGGATATCCAGATTGCCGCCATGTTCCCTCGGCGGGGCGGTGCGCAGGCATTCGTCGGTCCTGGCGCCTTCGGGGCCGCACAGCGCCGCGGGCACCGCATTCACCGGATTGGGCGGGCTTACGGCGCCGCCGTAAGCGGCGAGGGCGTTCTCGCGGGCCATGATCCGTGCGTGCCGCTCAACGCTCGGCAGCGTCGCGATAATGCCCGGAAAGCTCGCGTTGGGAATGCGTACCCTCGGAATGTCCGGACTGGTGGCTTCGCGGCGATCCAGGCGCCACAAGGCCCGGGCCGGTCCCGCCACCTGATCGGAAACGAAGCCGATGCCGCCGATCAGGGAGAACCCGAAGGCGCCGGGCGCAATGTCGAGGATGGTGACTGCGAGCACATCGCCGGGCTCGCCGCCCTCGATGTACACGGGACCCGTGAGTGGATGAACGGCGCCGGGAAAGGGTGGTGGACCTGGGCGCGGATCCTCATAACTGCTGGCCGGGTCCAGTTGTGCATCGCCCGCGTTGCGGGTGCGGAACAGGATTGTCTGTCCCGGCGCCGCCCGCGCGGCCATGGGGATCTGGGGGTGAATGCGGTTGAAGCAGGCGGCATCCTCGGCACAGCGATTGCCCTCCCGACCCAGGGTGAGCGTGTCCTGGCCGTACGCTGCGGTGGCCGCCAGCGCGGCCAGCAGCACGGCCAGCCAGCGTATGCCGTCGGCCGCCGCCATCAATCGGTCTGCTTCAGATCTCTCAACAGGTCGATGCTATCGGCGTCCGGCGGGGGCGGCACGGACTGCAGAAAGGCGACGATATCGGCAATCTCCGCATCGGACAGAACCTCCTGGGGATAGACGGGCATGCGGCCCGGATTGAGCCGAACGAATGCCGCCATGGCCACGGCCGGTAGGGTTTTGGGTGTCAGCGCGGGCCCCGCATCGTTGCCCTGGCCGTTGGTGCCATGGCACTGGTAGCAACCAACGCGCATGTAGGTCTCCTGCCCCCGGGTCGCGGACGGCGTGGCGTCCTGAGCGGACGCCCAACCCGCGGCCAGCATGAGCGCCACTGTGATTACAAAAAAGAGTCGCGTTTTCATGAGGCTCCCTCAGCGCATCTGGGTAACGACATCAACAAGTGCGGGATAACCCGATTTGACCACCCGCACAGCCTCAGCGAGCGCCGGCCCCAACTCATCCGGGTCCTCGATGGGGCCGGCCGACCAGACGCCCATGCCCTCTGCGAGCTTGGCGTAATCGATGTTGGGATCCTGGATCACCGTGCCGATCTTCGACTTGTCAACGCCACGCTTACGGCGGTTTGCGGTGCCCTGCACCAGCATGGTCTCCTGGGCGTAAGCACGGTTGTTATGCATCACGGTGAGCAGCGGGATGCGGTGGTGGGCCGCGGTCCACAGGGCACCGTTGGCGTACATGAAATCACCGTCGCACTGGATGTTCACGGACAGCCGTCCCAACGCCTTGTTGGCCAGCGCCGCCCCCACCGCAGCGGGCAAGCCATAACCCACGCCGCCGCCGGCGCCCACGCCCAGATATCGGTAGTGCTCGTCGAATGCCCACAGCCGGTGCGGCCACTGGCTGATAAAGCGCTCCGAGGCGCCCACGGACACCAGGGCCCAATCCTCGTCCTTGATCTGGGCATACAACTCCGTGCACATCCGCGCTGTGCTAACCGGGCTATGGGTCCAGCCGTAGGCAGCGAGCTGGCGAGACTCTTCATAGGAGGCCGCGTGCATCTTGCGGAACCGTTCGGCTCGCCCCGCGATGGCGCGCTTGCGTCCGGGCTTAAGCGCTTGTTTCACGGCGTCGATGAGCGCTGGCAGCGTTGCCTCACCGTCGCCGGAAATGGACAGGTCTACCGGTGCATAACGCTGAAAATCCTGGTAGTTGGATTTCAGGTAGAGGTTATTTACGTCGATGGTGATGAGCTTTACGTCTTTGCCAACCCGCGGTGCGGAGGTCATCGTGGCGCGGTTTACGGCGTTGACCTGCCCCCAGAAGTCGGTGACCTCCAGCCCGACAATAACGTCGGCCTCCCGGATGAGCGAACCCATCTGACGGGTCTGATTGAGATAGTGGGTGTTGGGCATGTTCTGACGGCTGGCCAGGTCGATGACGGGCGCGTTCAACAGCTCCGCCAGTTCCACCAGCAAGCGCATGCCCGTGGGGGTGCGCGCCACACGATCCACGATGATGAGCGGGTTGTCAGCAGCGACCAGCAGGCGCGCGGTTTCGCGCACGGCGCCGAGCTCGCCCTGGGGCGGCTGGGATGGCGTGAAGCGGGGAATCGTCAGACTGGCCCGGTCCTCTACCTCCATTTCCTGCAGCGTGCTGTCCACGGCCAAGGCGACGGGCTCCATCGGCGGCGTGGTGGCAATCTTCCAACCGCGGACCATGGATTCAGCAAAGGCCTGCAAGGACATCGGCTGGTCGTCCCACTTGGTGAAATCGCGCACCATGGCAACGGGATCTTGGGCGGAATGCCGCCAGTCCGTACCTCCCATGCGATCCGTCGCATTAATGGTATTGCCCAGTATGGCAATCAGCGGCACGCGGTCGCACCAGGCGTTGTACAGGTTCATGGCGGCATGCTGCAGCCCGACGGTGCCGTGGCACATGATGGCCGCAGGCTCAAGGGCTGCCTTGTAATAGCCATTGGCCATGGCGGCCGCCGACTCTTCGTGCATGCAGGTGATGAATTCCGGCGTGGTGTTGCCGCCGTAGACCGTGATGGACTCATGCAGGCCGAGAAAGCTGGATCCGGGATTGGAGAACACATATCCCAGCTTCAGCGACTTCATGACGTCGATCATGAAGTCTGAGCCGAAGCTCGTTGCCGTTGCCGATTTGCTACCACCCGCCAGTTGCTCTACCTGATCCGGCGTTGCCGCCTCCCGGGCCATCTGTTGGACGCTGGGGGGTGACAGTCCGCGGACAGTTTCCTCCTGCGCCCCAGCGGGCGGTGCGGTGGTATTGGGCTGGCCGGCCGTGGCAGCAGCCGTCGGTAGCGTAGTTGCCGCGCCGGCAAGTGCCGCATTGCGTAAGAATTTGCGCCGACCTGGGTCGGTCTTGTGCTTGTCTTTGGCCATGTTTCCCCCTCGAGACCGTCGCCGAGCTACGCCACCTTGCAAACCGCGGGCGCGCCGGGGCTCTGCAGGCATGTTAGCCCTGCCCGTCTGTGAATGACAAACGGCGGCAGCCGCGGTCACAGCATCGGCATTTGGCGGCATGAGCGGTTCCCGCACCGAGCTGCCAGCACGCGCTGGTCCGGTGGTGGGGATTTGCGCCGTTGGCTGCCTTTTCGAACTCTTTCGGGGCTGCTCAGGAGGGATTGCGCTGGATTTTACCCATGGTTCTTTGCTGTCATGTTGGAAGGACCTGCGCTCCTGAAGAAGGCCACGGCCGGTTGCGCCGGCGGTGCCATGGAGAAACCGAACTGATTGTGGAGGACGACGATGCCCACACTGACTCGCCGTAGTGCCCTGGTGGGAACGGGCGGCATCATTCTGGCGGCGGCGCAGCCGGGCGCCCGGGCCGCTCTAGGCCAACTGGAGCTGGATGATCCACGCCAGCGCGCCCGGCTGCGCGCCAAGGTGGTGGGCTCTGCTGGCGAGGAGGTCGTATATACCTTTTACCGCTTGCATCTTTATGCCTATATGAACGGCAATAACCTCATACCGCTGTACACCATGAACAATCTGAACGTGAGGGTGTGCAAGCCGTTGGATGAAGAGACTTACGCCTTCACCACCTACGAGTCCGGTGCCTACTGCCGGTTTGATACGGATGAGCCCTTGGAGCGGTGGGAGAACCCCATCACCGGCGAGACCCGCGAGGTGTGGCCGTTCGTCGGCGGCCCGCTCGACGTGCGCATTGGCGCGGACGGCGTGCAGACCGGTCCCCAAGCCACGCTTAAGCCGGAAGCACTGCGCATGGAGGTCATTGGCGATATGTTGTTTATTCCGACCGCATCCCATTTTTCCTTTCCAAGCGCCTTCGATGCTGAAACCTGGCCAAAGGAGTCTCCGGGTAAGACCCACTACTGGGATTCCATGTTTGTCCATGGCGCGAGAGTAGCCGACGCGGTGGATCCGGAGCGCCTCAACGTACCCGCCTTCTGTCAGTTCCAGAACCTGGTGAGTTGGGGGCCTTGGATCGGCATGGGCGGATACGAAGGGCGCACATATGGTCGTGCCTACGGGACCAAGTTGGACCGCATTGAAGACCTGCCTGGCGGCGCGCGGCGCTCCCTGGAGCAACAGACTCCCGAGATCTTTGATATCGGCAGCTGGACCACTTTCCGTGATGGTTATGCGGAATATAAGGCCAGGCATAATTCTGGCTGAGGCCGACATATGACGGTTTACCGTCGCGCGGAACATTCCGCTCTCGTCCGGCTGCGAGGGCATTGCTGAGCTTGAGAAGCTGGAGACGAGATTTGAGCACTGAGTGACTCAAATCTTAGGCCGCATATGACGCTGAAAGGCGCGGGTACTGGCCGAGCAACGCTGTCTGTTTGGAAGGGTCTCTCCGAATTGAGCGCCTCATGCGCTAACAACACCACCGTTCAGCCCGAAGAGGCTGGATTACGCCTTTTGGCGTGGAATCAACGCGATTCACCAAGATCTTGCGCAGGGGGTACACAGCAAACGGCTTTATCTGAGCAGCGCTGACTCGTCTCTGAACATTCAAACCGTGCCCCCCATCGTGAACGTGCTGTGCCGGCGCGTACGATCCGGCCCGACCCGGCGAGCCTCAGAAAATACCCCTTTCAGATATTAAAAATATTTCGAGGAATGTGACATAGTGTCTTGCTTTTAATATTTTTTTCGGAAAAAATTTAGGTCAACAACAACAAAAGGGTTTGAGCGTCGTCATGCTGGGGTTGGGGTTAGGCGCAATAGGCATCTTGCTACTGGTAGTCCTCTTGCAGCCATTTGAGTTTGGTGCGCGGAAAAGGAATCACTGGCGCATTCATTAAGTCTGCCCGTTGCTGACCCCTCGTGGTGGCTTTTTTGCCTGCCGCCGTTGGGCGACATCGGGGAACAGGCGCTTGCGGGTCTGTTCGAATGGAAGGGCTTGAAAAGGATGTCAATCACTTACATCGAACCAGCCGATCTGCGCTCGGGCTCCATTACCGATACATTCCAGCGTGGTGCCGCGGCTATCGTTCTGAAGAACGACTCACGAATCGCCGAGTTGTGGTCTCGGCTGGTCGCTTTTGACCATGGCAACGGCCGAGGGTCGAATGACGAGGTACTACCTTGGGATGGATCGGTTTTAGATCTGGAAAGAAATTTTGTCCCGGGATTATCGCTCGCGGACGAAGTCGGTGATTCCATCCATGCTCGGCCGGGTCATCTTACTTACATCGCGCGGAAAATCGCGATTCAGAGGCGAGCCGGATCGGATGAGATAGATTGTTCCCCAGAGACCTTCTATACGGGCGAGAGGCAATATCGCTTGGATCGCAAGGTGCTCGGCCTCGCGTGGCAAGTTGCATCGGATGTGCTGGGATCATTTTCAGCCCGAACGGTGAGCGACCATGTGGCAGTCCATCGGCTGCGATACGTGTCGAGCTTTGAGGAACTGGGTAGAAGGATAGCCATGGTGGCCAAAGCCTATGGGGGGGGCAGTGGACATGGTCTGTTCCACCGCCTGGAATCAGGGCCAGGCGCAGCGGAGTACCTCATTGCGGTGTTGCGCAGATATCCTCTGTTGGCCCGCACCGCCGCGTTTGCACCAGAGTGTTTGCTTCGCGCGCTGGGCCTCCAACTGGGTCGCAGCGACAATATCATCCTGGGTAACGCGCATACAGACCCGCGCGTATTTTCAGGGCTTATTGCTGACCGGTCCAACGTGCATACCGAGATATGGGCCGAAGGTCGCTGGCAACGCCTTCCCATGACTAAGGATCAGATGGTCATTCTCCCTGGTAGGACAGCACAGCGCCTGCTGGGGATCAAGCCGACGTGGCATCGCATTGTGCTAGCGCAGGGAGAGCGCAGTGAGATGGCTAATGCGGAGTCGACCTTGTTGATCGGCGCGGGCTAGCCTTGCCTTGCGACTTCGGCGCAGGGGACAAGGGCCCCAACGCGTTTTCCAGCCACTGATCCGTCACAAATCCGCTCCGTTGGCGACTTCGCATCACGCCTAAGATCGCTGTTTCGCTCCCGAAAAGCAGAAGCCGAACAGCGCGTCGCCAAGCCAACTGCGCGTATCTGATTCTACAGCCTCAGAGATCCTTGCCGGGCGATTCGTGCAAAGCGAGAGCCGAGCAGTCGCGGGAGAGATTCGCTAGGCGGGCGTCAGTTTTCCAACCAATACCAGAATGGTCCCGACCGTATGTGACATGGGGCTGGGCACGAACTTTAGTGCGTTTCTGAGGACAGTCGGTGGTAGATTGGAGTTGGAACCGGGATGGTGCCATCTATTGCTGCCAGTGAAAACGGCGGCCTGTGAGCGTACCCTGTGCGATGTTTGGCGTGACAATCACCGATCCAACACGAGAGGACTAGCAAGATGGGAGATATCATTGCACCGAATGGCAGTCCACTTAGCGTGGCCGTTATCGGCGTCGCCGATATGCAGGCCTCGCTGCATTTCTATCGGGACTTGATCGGACTGACGGCTCAGAATCAGGTCAACTGGTCGGGTCCGGAATTTGAAAGGTTGTGGCATTTGCCGGAAGGGGCCGCTGCGGATGCCGTATTCTGTGAGCTACCCGGTTATCCCGTGGGTCGTGTGTTGTTGCTTGATTTCCACGCCGAGGGTCGGGAAGAAATCCGCAGTGACGACACGCCGCGGGCCTACGGCCTGGTGAACTTGAATTTCTATACCGACGACATTGCCGCGGACACGGAAATGCTCAAGGGCCACGGCTATCGGTTTTGGTCTGAACCCACCAGTTATGAGATGTCCGAGAGAGCCGGCGCGCCGATCGAAGTGATTTTCGACGGTCCGGACACGGTGTCTATCAATTTGGTTGAGTTGGCGACCGCGGACCCGAACACCCGCGTCGGGCAGATGCGTGCCTACGTCGATAAGCATGGCCGGACACCCACTGGTTTCACACCGGTGGTCACGACATCCCACTGTGTCAAGGACATCGATAAGGCGGTGGAATTCTACCAGAGGGTGCTTAAGTCCGGTGTGCTGATCGACGAGGTTATGGACCTGAAGGAGCAGAATCACTTTTTGCGTTTGCCCGAGAATTCCAGGACTGCGGTCAAATTTATTCAGGGCAACGACATGTTCGGTAAAGTGGCACTGTCCATGCCGTTGAACTATGAGTGCGACGACCTGGTGCCGAGAGCCCATGCGCCGAACATCGGCTACATAGCACAGATGTTCGCGGTGAATGATTTGGACGAAGCGGAGCAGGCCAGCGCTGAGGTTGGTGCAGACCTGTATGCGGCACGGGGGAGCTACGCTGTGCCGGGTCTCGGCGATGTTGAGGCGTTCACGGTGCGCAATCCCGGATCGGGCGCGCTCCAGGTGATATTCAAAGCGTAGCTGCTACCAGTCAACCCCAATGGAAGACATGGATTTTCTGGGGCCGATTGTATCGACTGGCGAACTTCACACCTGGCAGCGGCTGCTGACGCAGGCCTTCGGGATGGAGCAAGCCGCAAGGCAGCGACTGAACAGGGCGGAAATGGCAGCCCTTTGGGGTGTACAGGGCGTCGACCAGGCCCATGTCGGCTACTTTCAAACGCCGGGCACGCGCTACGGCATTTGGGTTGTGCAGTTTGATCCGCCATCACCATGCACCATCCGTGATCCAGCCTCCGGGTACGACTGCGATGCCCTGAAGGTCATCGATTTCTTTACGGCTGACTTTTCAGGCGCGCGCGCCCGCCTTGAGCGGGCGGGATTTACTTTAAAGAACGAGATCGCCGAATACGACACGGCTAACGGCCGTGTGCTAGAGGCCCATCTGTGGGGGCCGGATGACGTGGTTTGCGCGCTGGTGGCAGGTTCCCGGGAATTCGTGGCGAAGTTCGTCACCGTCAGTGATCGGTTGGTCAGTGAAGTTCATAGCGTGTCTGCGCCCGTGCGTGATCAGCCCGCCGTGGTCCGGTTTTACGAAAGTCTTGGTTTCCGTGAGGTTCATCGGTACGAGATTACCGACACCAGCTTTCAGCATCTGGTGGGTGCGCGCGACCCGCTGCATATTCGCGCCATCAACATGGGCGTGACGCGGCAACGCCCGTATCTTGGGATTATTCACTACGGTCTCCCCGAAGGGACCTACCAGTCGCTGGCCGAGCACGCCCGTCTGCCCCGCCGCGGGTTGGCCGGCGTGATAGTGCGGGTTCCCCATGTGGCGGAGGCGGTTTTGCGATGCCGCGACGCGGGCGCTCGGGTGCTGGCGCCGGTCGCGGAAATTGGCCTGGAGCCTCTCGGCTCCGTGATCGCCGCATCGGTTCGTGCGCCCCACGGCGTGCTGCATACGCTGATACAGCCAGCATCAGCAGGCGGTCCGGGGGATTGAAGCTTCGGTGGGCGGAGTTTGCGTCATCGCTTCTCCAGCGCTGGGACTCGCCGCAGCACATGCGCTGCCGCCGCTAATGCTGTGCGCCCGGATTATGTGGCCGGCCAGGAGTCGGCTGGGGCGGGTTGATCCTTAGATATCGCGGTTGCCGTACCCGTCCGCTGGCGGGGTTGTATGGGTCAAAAACTTGAACGGGGTCACAGTTCATCTCCTGCAAAGCTTGCGTGTCTGCTCTTTTTGAGCGTGCCATCCATGTAGCATCAACCAGCCTCACACAAGCGCTGCAAAGGCTGGCCCCATGGCGTATCACCAGGCTTGCGAGGAGACTGCGAAGTTAGAGCTTGCTGCTCTGGAGCAGATGATTCGCGCCCGTTGCCGACAGCTGCAGCAATGGACTCAACAAGCCATTGCGCGCGGCGAGCTGGCTTCGCGGGAAGCTGATCTGCAACTTCAGGTGCTCGCAGAACGGCACGCTGCCGCGCTGGCTCAGTTGGAGGCCAGCCCGAGCGAGCCCGATGAGATTCGGATTAGCCGGCTCGAAAGGCTGCTGGCAGCGCTCGATTGCTCCTGGACCTACTTCCGCACCCAGCCAGGTGTTGGCAATGAATCACAAGAGCAGCGCAGGTGGGCGATTCGCATCTAGCTCAACGGTAAGCCCAGCCGAGCTATCAAGTGGCGTCCTTGTACACAAAAGTGTCTGGGTTGGCGATGTAGCCACGGACCGCGGTGATCTTCCCATCAGCAATCTCGAAGACATCTACCGCGCGCACTTCTAACACCTGGCCGCCGCGCTCAGAGTATCCGTGCCACTCAAACGCCGCTCCCTGGGGGTTTTCGGACACAAAGATCCACTTCACGGTGAAATGGAGGCCAGGGAAGGCCTGCCCGACGCGCGTGAAGAACTGAATCAGGTTCTCGCGACCGATGAACGCGGGCTGCAGTCCACCCGGTTGGGGCTCAGCGACGTCAGCAAACTCTTCCATCCAGCCGACTGGATCATAAAACACTGCATCCTCAGCAAACAAAGCAAGCAGCTCGTCGAGATCCCCCTGGTTCACGCAGCGTTCGTAATCGCGGACCACTTGCTCGATCTCAGCTCGACTGTCAACGGTGCCCATTCCTACCTCCGCGGTGGTTGTGTTCTCTGCGACACCCACCGTCACGCGCCATTGGACGCAACCGCGGGTTGAGCACGCAAAGTATACAGATGAAGCTTTTGTTTGCTTGGCTGGCCAGTTAGCACGCTACTGTTGGACTCCCGACCTGCGGCAAAGGCTTGTCAGGTCGACAGCACACGCGGTTGGACTTTACTGAACTCGGATAACCACCTTGCCAATTTTTCGCCCGCCAGCCATGTAGCGAATCGCATCATGGGCCTGTTCGAAGTCGTAGACGCGATCGATGACCGGCTTGATATTGTGAGATGCCATCTGCTCGATCAAGCGCACGAACATCTCACGGCTACCGACGATGATTCCCTTGATCGTCAGATCGCGCATGATCAGCAGCCCCATCCGCTTGGGAATCTCGGGGGTTACGGCCGTGCGATCAGGTGAGACGGGGTTCGCCCCAACATGCATGATGCGGCCACCGGAGGCCGCGGCTTCCAGGCATTGGTCGAGTTCGGCAATGCCCACATTGTTGACGATGAGGTCGGCGCCCCGGCCGTCGGTGAATTTCATGACCCCCGCCGACCAGGCGGCGTCCTGGGCGTAGTTGACACCGAAGTCGGCGCCCAGCGCCTTCATACGAGTCAGTTTTTCATCGCTGGACGAGGTGACGATGACCCGCGCGCCTTTCATTTTTGCCCATTGCATGGCAAAGACCGAGACGCCACCCGTGCCGAGGGTGACCACGGTTTCACCGGCTTGTAGCCGACCATTTTCGACAATGGCGTTCCACGCGGTCAGGCCCGCGCTTTGGAGAGTGCTGGCTTCCTCGTAGTTGATGCTATCTGGGAGTTTTATCAACGGTGCGGCGGGGACGACCGCTTGTTCGACCAGAAACCCATCGAGCGTCATGGCGTAATCTTCTTCGCGCATGGACTCGTGCCAGGCGCCCTCCAGCCACCGCCAATAGTGCGTCATGGTCACCCGGTCCCCGGGTTGAACGGCCGTTACGCCGTCGCCGACCACAACGACATCGCCCGCCATATCCGACAGTGGGATGCGCGTGGGAGGAATGAGATGACCGAACTGATTGCCCTGCATGATGGTCAAGTCGCGGGCATTCAGGCCCGTGGCGCGTATCTTGACCAGAACTTCCCCCGCTCTCGGTTCAGGTGTCGGCCGCTCGACCAGGCGTAATCTGCCGGTCCTGCCAAAGTCGCCAATCTCAAATGCCTTCACGGTAATGAACTCCTTCTGCGCAAACCGGATGTTGACAGATGAATCCGGGAGAGGATACCGCTCAGCCCGGGCCGGTTCTGCGGGGGACGGGGCGGGGCTCCCGCTGGCCCACATGCTACTCGCGGCCAATACCGTTTATCGGATATGCGGTTTGCTTGGGAAACGAGGCAGGTATGACCTCTGGGGACTATCGCGCCTTGGATCCGTGCCAGGCTGTTGAGGGCCGGCCCAAGAACCCGCTGTATGCAGTGCTGGCGCTAGGTCGCGCGGCGGTCGCGCCGCCGTTTTTCTTGCCCGGCGTAAATGAAGTCGTCGTAGAGGCCGTCGTCCGCCCGGCGCCGGTTCTCCGAACGTCGGTCTGGATACCGTCGATAGGAGCAGTTGCACCGTTCTTCGCAGCCATCGACCGGCAAGACGGGAGCGTCGGCGGCCAAGATCCGGCTACCCGCCAAGGCCTGAGCCGCCGCACAGCTCTCCAGCCCCGGAGCCAGCACGACGCAGCGGTAGGCCCCTTGGTGTTTGGATTTGGCTGCCTGTGGGCGCGATGCACGCTCCGGTGGGCGCGGGGAACGCTGGAAAAAGAAAAAGGCCGCGGCGCCGATGATAATGACTAGAAAAAGGATCGCGTATGACACCAGCTAGCCCCTAATTTGGAATATCGGGAATGCCCGTACCGAGCTCGCTGAGAGACTTTTCTTGTCACGGGCACTCGCAGCCCACGAGGGTTTGAGTAGACAACCGAATAAGCCTAGCGCCGGCGATTGTCCGGGTCGTTGATGGGAGTCACATTGTTGCCAGATTTCGTCTGCGGGAGTGACCTGACCCCCTAGAACGACTCCGCCCGGTGAGAGAGACTTTCACTAGGAACGAGGAGTCAGGACATGGCTAGGAAGCGATACCAACCGGAGCAGATCATCCACATGCTGCGCGAGGCGGAGATCAAGCTGGCGGGTGG